>PEVN01000513.1 GCA_002779825.1 Armatimonadetes bacterium CG06_land_8_20_14_3_00_66_21 | reverse complement strand
ATGGCGTCCTGGGCGTCGAACAGCTCGCGCCGCTTGGTGTTGCGACGGCGCTCCAGGTCGCGAAGCTGCTTCTGGTGAGTCAGCTTGTCCTGCAAGGACTGGGCAAGGGCGGCCGAACGGCGCAGCTCGCGAAGCTGCTTGTCCAGCTCCTTGATCTCGTGCTCCACCGACAGCTTCAGGTCCTCGCTCCAGCGGTCGAGCTTGAGGACTTCCTCGTCGAAGAGCTGGGCGTTGCGTGTGTCGATCTCCCCGAGGCGCGCTGCGACCTCGGCCTTCCGCTGACCGGCCAGATCGGGAGCGCCCGTGGTCTCCGGTCCCAGCGCTGCCGGGAGAGACAGCAGCTTGCGGCAGATCTCGTCGTCCAAGACCTGCTTGTGGTCCGTCCTGGCGGCGAAGACGAGGAACTCGTCCACCTCCACGGCAGACACCGTGAGCTTGGACACTTCCAGCCAGCCGGACTGCCCGACCAGTGGCTCGATTACGCTGATCTTGCCGGGATGGTCTGTGTAGTTGAACGTGATCTCGGCCAGAGGCAGCTTCCGGGCGACCGCCCGCTCGATGAGGCGCACAGCCAGCGGATGGTCCAGGCGGTAGAAGTGCTCGGCGGCGGTCTCGGCGGCTTTCCAGTCGAGGTTGTACCAGCCTTGCCGGGCGTCGGCGCCGGTGTAGAAGAAGCGAGGCAGCGTCGGGTCGAACCGGGCCTGGCCGTCCAGCTCGACCCGGGTCAAGTCGAGCAGCCACCGTTCCCGCTGGGACAGGCACTCGAGGGTCTGCTTGCGGCTGACTTTGAGGCGCGAACGCACGTCTTCGTCGAAGTGTTCCAACAGCGCCTGCCGGGTGGCAGCCAGGCGCGCCTGGATCTTGGCGTCCAACTCGGCCTGGAGGGCGTCGAACGCCGCCTGAATCTCGGCGTTGGTCCGGCAGGTCTGGTAGACCTCGGCGATGCGGCGCTCGATGTCCACGCCCGATTCCAGCGCGCCTAAGACCTCGTCGGAGGCGCCAAACACGCCGTCAAAGAGGCGGAACTTCTCGCTGAGCAGTTCATAGACCCGCTTGTCCGCCTCGTTGCGGCGGTTGAGGAAGTTGACCACGACCACGTCGTGCTTCTGCCCGTACCGGTGGCAGCGGCCGATGCGCTGCTCGATGCGTTGCGGGTTCCAGGGCAGATCGAAGTTGACGACCAGCGAGCAGAACTGGAAGTTGACACCTTCGGCAGCGGCCTCCGTGGCGACGAGGATCGTGGCTTCGTCCCGGAAGTGATCGACGAGGGCAGCTTTCCTGTCAACGGCGCGGGAGCCGCTGACCCGATCCGTGCCCTGGTGCTTATCCAGCCAGCGCGCGTGAATCTCAGCGTGGTGCGGCTGGTTGTTCGTGCCGTTGATCGTGGCGACCTGGCCCTCGTACCCGTTGGCGGTGAGCAGGTCGTAGAGGTAGGTCTGGGTCTCGCGTGATTCGGTGAAGATGACGGCTTTGCGAGCCGCCCCGAGTTGCTCCGCTCTGGCGAAGGCGATCTTGAGCGCGGGAAGCAACTTGTCGCCCTTGGCGTTGTGGGCGAGGCGGGCCGCGAGGTCGGCGTATCGCCGCAGGTCGTCCAGCTCGCCCTTCAGCTTCTCCGGGTCGATTTCCCCTTCCGTGTCTTCCTCGGCATCCTCGCTGTACTCGTCGGCCAACTCCTCAATGCCTTCCAGGTCTTCATCATCAAGCAAGTCAAGCCGGTCGCGAAGGCTCTCCAGGCGGTCTGCAAGTCGACGGAGGGTGCGGGCAATGGCGAAGGTAGACGACGCCAGCAGCTTCCGCAGCACCATCGTGATGAGTTGGCGCTGGCTGGCGGGCAGGGCGTAGAGGACGTCCTGCTGGAGATAGGTCGTGATGTCGTCGTAGAGTGCCTGCTCCTGATCTGTGGGCAAGAACTCCTGGGTGATCGGGACGCGGTTGGTGAACGGGATGTACTCGCTCACCTGCTTGCGCAAGGCGCGCGTGCAGACGGGCGCCAGCCGCTGCTTCAGTTGCACGTTGCGGGTCAGCTCATCGGTGCTGTTGAGGAACTGCTCGCGGAAGGACGCCGCGTCGCCGAACACGTGGAGGTCAATCACGCTGACGAGACTGAACAACTCAAGGAGCGAGTTCTGCAGCGGCGTGGCGGTCAGCAGAAGCTTGGGCGCCTTGCCGACAGCCTCGGCAATGCGGTGCGCCATCGTCTTCTGTGCGGCCGGGTTGTTCTGAAGCCGGGTGCGCGAGCGGTGGACATTCCGCAGGCGGTGCGCCTCGTCGATCACCACCATGTCCCACGGCACCTGGGCAACAGTGGCAGCCCTGGCGGCAGCGAAGTTGTACGAGCAGATGACGACTTTGTCTCTCTGGTCGAACGGGTTGCCGCCGCCGTTCTTCCGCAGCCGCCCAACCACCTGGGAATCCAGCACCTCGGAGGGCAGGAAGAACTTCTCGCTCAACTCCTGCTGCCACTGCTTGCGGAGCATGGCGGGCACGACGATCAGGACCCGCCGGCGGCGTTCGGCCCACTTCTGTGATAGCACGATGCCCGCTTCGACCGTTTTGCCCAGGCCAACCTCATCGGCCAAGATCGCCCCGTTGGTGAAGGGCGAGCGAAGAGCGCAGCATCGATCTGGTGGGGATTGAGGTCGACTCGGGCGTTGGCGAGGGACCGCGACAGGGCCGCGATATCGCCCCCGGACCCGCGTAGGGTTAGCGCGTGGGCCCAATACTGGCTGTGATAGACGGTGTGCTCTGTTGGCATGTCATCGTCTTTGGTCAGAGGGTCCGCCGCTCTAATCCGCCACCGTCCAACTGTACATATGCGACCCACTCCCAAAGTAGATCTGCCCGTCCAACCAATCCCCGCCGGGGCCAAGCGGCGCCGGCGACCTCGCCAGCAGCTCGAGCGCGAACGTCTCCGGGTCGAGCTTGGCGATGCCCTGGCTCAGCAGCACGTAGATCGTGCCGTCCGGCCCGAAGACGAAGGTGCGGGTCTGCTGCTGAGCGTTGGTGCGGCCGAGGTCGGGCTCGAGGTCTTTCTCCAGCGTGATCTTGCGGGTCTTCGGGTCGAAGACGAAGAAGCGCTTCCAGTCGGCGAAGCCGAAGACGAGGCCGTTGGGGGCGAGGCACATGTCGGTGTAGTTGCGGACGCCGGGCAGGAGGGGTTCGTGCCACTTCACCTGCTTGGTCGCCATGTCCATGACCAGCAGCTCCGCCACCGTCGCCTTGACCGCGCCGCCGGTTCCGGCCTCGATGGTGGTGCCGAGGAGCAGCTCGCCGGCGGGGAGGGCGACCAGGCTCATGGGGGCGTGGTCGGGGAGGATCTCGGTGTGCTTGACGACCTGCGCGTGCCTTGTCTCGCGGTCCCAGAACAGCAGTCCGCCGCCGGTGAGACCGTAGCCGGGCGTGCCGGCCAGCACCAGCGTCTTGCCGTCGGGATGGGCCAGCAGGTCATGCGGGCGGTTGATGTCGGGGTTGGCTTCGGCCAGGAAGAGCGGGTTGCAGTCGGGGTTGTCTTTGACCGTATCCACCCACGGCTTGGTCGGGTCCCACTCCAACAGGAAGCCCTCGCCATAGCCGCCGGTGTACCAGCGATCGCCCTGGCGGACGACGGTGTTGAACTGCAGGAAGGCCTTGTGACGGTCCCACGCGTCGGTCTTCGGGTCGTACGAGAAGAAGCGGAAGGGGAAGGCACTGCCGCCGCACATCGTGCCATTGGGCGCCGTGCACAGGGCCATGATGTGGGCGCCCTCGCTCTGGTAGTCGAAGGTCAGCTCCTTCGTCTGGTTCGCCTTGGGGTCCTCGACGACCAGGCGGTGCTTGATGGTGTCGAACTCCTTGAGCAGTTTGCCGTCGGGGAACTGTTGGTGGAACAGGCTCTGGCTGGCGGTGAGGATGGGTTTGGCTTTGGGCGTGGGCGGCGTGGGCAGCTTCGTAGCCTGGCCGCGGTACAGCTCGTACCACGGCTCTTCCTTGTCGGGGGAGCCGTGACCGTAGACCTTCCCGTTGACATCGCGCACCACGTAGCCGCTGCCGTGCTTGCGCTCGGCGTCGGGCAGGATCGGCGTGGCCGCGCCGGTGGTCGGGTCGAAGGCAATGAGCTGGCTGGCGGTGTTGCCGATGCCGAAGTAAAGCCAGCCGGTGTCGTCGCAGGCGACGTAGCGCTGGTACTGCGCCCAGCCCTGCTTGTAGACATGCCCGTAGTCTTTGAACGCCCCGGTCTTCGGGTCGTAGGACACCACGCCGCTCTGCGGGTAGCTGGCCGACCAGATCACGCCATTGTCGTCCTCCGTCATGCCCATGGCCATCTGCGGCGCGGTCTCATGCACGAAGGTGAACTTGCGCTGCGCCGGGTCGAACTCGTAGAAGTGACTGCCGAAGTGGGTGTAGAACTTGCCGCCGGACGACAGGATCGAGGCGAAGGGCGAGTCGCCGCCGGTGGGCGCGGGGATCGGGAACTCCTCGCTCTTGCCGGTCGCGGCATCCACCAACAGCAGCTCATAGCAGCCGCGGTGGTCCATCAACCACGCCAGAGCGATATCCCTGCCGTCGCCGTCCTTGGTGGCGACGATGCCCCGGTGGTTGGAGAGCGGGGTGCAGACCCCGTGGTCGGTGAAACCATCACCGAGGTCCTTCGAGGCGGCAAGGGCAGAGCTTTCGAGCACGAGTGCAAACACCACCATTCCAGGCAAGCTGACTGCGGCTGAGCGCGCGATCTTCATCGAGGTTCCTCCGGCTGTGTGACGGGGCGGGCTATTCGCCGCGGGTCGGCAGGGCTCCTGCCCGGCGTGTTGACGTTCACCGCTTCAGCCGCGGCGCCAGGTCGCGAGCGCTGCCGCAATGGTGGCGACGAGGGCACTCATGACGAAGCCGACGAGCAGGTCTCTCTTCGCCATCCGGCTGCTTGCCAATGCCTTGTGGCGGACCTGGTACGCCATGGAGATCGTCGCACTCACAACGACCATGGCCATCAAGTCCCAAGCCGCCTCGTTCCGGAAGCAGCCCCGGTACACCACCTCAAGCAACAGCGCGGAGAGCAGGAAGGCGCCCGCGCATCGGTATACTCGCGAAGGTTAGGAATACACCGAAGTGGAAGTTCGCAGAACTTCACCCGGGGGCGTGTGGTGAGCACCCAACACACTGCTGTGCACGCAGAGGCGTCGAACTTGTGCAATAGCTTCGGTGTATTCCTAACCTTCGCGAGTATAGCTGGCATTCTCGACAGCCACCGTTCGCTCGTCGCGTTCCACCGGAGGGGTCGTACTCATGTCGGCTCTCCTTTCAGGAAAAACAGTTCGTCGACTCGCTTGCTGAGTTGCTGGGCAAGGAGGAAGGCCAGGAGGGCCGACGGGCAGTATAGCTCCGTCTCGATGGCACTGATGGTCTGGCGCGTCACGCCGACAAGACCGGCAAGCTGCTCCTGGGAAAGCTCGCGCTCGGCCCGGGCAACTCTCAAGCGGTTGCCAAGTGTCTGGGTTGCCATCGACGACCTCCATCGCGTTGGTGAAGATCGTATCGCGAACTTTGCAGAATGACAAGTATAGCGGACATAATGCCAAGCAAAACGGACATGGAGGGGGCGTTGCCGTCACGGGGTCTCCTCGTTCAGGGCTGTCGCGCGTGGGCAAGGGTCAGCGTTCAGAGGGAGGACCCGTGGAGCGCCTTCTGCTGGATCGGCAGGACTGTCCGTCACGGTGCGGCAACTGCCGGACAGCCCTGGTGTGGCTCTCGCGGCACTTGCGGACCGGTGAAGTCACGCTGCGTCGGACGGCGCGCGACGCCTGGGAGCACTCACTGCTCCCCCTGCCCAAACCGCACCCCCCCCACCCACACCTGCGAATCGGCGCCGCCAAACCCGATGGTCTGCACAGGCTTGTCGGCGGCCAACAGGTCGGCCGGGATCGTGAAGACCAGCGTGTCCCATTGCTCCTTGCCGGAGAGCGAGTGCTTCGGCTTGACGGGGTTCCAGACGCCGCCCTCGGCGTAGCCCTTGCGCTGGCCGCCAGTGTTGATCACCACTTGGTCCAGTTGCGACGTGCCCCACACGTCCATTTCCAAACGCACCGGGCGCTTCGTGTCAGCCACGTTGAGGAAGAAGGTCGCCCAGCCGGCGGCGTTGTCACCGGGGCCGGTCTCGTCGGAGTTCCAGCAGAGCCGGCCGCCCTTCTGCTCGCCCTCGCCGAAGCCGGAGGAGATAACGCCGAGCTGCGTGTGCATCCTGATTCCGTCGAAGTAGCGCTTTGCGTACCGGTAGGGGTAGCTCGCCCAGGCGTTCGCGGTCTGCTCCTCGATCGTCTTGGCCAACTCAATCGTGGGTGCCTGCTGGTACTGATGCGCCGCCTCCAACGCCGCGATCATGTGGCGGCCGTAGCGGAAGGTCTCTGCAACCGGCTTCAGCCGTGTCAGCGCACCCTCGTCGCCGGCGGCGGCCGTCAGCGCGTCGTCCAGGTGCCTCTGCGCGCGGTCGAGGTCCGCTTGGTCGTAGAGGCCTGGCACATCTCGCGGCGGGTCGTCGGAGTACGACTGTCCGGAGGCTTTGACCGAGTTCTCGACTGCCGCGTAGAACGAAGCCATTTCCTTCGCCGCCGGGCCGAACATGTGCGTGACCCAGTCGGCGGCGAGGGCGTTCGGGTCCTGCGAGGGGTCCCACAACAGCTTGCACAGCACGTAGTAGAGCGGGCCAGCCTCGGGCCAGTCGGTCAGCGTGCTCTGGCAGTAGTAGCGCCGGAGGCCCAGGCTGTGCAGGTACTTCACGTCGGCCGCGAAGTTGTGCACCACTGGTCGGGGCAGCCGCCACCACATGCTCTTGCTGACGTAGGAGTAGAACAGCAGGTGTGGCGCCTGCTGGGCCCAGCGGGTGAGCAAGGCGTTGAACTGCGCGTTGGCTGCCGAGGTCGGATCACTGATCGGCCGCGAGTAGTCGGCCGGCGCATAGTGACACAGCCACGGGACGACGTTCTTCGCGGGCACGACGGTGTCCGGCGGCTCGGCGTAGTTGATGTAGGCCAGCACCAGCAGCAGCTTGTCGGGATGCACTTTGGCGACGCGTTCGGCGACTTGGTTGGCGAACCAGAAGACGCGATCGCCCATGAACGGCTGTTCGCCTGCCAACCCCTGTTTGGTTGTGCGCGAGCCGCAGAGCCGCTCATCCAACGCCTTGCACTGCTCGCACTCGCACCAGCCCCGACCGTCGTTGGGCGAGATCGACAGGACGTTCAGGTTCGGGTCGGCGTCAAAGAGTTCGATGACCCGTCGCGCAAACTCGTCGGCCAACCCCTCGGCAGTCACGCAGAGCTGCGCGCCCTGCAACCGGCCGGGGCGCCGTTCGCCTTGGGTCAGCGGGAACCACTCGGGGTGCTTGTCGAAGTACTTCTCCGCGGGGATGAGTTCGTGGTAGGCGTGGCAGCTCGGCACGGCCGCCGGCAGGTAGTACCCGTTCCCGTGCAACTGCGGGTCGTCGGCCGTGTAGAACCCGTTGATGCCCAGCTTCACACCCCAGGCACGTTTCGCCTCATCGCGCGCCACGAAGGTGCGCATGTTGAAGACGGGCGCCGTCTTCAGGTCCCTCGCCGGCGCGTTGAGGGTGGCACGCGTGGGAACGAACTCCTGATCCGGCGCCAGCCACCGGCAACCCAGCTCCTCCAGGAACCGGTAAACCGCGAAGAGCGTGCCGCGGTCGCTCCCCCCGCAAATGACAACATGGTCGGCGTCGACTTCTGCTGTCCCACTGCGTTCTTGGCTGCTTCGGGGACCACCCAGTTTCGTTGGCGGAGTCTGGCGTGAAGTGAGCCGGCGTCTTTCAAGGGCGAGGGTTCCCCTCCGCTTGCCTCGTTCCTGAGCTACACTGTGGGCAGAGACCGCTGATCTGAGGAGTCGCTCGATGGCTGTCGCCACCCAAGGTCTGACCAACGCCGCCAGCACAACCGAACAGCCGCCTCGCCTGCACCGCCTTCGTGCCGCCGCCATGCACCGCGGCGATGGCACCGGTGGTGCGCCAGGCGCCCGGGCGTTGGCAATGTGGCGCGCTTGGTGCGAGCACCCCGGCTGCTCGTGGGCGCAGCATCGAGCGTTCACGCTGCGGTGCCTGGCCGAGGACGCGCCGCTCAGCGTCGGGGACGACGAACTGCTGCTCGGCGAGCACCTGTTCTCCCGCCAGACCGAGGCGCTCGACTTCGGCAACTGGGGCGACGCCGCTCAGCGGCAACTCCAGGAGACCGACCTGACTGCCGAACAGAAGGAAAGCGTCCGGCAGTTCATGCAGCGCTACCTCGAGAGGCGGAGCGCGCCGTACCACGGCGTGGGCGAGGAGTGCCCCGAGTTCGCGCGGCACTCCGGCGCCGGCGTCTATTGGGCCGGCGGCTGGAGCGAGAACCACTCGGTGCGCGACTTCGCGAAGGGGATCCGGCTCGGCTGGGGCGGGCTGCGGCGGGAGGTCGAGGCCCACCTCGGCGTTCTCTCTCCGGAAGACCCGGAATGCGCGCGCCGCCGCGCTTTCTACGTGGCCGAACTGGCCGTCTGCGAGGCGGGCCTCGCCTTGGGTAAGCGCTATGCGGAGCGCGCCAGACAGGCTGCCGACGCTGCCGTCAGCGACGAGCGCCGCCAGGCGCTATTGGAGGCCGCCGAGCTGTGCGAGCGCGCTTCGGAGTCCGGGGCAACCACCTTCCGCGAAGCCACCCAGATGCTCTGGTTCGCCCACGTGCTGACGTGCGCGGAAGACGGCATCAACGCCAACTCAATCGGGCGGATGGACCAGTATCTCTGGCCGTACTACGAGGCAGACGTTGCTGAGGGGCGACTGACGCGCGAGGAAGCCCTGGACTGGATGATCGAGCTGGGCTGCAAGCTGTACCAGGAATACGATGTTCAGCAGCTCTGCCTGGGCGGACAGACTCCCGCTGGCGACGACGCGTGCAACGAGTTGACGCACCTGGTCCTGGAGGCGACGGAGCGGCTGGACTTCATCCGCTGCGTTTCCGTCCGCTTGCACGCGGGCACCCCCGAGGCACTTCTGCAACGCTGTGCCCGCATGAACGCCAGAGGCGGCGGCATTCCGTTCTACTTCTCCGACGACGAGATCATCCCGGCGCTCACTGCGCGCGGCATCCCCATCGAGGAGGCGCGCGACTACGCGCCCATCGGCTGCGTCGAGATCACCCTTCCTGGAAAAGCCAGTCCGCACGCGGTGTCGGGCCGTGTGAATCTGGCCAAGTGCCTGGAGCTGGCGCTGTTCAATGGCGGGGACCCCGTCAGCAAGCGGCAAGTCGGGCCCGAGACGGGCAGCTTCGAGAGCTTCGGCACGTTCGACGAATTGCTCGCCGCGTACAAGGCGCAGGTCGAGTACTTCTCGCGCTGGATGGCCTACGGCTGCAACCTGGGCGAGCTGCGTCAGCGCGAGCGCGGGCCGCTGCCGTGCCTGTCGCTGCTGACCGACGATTGCCTGGCGACGGGGCGCGACATCAGCGAGGGGGGCGCGCGGTACCAGTACCACTCCATCATGGCGTTCGGCATTCCCAACGCGGCCGACGGCCTGATGGCGCTCAAGAAGCTGGTGTTTGACCGGGAGCGAGCCGGTGTTGATGGACCCAATCAGTCCGATCGGTCCGATCCGTCTGATCGGTCTGAGCTGTCACCGGCAGTTGCCGCCGCCACCGCACAAGCGCAGTCCAGCCCGGTCGACCGAGCCGAGTTGCTCGAAGCCCTCCGCACCAACTTCGAGCGCGCCGAGCCGCTGCGCCAACGCCTGCTCAACGAGGCGCCGAAGTACGGCAACGACGAACCCGAGGTGGACGAGCTTGCCGCCGACGTCACCCGGCACTTCGTGGAGCTGCTGGACACGTTCCGGTCGCCGCTGGGCGCGCGGTACTTCGTGCACCTGTTCACCTTTCGCTGGAACATCGACGCCGGTCGCGAGACCGGCGCCACGCCCGATGGCCGCAGGGCCGGTGAGCCTCTCGCCTACAGCGTCTCGCCGCAGCAGGGCTGCGACCGGCGCGGGCTGACCGCCATGATGAACTCCCTCGCCCGGCTCCCACACGACATGGCCGCGGGTAGTTCGTCGGCGATCATCGAGCTCGACCCTTCAGTCGTGAAGGGCGACGACGGCGCCAGCATCCTCACCCAGGTGATCCGCAGCGGCCTCGCCAGCGGCATCGGCCAGATGCAGTTCAACGTCACCAACGCCGACACGCTCCGCGCGGCCCAGCGCGAGCCCGCGCGCCACGCCCACCTCCAAGTCCGCGTCGCCGGCTTCAGCTTCGAGTTTGTGAAGTTGGATGAGGCGATGCAGGAGCACATCATCGCGAGGACGAAGCACGCGCAGTAGGGCCCCCCGGGTCCAAGCCACGACCGCACCGAAGCCGCGCTGGCGACGAGGCGCCAATGCTCGCGGCTCAAGTTGAGGCGACACGGACTGGGGGGTCCGGGTCTGGCGCCTCCCGTTCACCGTGCGCTTCTCGGGAAGCCTCCCCGGCCCCCCCCCCAAAGATCCGGTCGTCCCCTTGACGGGCTGTTACCCGGCGGATAAACTCTGTTCCTGCAAGCCGGATCCCGACCTCCCCGAGAAGGAGTCCTCCCATGAGACCCTGAACCTCTGTCCTGTGCGTGGCTTTCGCTGTTCTCTGCATTTGCACTCCCCCGCTCGTCCGCGTCGCTCAAGCTGAAGACGCCAAGGTGACTGTCAAGGAAGTGGCGTTCACCGGCAACACGGTCTTCA
>PEVN01000056.1 GCA_002779825.1 Armatimonadetes bacterium CG06_land_8_20_14_3_00_66_21 | reverse complement strand
AGTTGGTCGGCATTCCAGGGACAAGGACATAGAGGACGCAAGGGACGCCAAGGCCGCCTTGGACGCACCTTCGCGGCCTTTGCGTCTTCGCGGTTCCAAGAAGAGGAGATCCAATCGACATGACTTTCGGCACTACAAGTCTCGGAGACCTGGCCAAGCTTGGCTGCGGCGTCCGCTCGCGGCGCTTCTCATCGTACGACAAGACCGGCGGCAATGCCGACAACTGGCCGATGCCAGCGGGTGAGACGCGGGTCCTGGCGCAAATGGCCGGGGCCGGCTGCGTCCGGCACCTCTGGATGACCACCGCAGAGAATGACCATAACCTCCGCCGGCTCGTGCTGCGGATGTACTGGGACGGGGAGGAGACACCGTCGGTTCAGTGTCCGCTGGGCGACTTCTTCGGACTGGGGCACGCCAAGGCGACATACTTCACGTCGTTGCCGCTGCAGGCGTTCTACCTGGGGCTGAACTCGTGGTTCTCGATGCCGTTCGCATCAGGCGCGAAGATAACCGTCACCAACGACTCCCCGCAGGACAGCTTTCTGTACTTCTACGTCGATTACCAGGAATGGAACGAGATACCCGAGGGACTGGGCCGCTTCCACGCCAACTGGCGCCGTGAGCTGGTCGTGGACAAGGGCTGCCAGACGGGCCCCGATGATCGCGGCAGCGCCAACCGGCTCAACACCACCGGCGAGGACAACTACCTCGTACTCGACGCCGCCGGCAAGGGCCATTACGTGGGCTGCGCGCTACACCTCGACACCAACCAGGCTGGCTGGTGGGGCGAGGGGGACGACATGTTCTTCGTCGATGGCGAAGTCTGGCCGCCCAACCTGCACGGCACCGGCACCGAGGACTACTTTTGTGGCGCGTGGAACTACGCCCAACTCGGGCAGGCACACTGCACGCCCTATTACGGCTACAGCTTCAAGGGCAACAGCGACTACACCGGAAAGCACTCCCAGTACCGCTTCCACGTCGAAGACCCCGTCTACTTCGAGCAGTCACTCCGCTTTTCCCTCGAGCACGGCCACGCAAACGACAAGCAGGGCGACTGGACCAGTACTGCCTACTGGTACCAGATCGGCCGAACGCAGCCGCTGCCCGAGGTTGGCGCATTCGAGGACCGGATTCCGTACGCCTTCGGCGGTCTTGAACGGTGTCCGGGCAAGGACCGTGCCGGGCTGCCGTAGCCACTTCCTCCGGCTTGGTCTCCCCCGCTATTCGCCGCGGTACCCAATCTCGTCCCACACTTCGCGCGCGGAGGCGATGGCTTCCTCGCTGGGAGTCGGCGTGCCCAGCAAGCTTGGCGGCGGTTGACCGGGACCGGCGTGTTCGGGCCAGGGCGACCAGTGGTCGTCCTTGTATGCCTGGCGGCTCTTTTCGTCCTTGAAGTCCGGCACGTCGAACGGCTGCCCGTCCGTCAGAGCGCTCTTCCAGGCCAGGATGCCGACGGACGACATCGCGACCCCGCGGTATACGTCGAGATACGGCGGCTCGCCGCTGCGGATGGCGTTGGCGAAGTGGAAGTTGGTCCAGAAGTCGCCGCCGCCATGGCCGGCTTTCTCCGCCAGGTCGCCGTGCTCGGGCCACTCGGGTGGGTAGACGCGCTCCGCCTCCTCGCCGGGCTTCACGTCCCAAGGCTCGTGCCAGAGGCGGACCTGACCGGGACCGAAGTAGCCCCCTCCGCGGGTGAGCTCCATGGCGCCGCGGGACCCGTGCACCCGGTACCAGTTGCTGTGACCGGGCAGCAGCAGCCCGAAGATCCGGAACACTGCCCCGTTGTCCATCCGGCAGAGAATCACCGAACCGGGATCGGCCACGCGGACGGTCTCGCAGTCCACTTCGCGGCAGGCGATGGAGAGCGCATTCACCTTCAGCGGCATGGTGTCGGTAATGTACATCAGCGGCGCCAGGGCGTGGGTGCAGTAGTACGTCGAGGGGATCCACGAGCGCCAGTGCCGCCGGCCCGGCGAGATCCGCAGCCGGTCGCGGGGCGCCATCGGGTGGTTGTACTCGCCCTCGGCGTAGGTGACGTCGCCGATCTCGCCGGTCCGGTACACCCGCCGCAACTCCTGGTTGAAGGCGGTGAACGGGTAGTTCTCGGCCAGCATGTAGGTCTTGCCGGTGCGTTCTACTGTGCGGCACAGCGCGACGCCCTCGGCGAGCGTCGTGTTCGCCGAAGTCTCGCTCATGACGTGCAGCCCCGCCTCCAGTGCTTTGACGGCGAAGGGCGCGTGCTGGTGGAAGTAGTTGGCCAGGACGACTGCGTCCAGGTCGTGCTCCAGGAACCGGTCGTAGTCGGTGTAGGTCGCCACCCCGTGCTGTCGGCCGACTTCCGCGAGGCGTTCTTCCCAGGTGTCGCATAGCGCGACCAGTTGCATGCCGACCAGCTCGTTGGCGCTCTGGGCGAAGCTCTGCCCGCGGCCCACGCCGACGACGCCGACGCGGATTGGTTGTTGGTTTGGGTGGTGCTCACTCATGGAGTTGTTCCGCTCCCCAGGGATGGGTGTTACATGGTGGGCTACCCCCTGGGGTCCACATGATACTCGGATCCCGCTCTGCCGGGGAGGCGGGCTCTACGAACGCAGAGGCTGGTTGGCCGACGGTGGAGGCTTGCGGTATGCTCCTCGGCCTGCGACACGCCAGGAGCGGAGGGCGTCGCCTCGTCCCCGTGGGGAGAAACGGAGAGCCAGTCTGTGAAGAGCAATTGCGCAGCGCCATTCCGTGCCACCGTCCTCGCCACGCTTGCGTTGGTCGCCTGCCCTGCCCAGATCGGCCCGGCGGCCGGCGCCGCCGAGATACACCGTGCCCGCGAACAGCCCGCCGACCGGCATACCGATGTGCCGGAGCGCCTCCGGTGCGGAGTACGTTTCCTTCTCACCGCGGGCGAACAACGAAGCGACCCACGGCGCCTCCAACCGCTTGTCTTGGGGGATGACTTGCAGGTACTCGTTGTTGCTGTCGAACGGCCCCGCCACGACCGGCAGCTCGCCGGCGCCGGCTGCGGCAGTGCCGGCGAGCGCTGTCTTCACGAAGTCGCGCCGATTCAACGCCGCGCGGCAATCGCAGACTGAATCTGTGCAGGGGAGGGTGTCGGTTTGCATGGGCGACTCCTATGGGGAACGCATCTCGTGGTTGCGCCCGCCAGGGCGTGGATCGGCTACCGGCTGCGCGCCGGCAGCCACGGTGGGGCAGCATTCTCACCTGTCGTGGCGTCCACCCAACCGGCGGGCGCGGATGACTCGGGCAGGGGTGGATTCAGCGGGGCACCGGCGGTGGTCGGAACGCCACGCCGTTCCACTCGGCCAGCACTCGCAGGTACTGGTAGGGATCCGCCCACGTCCGAGCGGGTTCGACGACGGTGGTTTCGGGCCATTCATTGAAGCTGGTCAGCAGGAGGTAATCGGCAGGGGCGTCTTCAGCCGCAAGCAGGAAATCGCGGAGCGTCTGTCCGTCGCGGCGCGGCATTACCCAGGGCTTTTCCTGAAGCTTGCGGTTGTCGTGACCGGGGTGCACCGGCACCAGGACCCGGTGGCCGCGCTCGTGGGCCAGGGTGGCGAAGACGGCGAACCGCGGAGCGATCTGACGGTACTCAATCTGCCGCTGCACGGCAAACGTCCCGTAGCCGCAGAAGGCATCGACCCAGTCCAGCGCGAGCCATTCCTCGTTCACGACGAAGGCCTGAAACGCGCCCGTGGCGGGGTCGGAGCCGGTGGCGATCTTGTCCACGATCCAGTAGACCGGACCGACCCGCGCCTCGACGAAGTTGTGCAGTTCCGTCGCCTGTTCTGGCGTGAGCCTCGGTGCAAAGGGCACCTGGTAGATCACGTAGACCGGCTGACCGTCGATCTTCAGGTAGGCGGGACTGTGTTGGTACTTCGCCAGGTAGTCAGCCGCCCACGCTTTCACTTGGGCGAAGTCCTTCACGAACTGCGCCGTCTCGTCGAACAAGCAGACTTTGAAGCCCTCTTCTTCGGCAATGGGCAGCACCACTTTCTCGAAAGCGTCCTGCGTGAGCCCGGGCGCCTTCTGCCACCCCCCGGGTCCCCACCAGTCGACGAGAAAGGCGTCGATGCCAGCGGCTTTGGCCAAGCGGAGGTGCCAGCGAACGACCTCCGGGTCGTCGCTATCGTAGGGGCCGATCAGCGGGTACTCGCAGCTACTGATGTCCCGCAACCGGTCGGGGCCGACGAACTTGTCGGGGTCGCAGCCTGCGGGGCGAAGCAGGCTGGGAGTCGGCTGACCCCAACTCGACCACTTCCCGTGGGGACCCACAGCCGTGCTGTACCAGGTGTAGTAGACGGCGAAGAGCGGCGGCTTCTGCCGCGGGGTTGGCAACTCGTCGCCGCGCAGCCGTTGGTGGGCGGTTTCCAATGCAGACGCAAAGGGGGCGTACGGTTGATTCAGCCGCGGGTCCCACACGTCAAAGTCCTTGATTTGGAGCCACTTGGCATGGTGCGAGATGCCCAGGTCCAGCACTCGTTGAAAGCGCGTCGGTGACAGCGGTTGTTGCTTCCCGCCGAGATTGGACAGCCGCCAGATGCGCGCTACTTCGTAGGCGATATCGGCCCGGTCGCGCACCTCCTCGACCAATGCGAGGTAGTCGGTCGTCGCCTCGCCCGTCTCGTGGAACGGGCCGGGAAAGAAGTCTGGGTGTTCGGTACCCAGACCGAGCAGCCGCACGATCAGCCGCTTGCCGTTGTGCTCGGACTCCCGATGGATCGCGTAGTCGCGAATCGACCGGACCACTTGGAGCCGCATCGCCAGGTCACGTTCGCCCAAGCTCAATTCGTGGTGCAGTCCCAGCGACAGGCGCGTCTGCTTGAAGGCGTCGACGAAGACATCGATGGACTCTTTCCAGCCCGCCTCGAACTTCTCGTGGGTGTAGTCGAGCTTCACGGCTGCCTCGGGCGCCAGTTCCTTCACGGGGAAGTTGGTCTCGACGCCGAAGAGGGACGACGGCCCGTTGAGGACCATGTTGTGCAACGCCGAGTGACCCTCGTAGCGAGCGCCGAGCGCCCGGATGGTTCGCGACAAAGCGGCTTTGTAGACCGGGTCCCAGGGGACCGGCGCGGTGACCGTCCCCACGCTCGGATGGGGGTGCGTGAAGGTGAAGACCTGGCACCGTTTCAGCAGCCAGTCCGGCGACTTCGCCTGGACCAGCAACCCGAAAGAGGCCACCTTGCCTCGCGCCTGCGCAGCGGCGAGAGCCGTGTCGAAGATCGACCACTGGTACTGCCCCTCCGCCGGCTCGAAATGCCGCCACTCGACGTAGACGAGCAAGCCCGACACATAGTCCAGGTCCAGCATGCCCGAAAGGAGTTGCGCGTAGTTGGGGCGGAGGTAGGTATTGAGGCAGAGGACGTGGACACCGTTGGGTGCAGACACGACCGCAGCCGCCTTGCCGGTAGCCAGTGTGGTGACGGTCAACGCGATCAACCAGTTGTGCAGGGAGGGCGCTCGAAGAGGCAGTGCTGACATGGACGCCGAATCCGCCGAGGAGGCAGGGCAATCGCATCAAAACTCGAGTCTGACAAACCCGGTGACGCGATCGCCCAAGGGTGATAAAGTCGGCTGCGAGTGTACCGTTCTTGTCGGAG
>PEVN01000347.1 GCA_002779825.1 Armatimonadetes bacterium CG06_land_8_20_14_3_00_66_21 | reverse complement strand
GTCTCCTCGAATCCCGTGGATTCGCAGCCCTTTGAGACCTTCCGGTCAAGCGTTTCGGGGCGGTCGGAGACCTGCCCCGAGCTAAGTACGGTTGTAATACTAGCTCATGAGCACAGCAACCGCACTCCAGCCCGAGCGACTCCACTCGATTGCCGCCGATCCTGCCACAGCCTCCGTCCCCGCCTCGAACCTGACACAGCACACCGGTCAGATCACCCTCGACGAGCGAGTCGGGCTGTTCCGTCACCGCCCGGTGACGCTCTGGCTCACCGGTCTGAGTGCTACCGGGAAGTCCACGCTGGCCTACGCGTTGGAGAAGCGCCTGCTTGAAGCGGGCCACGCCTGCGTCGTTTTGGACGGCGACAATCTCCGGCATGGGCTGAACCGCGACCTCGGCTTCACGCCGGCGGACCGCACTGAGAACATCCGCCGCGTCGCCGAAGTTGCCCGGCTGTTCAATGACGCCGGACTCCTCGTTGTGACCGCCTTCATCTCGCCCTACCGCGCCGACCGCGAGCAGGCCCGCGCCGTCATTGGCGAGGCCCGCTTCGTGGAGGCATTTGTTGACACGCCCCTGGACGAATGCGAGCGACGCGACCCCAAAGGGCTCTACGCCAAGGCGCGCGCCGGCAAGCTCCCAGAGTTCACCGGCGTTTCAGCGCCGTACGAACCGCCGGCGACGCCGGAGCTTCGGCTGGACACCGTCCGCTTCTCGGCGGAGGAACTGGTCGAGACGGCGATGGGAGCGCTCTCCTCGCGGGCAACGTTCGCTCGGGCGCGGGCCGGGCTCTCGATTCTCCCCGGCGGGGCGAAGGCCGGCTCCGGCCGCGCCGCCACCGGCAAACGCCACCGGAGCACACGCACATGATGATCACCGTAATCGGCCGCGGCCACTCCGGCACCCGGGCGATGTCGCACACCTTGAGCGAGAGCGGCGTCTTCATGGGCGCCCAACTGAACGAGTCGGGCGACTTGGTGCCCCCGGGCGACCTGTACGAAGCGTGCCGGGTCATGGCGCGGCACGTCGTCCACAAGGGCGGGCTGGAGTGGGACTTCGCCCAGCTCCACACCATGCCGATCGCCCCGGCATTCACGCGGCTGGTCGAGTCGTACCTGTCTTCGGTCCTGAGCAGCGACGCCGACCGCAAGGGGTGGAAGCTCCCGGAGACCACCCTCATCCTGCCGTGGATCGTGCGGCTGTTCCCCGACGCGTATTTCGTCTATTGGCGGCGCGACCCGCGCGACTCCATCCTCGGCCGGCACGTCACCGACGACCTCGCCGACTTCGGCGTGCCCTACGACCACACCGCCGACCTCCGGCTGCGGCGAGCGATCAGTTGGCGGTACCAGTACGAGATCATGCGCGTCACCTCCTCCCCGGCGCGCCGCCTCAATGTCCAGTTTGAGGACTTCGTGCTGCACCAGGACAGCACGCTCCGGCGACTGGAGGGGTTCGTCGGCTTCCCGCTTGCCAAGATCGAGGTCCGGCCGGAAGCCGTCGGCCGCTGGCGCACCGACGACGAGCGGCACGACTTCGACTTCTTCCCCCAAGACGCGCTGTTCGACGCCCACCGATCAGCAGCGGGCGAGCGCTAAACCTCCCGCGGCGCGTTGACCCTCCGGGCGATTGCTGTCAACATGGGTCGAAGCTCTGAAGCCCCCGTCGCAGGGAGTCCCTCGCATGGCCCAAATGACCAAGCTGGAACGCGTCCTGGCGGCCTTCGACCACCAGGAGACCGACCGGGTCCCGTTGTACGACTTGATGCTCAACGACGACTGCATCGAGTACTTCACCGGCGTCTACGCACCCTACGGTGAGGAAGGCGCCAAGCTGCAAGCGCAGGCCGTCGATCGGATGCTGGACATGGCGCGCTGCGTCGGCGTCGGCCCGCACCCGCCGCCGGCGGACTTCACCGACGATCCGGTGCTGCTCAAGTACGCCCGCTTCGCCTCGCTCACCTACCGGCTCAACCCGATTCGGTCGTATGAAGAGGCCGTCGACTGGGTGAAGCAGCGACTTCTGCAACTGGGCAAGTGGCGTGACCACACCGACCTCGCGCAGGTGGCGGCAGACAATCGCCGCTCATTCGAGAAGCTGTACGGCTGGCTGAGCGAAGACCACGTCGTCTGCTGCCTGCGCCAGAGCGGCGTCGGGCTGGACGACATCCGTGGGCACGTGGGGATCGAGTTCTTCAGCTACCTCTGCGCCGATCAACCGGGGCTTGTCGCCGAGTTTCTGGAGCTGCACACCGAGCAAGAGGTGGCAGTCATCCACGCCATTGCCGATCCGGCACTCTCCCCGTGGGCCCTGACGTACGGCGACATCGCCGCGAAGAACATGCTGCTCCACTCGCCCGAGTGGTTGCGGCAGGAGTTCCACCCGCGCCTCAATCGCCTCAACGACGCCTACCACGAGCACGGCATTCGCTGCCTCTTCCACTCAGACGGCGACATCATGGAAGCCCTGCCCGACCTCCTCGCCACCGGCATCGACGGCCTCAACCCGCTGGAAACCGTCGCCGGCATGGACGTGGGCGAAGTCTACCGCCTCTACGGCGACAAACTGTTCCTAACCGGCGGCATCGACATGAGCCAGTTGCTCTCCAACGGCACCCCCGCCCAAGTCCGCGCCGTCTGCCGAAAGGCTATCGCCGACGCCCCCACCGGCTACTTCATGGGCTCCACCACCGAGATCGACAACAGCGCGCGCCTGGAGAACGTGCTGGCGATAGTCGAGGTGAGCTGGGGCCACCACCCATCCGGCGCCAGGCCGGATATCATGGAGCAGATCCGGCGCAGGAAGGAACGGACCCGGCGCCACCCTCGTCCCGCGGGGCTTCGCCGGCTGACCGACGGGTGACCCGTCCCAGGTGGTCGCCCTGCAAACGCGGTGGTGACCCGGCAGGAGCATCTCGGACTTTGACTTTATAAAGTCCGAGATGCTTGTCGGGAAGGACCCCGCAGGGACGAGACCGTCGCTCGCCTCGGGCGCGCAGTTGCTTCGCTCCGCGCGTGCGGCTTCTGTCGTATCCGCGGCAAGCCGACGCGCTCCAGGCGGAGCGTGTGTCGGCCGCCCTCCAAGGCGTCGCCCGCGATCGTGAGCTGGTTGTCGAAAGCGCGTGCTCCGAGCACGAGGAAGTTGGCGGGGGTGATCTTGCCCTCCTTCAGCGGCTGGCCGTCGTACTTCAGGCGCAAGGTGTAGTTGGGCCGGTCTTCGCCGACGGCCTTCCTGTAGTCGATGAACGCCGTCGCGCAGACGGCCGTGTCGCGGGTGGAGCGCCAGTAGTAGCCGTGGTGGCGGTTGTTGAGCAGCCACTTGATGAGCTTCGGCGCCGCCGGGTCCTTCGGGTTCTCTGCGACGATCGCCTTGAGAATCCAGGCATTCGCCTCGATGTCGTTGTTCCACCAGCACCACCAGCTCTGGTCGGTCTCGTACCAGGCAGTCTGGTTCTCGTCGTCGTGCTTCTCGAAGCGGCGGGTGTTACCAACCACCGTCCCGCGCCTTCGGTGCGACGACAGAACCAGGGGCGTGGGTGTCACTTCGTTCCCTATCCTGACAGCCACGGTGCCTCCTCGGGCAGAATCGCGGTGACCTAACGGCGACCTACGCTGGCAAGCATCTCGTGTTCACTTCCGTCTCAGGCCTGACTACCGCGCGTTCCGGGCCGGTGTTGGCGCGGCCGCGACACCATCCCGCTTGGTCACCAGTAGACTTCTCAACCTGAGCAGGGCCGGAAGAGCCCCACTACACGCGGGATCGTTGTACGCTGTGTCTTCGATCTGGCCGGAGGCTTCCCACAGGTCCCGGCAAACAGAGGCTCGCAGCGACTCTCGTGTGGCCTGCTTCAGAAGCGCGACGGATTGCTCCCTGTCACGCTCCACGAGAGGCCACAGCCCGCGGCGCGCCATCAGTTGGGCACGGCGAGTCAACGCGAGGAGTTCGAACTGCCTGGGCGGGCACTCGGGCGCGAGAGGCGCACACACCTCGGGATCGGCGGGCACTCGACCCCGCCTGCCGACCGGCGCCGGCTCGCCCGCAGGCGGAACTCCACTCGGGCTCCGCCCTCCTTCCGTTCCGCCTGCTGCTCTCATCTCAATGCTCTCTTTCTTCATCGCTACCTCCTGGAATTCTTCACTAATTCCTCCGAGGCAAGTGTCTCACCTATTATTGGCACAGGGGGCAAGCGGCAGCTCGCACGGATCAGCCACTACCGTCGTCGCGGGCTTCAATACCCCAGCGGCGAGAAGCTCGCCAATCCGCCATAACGAAGTACGGTTGTAGTATTAGCCGCCGGTCACGCAGCGAAAAGGAGAGAGAGAGAGAGAATAGCCACACATTCGTTAGGTCTCCCTTGACCAACCGTTGGCCAGAACCTGTCCGTCGGGGAAGGCCTACCCAGATCGGACAGATTGCCGCCACAATATCGCAGCTCATTCGTTGCGGCAAGGGCCGCGACTTTTTTGCGCCGCCAATGGCTGCGAATGGACGTGCGTCGCATTCGCGTGCCCTTGGGGTCGCGAAGGCGGCGAGCCGGAGAGCTGCTTGTCGGTCCTCGATCGTAGTCATGCACCCATCTCCGTTCGCCCTCAACTCCGGCGCCTACCTCGCCGAACCCGTTGTCGGCAGCGCCCGTAACCCGCCTCCCGTCTCGGCGCAACTCCGGCGGGCGAGCCGACTGCCGGCGACCAGCGGCCAACCGCGGACAGTCACCTCCGGGTTGCCGCGGGGCCCTTGTGTGCCACCGTGACTCACTGGCTAACTGCCGCGGCGTACTTCCGGGCTGACATGCCCAACTTCCCAACTCCCGGGGGTCACGTTGGCACTGCCCTGCCGGCTTTTGCCAGCGACCCGCTCTGCTTTGTCAGTGCCGCGTTTCACTTTGGGACTGCTCGGACCCACTTTTGGGCTACCTCGGGCTACTTTCGAGATGCCCAGGTTTGCCGGGCCGCTTACGAACGTCGCCTCCGCACCGCCCGAAACGAACCACGGGGTGACTTGCCGCGCGCGCCAACAGGACAGTGCTGCCTTCGATGCCGGACTGGACGTATTCGGGCGCGCACGACTTCCCGGAGCGGAGAGATTGGAGTAAGCTGTGTGTCGGGGCATGTTCCGTGGCTTGATCCTTACCTCACTGGAGTGAGCAACATGTCAATGGGAATCGGTCTCATCCTTGGGCGCGCGGAAGCGACGCGAGCAGTGCAGGAGAGCTTGGCGGGGAAGTGGGTGTGGGACGAGAAGACGGCGGAGGGATGGGCGGCCGACTTGGCTGCCGTTCGGGCGCAGCAGGCGCAGTTGACCGGGTTGGAGCAGGACGCCGGCCGGGCGCGGGCTGACGTGGACGCCACGTTGAGGGATGTTTACGCGCGCACCGTCCAGGGCCTGGGGATGGCGCGGGCCAAGTATCGCAACGATTTCCCGTAGTGACTGCCGCTGCGGACCTCGACCGGCTCGCAGTCGGCGGTGCACCGCGGTCGAGCAAGCAGAGCACGCCCTGCGACGAGCACGGCACTTGGAGAGAGCAAGGATGAGTAGCGAGTATGTTTTGGTTGCTTGCGTGCTGGCCAGCTTGCGACTGGCCGCCGTGGCGCCAGAGGCCGGCGCAGCGAAGCCGGCTCCGGCGGCTGCCCGGGTGCGCAGCCTCCTGCCGGAGAAGCCAATCAGCAGGGCCCAGCGGCCGACACCGATCGCAGCCGTCATCGAGAACACGGGCGACGCCGTTGCTGAGGTCCGCGCGACGATTGAGCTGCCGGAAGGGGTGAAGGTCATCGGCGGCGAGGCGAGCGTGACGAAGCGCCTGGACGGCGGCGACGAGGCGAAGCTCGTGTGGCAGGTCGAAGCGGAGAAGGCACAGGACTGCGAACTGCGACTGCGGATCGAGGTAGCCGGCGCGACCGTGGCGACCGCCTCGCTGCCGATGCAGTTCCTGGCGCCGGTTGAGGTCCGCAAGCTGCCGTACATTCCCGAGCCGCAGCCGGTGAAGACTTCGGTGCTCGTCGGCGCCCACAACTGCCCCCTGTGGGAAGCCGACAAGCCGCAGATGTGGGCGAACGTCCTCAAGCACCCGGAGCGCACGCCCGCGCTGGGCTTCTACTCGCAGGAGAACCCAGAGGTGGCGGACTGGGAGACGAAGTGGGCGGTGGAGCACGGCGTCTCGTTCTTCATCTACTGCTGGTACCGTGCCAGCCAGGGTGAACCGGTGAAGCAGCGCTTCGGCAGCGCGATCCACGACGCGTTGTTCAAGTCGAAGTTCGCCGACAAGCTGAAGTTCACGATCATGTGGGAGAACCAGAGCCGGGGCGTGGCAGGCGTCGCCGACGAGCGGGACCTGCTGGACAACCTGCTCCCATTCTGGATGGAGAACTACTTCAAGCACCCCAGCTACCTGAAGATCGACAACAAGCCGGTGCTGTTCATCTACCGGCCGGAGTTCCTGGTCCAGGACTTGGGCGGCGTGGAGAACGTGGTGCAGGCGTTCGACAAGCTGCGGCAGGCGTGCAAGGACGCGGGGTTCGCCGGGCTTTACCTGCTAGGCGAGTACCGCGGGCTGGACCCGAACCACCTGAAGCTGATGAAGAGCCTGGGGCTGGACTACACCTTCGCCTACTGCTGGCATGTGCCCAACAGCCCGACGCCGCAGCAGTCCCTCGACGCGCAGATGAACTACCTCCACAAGACGCAGGAGCTGAGCGTCTTGCCGCAGGTGGTCACGGTTTCCCAGGCGTGGAGCGGCTGGCATGACGAGGGGAGCATCTGGAAGCTCCCGCCGCCGGACTTCGAGCGGCTGCTGCGCCAAGCGAAGGACTTCGTGACCACGCTGCCGCCCAACGAACTGGGCAGCAAGCTGCTGCTGCTGGACAACTGGAACGAGTGGGGCGAAGGGCACTACCTCGCGCCCTATCGGGAGTACGGCTTCGGGTACCTCGACGCGGTGCGGAAGGTGTTCTCCGACGCGCCGGAGCAACACGTGGACCTGATCCCGGAAGACGTCGGCATGGGGCCGTACGACACGGCGTACAAGACCCGGCAGGCGGAAGAGGAGAATCTGCGCAAACTGGTGGCGGAGAAGGCCCTCAAGCCGGGCGCGCCGGCGGACGGTCTGCTGGGTTGGTGGGCGTTCGACGAAGCCGCCGAGGCGCCGGTTGCGCTGGACTACTCAGGCAACCGGCTGGGCGGCGGATTGCGCGACGCCGAGCGAGCGCCGGGTCTCGACGGCAACGCGCTGGTGTGCAAGGGCGGCTGCGTGGTGGTGCCCGGCAACCCGCGGCTGTCGCTCACTGAGGCAGTGTCAATCGAGTGCTTTGTGAAGACCGACGTAGCCGGACAAGGCAACACCTGGATGGTGAACCGCGTGTTCTCCGGCGGCATCGACACCGGCTACCGGCTGGGCATCGTGAGCGGCAAGCCGTGCTTCGAGGTCCCCCAGACCGACTGGAGCCACCACCTGTCGGCCGACATCGACTTGCCGACCGGCCGCTGGGTGCATCTGGCCGGCACGTTCGACGGGAAGACCATGCGGATCTACGTCGACGGCCAGGAACACGGCACCATGGACCGCCCCGGCCCCGTCAAGCCCAACGACTTCCACCTCTGCCTCGGCAACTACGAAGTGGGCCACGTCGCGCATTTCGACGGGCTGCTGGATGAGGTGAAGCTGTGGGGGCGGGCGCTGACTGGTGAGGAAGTGCAGGCGCACTACCGTCGGCTGGCGAAGCGGGATTGACATGAGATTCCCCAGTCGACTGCTGCTCATGTCCACTTGCCTGCTATGCCACGCCGCCCATGCCGACCAACCGCGCCCACTTCTCGGCGCCATCCGGTGGGATGCTTGGCACACGCCGTGGTCGCGTGTCCAGCCGGGCGCCGGTGACGGGCCGGTGAAGGCGATGGTCCGCTCGCTGGGGCCGAAGCCGTATCACTACCGGCTGCCGTTCTTCGGGGAGGTCGTGTCGGACAACGAAGTGCGGATCGACGGCTACACGCAGGAGATCGTGGACCGGGAGATCGCGTACGCGAAGGCCGGCGGGCTGGACTACTGGGCGTTCCTGCTGTACGAGGAAGGCAGCGCGATGAGCCAGGGGCTGTCGCTGTACCTGTCCAGCGCGCACAAGCAGGAGGTCGGCTTCTGCGCCATTGCCAGCCCCAACACCTTCGGCAACGCGCAGCAGTTCCCGGACCGGATGCAGCGGCTCGTGAAGCGGATGGCCGAGCCCTCGTACCAGAAGGTGCTGGGCGACCGGCCGCTGCTGTACGTCTTCCGAGTGACCGACGATTGGCTGCGCGCGTGGGGCGGGGCGGAGAACACCCGCAAGCTGTTCGACCAGTTCCGGGCCGCAGTGAAGGCGGCAGGGCACGGTGACCCGTACCTCGTTGCCATGAACGACACGGCCGCCGAAGGCAGGCGGATCGCCGGAGTGATCGGTGCGGAGAGTCTTGCTGCATACGCGGTGGCTGGCGGCGGCGGGAAAGACGGCACCGCGTACGCCGAGCTGGCGGCGGCGGCGCAACGCTTCTGGGAACAGTGCGCCGATACGGGGACGGGCGTCGTTCCGCTGGCAATGGCGGGATGGGACCGGCGACCCCGCGTCGAGCACCCGGTGCCCTGGGAAACCTCCTGGCAACGGCCCGGCGTCGGCATGGACCGGTACTACCAGGAGCCAACTTCGCAGGAACTGGCCGCCCACTTTGAGGACGCAATGCAATGGGCGGCGGAAGACAAGGTGCGCTGCCCCGCCCAGGCAGTGATCGCGTACGCCTGGAACGAGCACGACGAAGGCGGCTGGCTATGCCCGACGCTGAACCCGGAGGGCAGCGCCAATACGGCGCGCCTGGACGCCCTCGGCGCGATGGTGAAGGGCTTCGCCCCGTGCCCGCCAACGGGACCCGCGCTGCCGCAGGAAGGGCTGGTGCTGTGGCTGGACGCCAACGACAGCACCCCGGTGAGCACCAAGGACGGTCTGGTCTCTCGCTGGAGCGACAAATCCGCCGCCCACAACAACGCGCTCGCCGTGGACTCGAGCATGCGGCAGGTGACGTGCCCGGGAGAGCGCAAAGTGATCCGGTTTGCTGCCGGCAGCGGGTACTTCCGGGTCCCCTCGCTCACGGTTGTGCAGCCGGCCTCCGTGTTCGCAGTCTCCCGTCGGGAGAGCGGCCAGGAGACCGGCAAGTACGGTCGTGTGCTGTCGTTCTACGACGGGAAGACCAGCGACAAAGGCAATCCGGCGGACTGGGTGGCGCCGAGTTGGTGCATTGCCGTGATGGACGAGGCGCCGTACGAGGCGAAGCTCCAGACGCTCACCGCCCCGAAGATCGACGGCCTGTACGTTGGCCGGAACATGGCCCGAGGCGACTGGTACCACGGCGACTTGTGCGAGATCCTGGTCTACAACCGAGTCGTCAGCCAGCCGGAAGAGCGCTCGCTGCGGAGCCTGCTCAGGAAGAAGTGGCGAATCGGCCTGCCCTGGACAGAAGCTGCGGCGCCCGGGCACTGACCGCACGGGCGCCGATCGCGGGCGTCACGCCGGGAGCTACAGACGGAAAAAGGACCACGCTCGAATGAGCGTGGTCCTTTGGCAATCAGGGATTGGTTAGTCCTACAACCGTACTTAGCTCGGGGCAGGTCTCCGACCGCCCCGAAACGCTTGACCGGAAGGTCTCAAAGGGCTGCGAATCCACGGGATTCGAG
>PEVN01000275.1:1586-18106 GCA_002779825.1 Armatimonadetes bacterium CG06_land_8_20_14_3_00_66_21 | reverse complement strand
AACCGGAGTTCGCAGTGCCGCAGTTGGAGTCGGTGCTGGCAGGGGCATAGACTGAGCGGGGCGAGCGACATCGGTTGGCAGTGCCCGGTCGTGACAGGATGACCGTGGAGTTGGCCCGTCTTGGCAGCGGGACGAAGCCGGGGAGTACTCCGTCACCACGCCCCACGGTGCTTCCCAGCCGTGCCGGTCAGCCGGGAAGCACAGGCATCTGCCACGTACTGGCCTTGGCTTGGGAACAGGAAGTCAACAGCGTCGGTTTGACCCCGGCCCTCTCCCGGCCAGTTCGCATTGGCAAGGAGGACCCACATGCCCACATACCAGAATGCCCGTCTTCCTCCCCCCGGTGATTGGCAGGAACTCGAGCGTATCTGCCGGGCGCTCTACAAACAGATCTACCCGCACTGGACGGTGCAGCGGTACGGCCGAAGCGGCCAAAAACAGCGTGGAGTTGACGTCTACGCAATGTCGCCGAACGGCCCTGACTGCATCGGCCTACAGTGCAAGTGCGTAGGAACGCTGAAACCGGACGCAATCGCTCGCGATTACGCCAAGTCAAAGGAATGTAAGCTTCCACTGACCAGGTTCACCGTGTTCACTACTGCGCCGCGTAACGTGCGTGCCCAGAACATGGCGGCTGATCTCACCAAGAGCGGCCCGTACTGCTGCGAGGTGATGTCCTGGGAGGACATAGTCGAGGAGGTCTCCAAGTTCCCCGATGTGCTTCGCGAGTTCTACCCTCAGTACGTTGTGGTCCGTACGGACGCCAACGTGGTGGGAACCATCATCGACCTCCAGTTGCCGGAGAGTGCATGCCTACTGGTCATCTCGCATATTGGCGAGGAGCACCGCTATCTTCGTGATGCCGTGCTGGTGGCCGATGTCATGGGCCGTAGGTGCATTCCCACACACATAGGTGCGCATCGGTCGAGACTAGAGGAGATCTTCGGCGAACCAAGCTACGAAGCGTTCTTCATCACCGAGTGGTTGAACAGCTTCGACAGCGTCGACCAGATCGTCGGTCTCGGCACTAGCGTTCAGACCTACGACATCACTCAAGAAGGACATGACGCGTTCAGACAGTACTGCAGGGCGTTCCACGAAGCGGGCTAACAGGCCCGCACTGGTGCCTGCGCGGACCCCACCAGCGCCATGGCAACGCGCAACACCCACGCGAGGGGAGTGAGGAACCATGCCTGACCCAACGCAGATAGCGGTAACCTGTCCAAAGTGCGGGAAGGAGTATCAGATCCCGCCAAGCAGGATCGGCCAGAAGGCCAAATGCTCGTGTGGCAACGTGATGGTTGTCCAGAAGCCGCCCACGGCGGCGGAGATGACAGCGTGTGCGAGTTGTGGCGCGCAGGTGTACGCCACGGAGGCAACGTGTCCGGCGTGCGGGCGGAGTACCCGCGAAGGGAAGCCAGAGAAGGGACCGCCCGCAAGCCATCCTCAAGATGACAGCCAACACCCACCACCGGGTAGTGAACCGCCAAACGGGGAAAGGCAAGGCGTCCAGCTTCCGCCTACAGCAACGACGATTGGCGATCTGCTCGGCAAGGAGACTACGGAGAAGCTCGGCAAGGGCTGCAACATCGGCTGTGCTGTCCTGATCGCGCTGGCAGTCGTGATAGGGCTGATAGGCACTATGCGGCACGAAAGTCCCGTCGGCGGCGGGACGCAACCGGGCGGCACAACGCAGACGCGCCCCCCGTTGATTGCTGGCAACGCCTACATCATCCGGGCGCAGAACGGCTCTATTATGGACACTAAACACTGGGGCACCACGAAGGAAGCATTCGATGCACACCTCGTCTGCGGCCTCTATCCGGGTGACAAGGTGCGGATTCTCCAGAGCGGAGTGTTCAGCCTTGAGGTCCAGATCGTTGAGCCGCAGGCACGAGCCGGTCTGCGAGGCTGGGCTATCCGCGAAGCGTTCACCGGCGCGGAGTTGGTGCAGTAACGATGGCGCGAGACCCGTTGAGCGAGTAGGCGAGTTCCACTCCGCACCAGTGGAGGAATCACTCCTCCGCGCCCAACGGGAAGGGGCGAGTGCGCGGCCAGGAGCCGCGAGGGAACCAGGGGGTTGCCGCGGAGAGTGGAGCGTGTTAGAGTTACGGGAGGCGTTGGGTGCCTCGCCGAGCCCCAGTGCAGTTCTCGGTTCCCTGACAGTAGGTAGCCTCGGTCTGGTGCCGGCTACGTCGCCACGGTCGCGGCACCAGGAACCAGACCGACTTCGACAGGACGTCCGGACACGGAGCCGAGGGCGCAAGCAGGCACCGATCATGAGGAGTTGGACCGCAGAATCGACGTTTGAAGACGCGACCCCGGTCTCCGGTCTCCGAGGGTACTCAGGAGGTGAAAGGCGATGGCACAGGCGACGGCAGAGGTCATCTACAGCAAGGTAGTGAAGCCACTGCCAGCTTCGGAGCGGTTCAAGCTCGCAGCGCTGATACTGGAGCAGATCTCCCCGCGCGGCGTGGTGGATTACAGCGAGGAGTGGACGGAGGAGGATATGCGCGAAGCCACTCTGCACTCGTTCCGTCGTGCCGCGCGGAGTTTCGGCGAGGAGGACTGGGCCGCGGCAGGTCTGCACTACGCCTCGGCCTACCGCTCCTACCTCCTCACCCTGGACGATGGGTCGCTGCCGACGATCGGTCGCCTTTCAGACCGTGACTGGGGGGAAGTGCAAGCTTGCCTGAGACGGGCGGTGGCGGTGACTTGATGGACGCATGTCGAGCGGAACATTGGCAATTGGCTTTCGCAGAGCGGTAGTCCAGGTGGTGCCCGGCTGCGGCTGGGAGATCGAACGACCTGCCTGGAGGATTGGGTGGACGTCCCGGAAGGGCGGCGCCCCTTGGTGGCAGATCGGCTGGCCTGTTTGACAGGTCGGTCAATCTGCTTGACAGATCGATCAATCTGCTTGACAGGTCGACCAATCTGCTTGACAGATCGACCAATCTGCTTGTCAGATCGACCAGTCTGCTTGTCAGATCGACCAATCTGCTTGACAGATCGGCTAATCTGTTTGACAGATCGACCAGTCTGCTCGACAGATCGACCAATCTGCTTGACAGGTCGGTCAGTCTGCTTGACAGATCGACTAATCTGCTTGACAGGTTGACTAATCTGCTTGTCAGGTTGACCACTCTGCTTGTCAGATCGGCTGGTCTGCGCGGCAGACGGACCAAACGGACAGACGTTAGGAGGAATCGAGATGGCGAAGTTGAGTCGGGAGAAGGCGCCGGCGTTGCTCGGAGACGTGATTTCGCACTGGGAGCAGGACCTGGGGGACGATTTCACCGTCATGGGGATGACCCTGGTCCAGTTGCAGGCCAAACTGACCGCTTTGCAGACGCTCCTGAAGGCGGTGGCAGACCTCGAGAACGAGCTGAACGTGAAGGCCGGCGAGTTGGAGAACGCTTTGGACGAAGGCTATCGCGACGCCGCCAACTACCGCAAGGCCATCGAGATCGCCAAGGGCAGGGACTCTCGCGAGTACGCCGACGCGCCCAAGCTGCCGACCTACCGGCGCAAGAAGGCGGCGGAAGCGCCGGCGCAGTAGGGCGGGGTCGCGCCACGGGCGCTGGAGTGGTGGAGTGTTGGAGTAGTGGCGCTCGCGGCACGGTGGGTCGCGTGGCTGGCTGCGAGGCGTCAGTACCTCCCCTTGACCACCCGCGCTCTTGTCTCGGGGTCGGGAAGAGCAGCCGAGGGGCACGCGGCGCGCCAGCCGCGTTGCACGCCGAAGGCGCGGGAAGCGCCCACCACCCGGCCGCGGATCTGCGGCTGGCGCACACGTGGCTGCCCCGGCAGCTTGGTCGCGCACGGGGCTTGCGGGTCCGCAGTCGCAGGCTCACAGCGCAAGGCTGTTGCGGAGGGCTTCGTCCACACGCAACACGGTCGCCTCAGGGAGCCTGCCCTCAGGCGCGCAGCGCAGCCGTTGCCGGTCCAGCGTGCGGATCTGAGAGCAGTTGACTACGGAACGCTTCGCCAGCCCGCCTTCGCCGGCCTCGACCGCGGCACAGACAGGGTAGGAAGCCTTCTTGGCGGAGTAGGCAGTGATAGCTGCGCAGATGACGGTGGGGCTGTGCCGGTTGCCGATGTCGTTCTGGAGGATCACGACAGGGCGTTCCTTGCCGATCTCGGCGCCGACAACCGGGTCAAGGCAAGCGTAGAAGACATCCCCGCGAGCGACGGCAGGCTGCAGCGTCGGAGGCGGCGTCACTCCTGGCCCACCCCCTCCCACTCAGCCAGGTCCACCGCGCGGAAATCCTCGGCCAGTTGCCGGTTCTCCTCCGCAAGGCCCTGGTAGGCCTGGATCATCCGCTGCTCGAAGTCGCGTCTGTGGAGTTCCTCAAGTCGGCTGCGGAGGGAGTCGCGCAGGAACTCCGCGAGTGTCATCCCCTGTGCCAGAGCGACTGCTTGGGCTTCGTCTCTGAGTTCTCGCGGCAGTACGAAGTTCGCCCGGATTGTGTCGGCTGCAGAAGACATCATTCACGTGCACCTCGCCATTATGTCGCATGGATGTGCCTACGCATTGTACCAAAGGATGGTCCTGGGACCAGGATGTCGCGACACCGGGGCCTGGGACCGTGTTGAGGGTCTCATTCGGTGCGGACCAGGCTGGCAGCCACGCATGCCACAGCCGCAGTACCGGCGGGTAGCGATGTCGTTGCACCTGTCGTGGTCGCAGAGCGGGGCGCGACTACCGCCGCGAAGGTGAAGAAGCTGCTCACGCCCCTCCGACAGGAGAACACGGATCTGCGGAGAACACCTTGGCAACGCATGTCTCTCGCTCGCCGGAGGTTGTCACCATGCCGTTCGCCTGCCTTGGACTTCTGACCGCTTGCTCCGCTGCTTCCCCGTTGGCAGCCGCCACGCCCGCCCACCCGCGCCTCTTCGTCACTGCTGCCGACCTGCCCCGCTTGCGCGCGATGGCAGCCGACTCGCAGACGAACGCCCTCGGCTACGTGCCTGCCGAGGCCTGGAAGGCGATCCTGGCGCAAGCGGACCAGTTTGCCAGCGCGCCACCCTATCACTACGCCGTGGACATGCCCGGCAAGACACTGGGAGTACATGGCCCAAGCGAGCCCGATCTGTTTCAGGTTGCTGACGCAGCTTATCTGCCGTGCCTTTTCGCGCGCCTTGGCGAAGACCGGGAATAAGATCGCCGCAAGAATAGCAATGATGGCGATCACAACCAACAGCTCGATGAGCGTGAATCCTCTCCGTCCGTTCCTGAATACTCGCTGTTTCCTCCTTGGGATGGGTAGGCAATGGTTGGCACTCCTGCCGTCCGGACCACGGTCAGCGTCTCGTGGAAGCACCTCCTCCTCGACTCAGTCTCCTGTCAGTGGGCCCGGACAGTCGAAGTGTAGCGCAGTTGTTAGGTCCACGCAACGCCCCATCCACCGGCAACTGGTCAGAGCAGGTGCAGTGCTTTGGCAAGGCCCAGAGCAGCAAAGAACCCAGCGAACATGACGGATACCTTGACGACCGCGCACAGCTCCTTCGGGGTCAGGCGGAGTTGGCTTCGGTTCGCCAGCAGGAACGCCACGCACATGAATGGCAGCGCCGGCAGGCCGCGCAAGCTGAAAAACACTTCGGCGAGAAGCGTACAAGCGATGCCGACGGCGAAGGCACTGCTGAGGGCGACCAAGTTGCGTCGTTGACCCAAACCGAACTTGACGGCACCCACCAGGAAGATGCTCAGGAACAGGAAGTCGCCGACGCCAATGATCGGGATCACGCCGCCCCCGCCGAGGGCGGGCCAGTGCAGGGCCAGGTGTCGCAGCGCGGTCTCCGAGCCGGCCAGCTTGGAGGTCGGTCCCACCGACACGCTGAACGTGTCCGCGATGGCCGCCACTACGGCCGCCATCACCAAGTAACTCGGAGCCCTCAGCCCCTTCGCCACCAACTCGCCACCGCAGACCGCGGCGCCAACCAGAAAGACGTTGGTTGCCAGCACCAGCAGCGCATTGAGCGAAAACCGGAGGGTCGTCGAGGGCAGCGGCAGGGCCGCTCCTCCCTGCGTGGAGGCCCACGCGACCCAGCGGGACACTGCCTCGCAGTTGGCGCCGCCGATCAACAGCGCGCAGACGCACACCCCCACCAGCAGGTTCGACCAGTCGCGGTCGGTGCGCGTGAAGCAGCTCAGCAGTCCGGCGGTGCCGCAGGCGCCGACCACCGCGGTGAGGTAGAGGGCCGGGAGGGCCGCCCAAGGTGGGAGCTTCAACGGGGTCAGGGCGAGAAACAGCAGGAACGCCGCCGTCCAGCCAGCGGAACACAGGCACCGCCGCCCGAGGGTCGTGGCCCCGTTCTCCAGTAGCTCGCTCACGGGTCCCGTCGCTTCCTCAGCCCGAGTTCGATTGCCTCGCGAAGCGCCGCCGCGTTCTCCGCAAGCATCCCTTTGCCGCCGAACAGGCTGCCACCCGAGACCAGCACGTCGCCCCCCGCGGCCACCACTTCGGGCGCAGTCCGGGGACTCATCCCGCCGTCAACCACGATCTTGATTGACAGACCGCGCTCGTCGACCAACCGGCGCAGCCGCGAGATCTTCCCGGTCATCGCCGGGATGTAGGACTGCCCGGCGAATCCCGGGTTGACGGTCATCAGCGTCACGTAGTCGACGTATGCCAGGATCTCGTCCAGCGTGGATAGCGGCGTGCCGGGGTTCAGCGCAACGCCGGGAGCTGAGCCGCTCTGGCGGATCGCCTCCACGACGCGATGCAGGTGAGTCGCCGCCTCGACGTGGACAGAGATCCAGTCGGCGCCGGTACCGAGGTACCGGTCGAGCGAATCGTCCGGATTGCTCACCATCAGGTGGGCGTCGAAGGGCAGGCTGGTCTGCTCGCGCAACGCCTGCCACACCAGCGGCCCGAACGTCAGGTTGGGCACGAAGTGGCCGTCCATGACATCAAAGTGCAGCCGGTCAACGCCGGCGGCGGCCAGCTCAGCCGTCACCTCACCCAACCGGGCGAAGTCGGCGCAGAGGAGGGACGGGGCGATCTCGATCAATGGATTGCTCCCTGGGGAGATGAGGTGGTGGAGCGGTGGAGTGGGGGAGTGCTGCGTGTTGCCGCCCGACACTCCACTACTTCAGCGTATCCGCCAGCGCCATCGTCTCTTCGAAGGAGCGGATGCCGGCGCTGGCGCCGAGGGCGGTGACGCACGAGGCCCCGACGGCATTGGCGAAACGGGCTGTGGCCTCCAAGTCCCACCCCTTGACGACGCCGGTGAGAAAGCCGGCAACGAAGGCATCGCCGGCGCCGGTCGCGTCGAGGGCGTCGACCTGGCAGACCGGCAGGCGCACCGAACCGGTTGAGTTCTGCACGTAGCAGCCTTCTCCGCCCATTTTGATGCCGACAGTGCCGACGCCGTGGTCCAGGAGCACTTGGGCGATGTCTTCGGGCGCCGTCTTGCCGGTGAGCTGCTGCGCTTCCTCGTAGCTTGGCACACAGTAGTCCAGATGGGGCAGGCAGCATTCCAGCAACTTCATCCAGTTGCCGCGCGAGTCCCACGCGGTATCGAGGCACGTCGTGACGCCGGCTTCGCGCGCGCGTCTCAGGACGGAGGCCGTCGCTTCGCCGTCGAACCCAGGCATGAGGAAGGTCCCGGCGATGTGCAGAATGCGGGACGCCTCGATGGTCCCGAAGTCCAGCTCTGACTCTCGGAGCTTCGCGTTGGCGCCCACACAGTGAACGAAGCTGCGCTCGCCGTCGTTCTGCACCATGATGGCGGTGGCGGAAGTCTGCGCGTCCGGGTCGCGGATGATGCTGCCCGTGCTCAGCCCGCGAGCACCCAGGGCGTTGACCACGAAGTCGCCAAAGGGGTCGGTCCCGACCTTCCCCATGATGGTCGTAGCCACGCCGAGCTTTGCCAGCGCCGTCCCGGTGTTGGCGGCGCATCCCCCCGTGTGCATCGAGATCTGATCCACCAATGCCAGTTGACCGCGCTTTGGGTACTCGTCGATGGGCCAGCACACCGCGTCGGCAACCAGGATTCCGAGACAGGTTACTTCATGCATGGCAAGTCACTCCCAGTGGTCAGCAGGTGGGTACGGAGTACGCCGCGGATGAACTACATCCTCTCGGGCGCAGTAATCGCCAGCAACCGAAGTGTGTTCTGCAGCGCGATTCCGGCGGCCTCGGTCAAACACACGCGGGCAGCAGACACGCCCTTGTTGTCACCGAGAACGCAGCACTCCGCGTGGAACGCATGCAAAGCTGCCGCCAATTCAACCGCGTAGCGGGTCAGGCGGTGCGGCTGGTTCTGCAGGGCGCCCCCGCGGATTTCGTCGGGCAAGTCGGCGATCTTCCGGATCAGGGCAACTTCCTGCGTCCCGCTCAGCGGCGACAGGTCCGCGTCGCCAGCGGCGAGTCCGCGCGTCGCTGCCGCTCTGAGCACGCCGCATACTCGGGCATGCGCGGACTGCGCGAAGTAGAGGGGATTGCGTTCGGACTCGGCAGTCGCCAAGTCGACGTCGAAGTCCAGCCAACTGTCGGGGCTTCGCAACAGGAAGAAGAACCTGGCTGTCTCGCTGCCAACTTCGTCGATCAGCTCCTCCAAGGCGAGGAGTCCGTCGCCACGCCTCAACGCCAGCACCGGCTCGCCGCTGCGAACGAGGCGGACCTCCCCGTACGCGAGGCTATCCTGACTTGGCGAAGCGCCGGCCGCCATGCGTCTGTCGGTGGGGCAATCAGGGCCTTGGATACGGACCACCCGGTCCACGCGGCCCGAGGGGTGGCCCCTGGTGGAGACCTCAGCTTTGGCCGCGACCATGAGGTTGGCCAAGACCTCCCCAATCGCCGCGCCGCGACCGAAGTGCAGAGGTCCACCAGGATCGGCGGCTGGAAACTCGATTGTGATCCTCTGTCCGCGGAGCCCCTCGCAGCTTCCATACGCCGCCTCCTCGGCCAGCACGCGTCGCACCACTGCTCGGAGGAAATTGGGCCGGAACGTCACGTTGAGGAACCCGGGACCCGCCACTGCCACCTTGTCGCAAAGATCGGACTCCGCCGCCAACGCCGCAGCAAGGTCCTCTGCAACCGGATGGGGCGGCTCCCGCCTCTCCCGGGCGAGCACCAAGGCCAGGTTGGTCGCGTAGTCGCCCAGCACTGGGTCGGCCGGGCGCTCAACCCAGAAGGCAGGCAGCCCCTCAAGCGCACAACAGCCGTCGCGGGCCACCCGCCGGGCGGCCTCTTCGAGTGCTTGGCGCAGTTGCTGTTTCACGGTGACTCCAATCCCACGCACTCAGCATCGTACCCTCACCCCCCGGTTGACGTAACCCAGGCTGCCGCCAGCGACAGGAATCCACCCGCCCGCAGCCAATGAAACCTCGCTCCGCCGTCCCGTGTACAGACTCGCAGAACCGGTTTCTCCAACCCATGGCGCTTTCCTGGCAAGCCCTGATCAGCGACGCCGCTTTGGCGCAACGGTGCTTGTCCGGCGAGGGCGCTGCGTTCGATGAACTGGTTCGACGCCATCGGGACCGGATCTACAGCCTGTGCTACCGAATGTGCGGCAACGCAGACCGCGCCAACGACTTGGCACAGGAGGCGTTCGTCCGCGCCTATGAGCGGCTGGACCGGTATGATCCCGGCCGGCCTTTCGGCCCCTGGCTCACGCAGTTGACGGTCAACTCGTGCCTAAACCTGCTCCGCGACGACCGCCGCGAGGACGACCACGACCCGCTCAGCGAGGAGTGGGAGGAGTGGCACCCGGTCGAAGCTCGGTCGGTCGCCCGGCAGGTCATGGACCGCGAGATCGACAGCGCCCTTGAGGAGGCGGTGCTCTCGTTGCCGCCCCGGTACCGAGCCGTCGCCGTTCTGCGCTACCTGGAAGACAGCAGTTACGAGGAGATCGCCGGAACGTTGGGCTTGCCGGTGGGAACCGTGAAGGTTCAGTTGTTCCGCGCCCGCGAGCAGTTGCGCGAACTCCTGCGCGGGGTAGTCGATTCGGACATGCCATGAACCAACTCAACGCACAATGCAGCGACTGCCGCCAGCAGATGGAGCTGGCGGCAGACAGACGCGCCAGCTTCCACCAGCGGCGCGCGGTAGCGCGCCACACGGCAAACTGCCCTGCGTGCCGAGAGACGTGGCAGGCGCTTCAGCAGTTCGCGGCTGCATTCAGCCGCCTACCGACTCGACCGGCGCCCCCCCACTTCGCGACAGCCCTTCGTGCGCGCCTGCAGACTGCCAGGCCGCTGTGGTCACCTCGACCTCGTCTTTCCCTTCCCGCGCCCTGGCCGTCGCTGGCAGGCGAAGCCGGCGCAGCCCTCTTGCTTGTCGCCTGCTGCGCATTCTGGGTCTCCCGAACCGACCACTGGCTTGGGTTCTCCCGGACAGCCCAGACGACGGAAGCCCAAGCCCGGGCGCTGGCCGTCCAAGCGCGCCAACTGCTGCCGCCAGCGGCGCCGCGCCTCCCGCAAGTGCAACGGGCGGTCTGGCAAGAGTGGCTGCAGTGGAGGCATCTTGGCGAAGCCGCCGGTCGATGGTTGGCCAACGAGACCCGCCGAACGCCCGTCGCCGCCCTGGGACCCGCGTGGCTGCTCTGGGGCGTGGCGGCGGCGCTGCTGCTCCTCAATCTGCTACTCGAGATAGGACCGGCTTCAGTCCCTGCCCGCATCACGTTCCGACGGAGGACCTGACTGTGAACCGCCTCACCCTACGACAACCGGCCGTGTTGCTCGCCCGCTGTACCGCCCTCCTGCTGCTCGCCGCCGCCCCGGCACTGGCGCAACCGCCCGAGCCGGAGGCCAAACACCCCCTCTTCTTCCTCTGGATCGCGGCCTTCCTTTTTTTGGTGCTGGTCGCTGCGTTGGCGTGCAGTGTTGCCTTTGTGGCGGTGTTGAGCGGGACCAAGTCGGAGTTGCTGGACCGCGAGGCCGAGATCCTCGACTCGCACCGCACGGCCGCGTTCTGGTGGGGGCTGCCCACCTCCGCCGTGCTGCTGTTCTTCAGCGCCGCGTTCACCAATCAGGGAGACGACGGCCGGCCAATGGCCTTGATCCTGCTCGGGCTGTGGCTGGCCGCCGCGATCATCGGCGGGGCCGGACTCTCAACCAAAGTGGGCCGGCAGATCATGGCGTCGTGGGGCAAGCCCGAGGCGTCTCCTGGCGCCGCGGCCACTGCCGGAGCGCTGGCGCTGTTCCTGCTTACCCTCACGCCGCTGGTCGGCTGGGCATACGGGCTGTACAACCTCATTCTCAGCGTCGGCGCATTCCGACTGGCAGCGGTCTGGCGGCGGCGTCCCGTTCCCGCCCGGCGAGTGCCGAATTCCCAGCCCCCCCAGCCCGACCCACAGTAGCCACCGCCAGACCCTACGCCCCCACTGGCACCATGCTGATGTTCCGGTTGGGGCAGCGGTGCGTGCAGAGACCGCAGCCGTCGCACTTCTCCGGGTCGATCTCGTGTTTGTCACCCACCGTCCGGATGGCTTCGTAGACGCAAACGCTCACGCACTGGCTGCAGCCCACACCGCACCCGCAAGCCAGGCAGCGCTGCGCTTCGGCGACAGCTTGCTCCTCGGTCAGGGGTAGCTCAATCTCCGCGTACGACTGGACGCGGACGGCCGCGCTCAGTTCGGACAGCTCGAGCGGCGGCAGCGGGTCACGCTTCAGGGCCGCACGCAGGTGGACCGACCGGTCGACCCGGGACGGCTGCGCCGCCGGGAGCGACACTGGCTCGCCCCGCAGATGCCCGTCGATTGCCAGCGCCACCCGTTTGCCGTGCGCGATGGCTTCGATGACCGAACCGGGTCTGCCCGCCGCGTCGCCGGCCGCGAAGACGCCCTCTCTCGAAGTCGCGCCAGCGTCGTCCACCACGAGAACGCCGTTCCGACGAGTCTCCAGACCCTCGAGGCTGCCAAGCGCCGCCGTATCCGGGTGCTGCGCGACAGCGAGAAGGACTTGGTCGACCTTCAGGAGGTACTCCGTCTCCGGGAGCTGTTCGGGCGTGCGCCGACCGTCCGGGGCCGGAGCACCAAGGTAGCCGCCCACGCACCGGACGCCGGACACGCGCCCATCTTCGGCCAGAATCTCGGTGGGCTGGGCGAGGTAGAGAATGTGCGTTCCCTCGGCTTCGGCGGCGCGGACCTCCTCGTCGGTGGCAGGCATCTCGTCACGGGTGCGGCGGTACACCAGGAACACCTCGCGGGCACCCTCCCGAAGCAGGCACCGGGCGGCGTCGAGGGCGGTGTTGCCGCCGCCGATCACCGCGACCCGGCTGCCGTGGGCAACCTGCTCCCCGAGGTTGAGCCGCCGGAGGAAGTCCACCGCGTAGTCCACTCCGGCCGCGTCTTCGCCGGGAATGCCCAACGCCACGCCCCGATGTGCGCCGAGGGTGAGCAGCACCGCCTGAAAGCCGTCGCTAAGTAGATCGCCTAACTGCACGTCCTTGCCAATCGCGCTGTTGCACCGGATCTCGACGCCCAGCGCACGGCAATAGGCGATTTCCTCATCGAGCAGTTCTCGCGGCAGGCGATACAAGGGGATGCCCGTCCGCAACATGCCACCCGCTTCGGGCAGCGCCTCAAACACGGTAGGTGCGTGCCCTCGCAAGGCGAGATCGTGCGCCGCCGCCAGCCCCGCGGGTCCGGCACCGACGATAGCGATCCGCTTGCCGGTGGAAGCCGCCTTCTCCGGGAGGTGCTCCAGCAGCGGGTACCGTTCACGCGCCCAGTCCAGCACCCAGCGTTTGAGCGCGCGAATCCGGACGGCGCCTTCGAGAGCGGTCCGAGTGCAGGCTTCCTCGCAGGGATGGTAGCAGACCCGGCCGCAGACCGACTGGAAGGGGTTCTTCGAGCGGATCAACGCAGCGGCGTCTCTGAAGCGGCGTTCCGCAATCAGCCGGACGTATGACTGCGCCGACACGCCCGCCGGGCAGGCTGCCTTGCAGGGAGCCCCGAAGCCCTCCCCGATGCAGGCCTCGGCCTTGTGGCGGCGGTCCACCTGGTACGTCCCCACGATTCTGGAGGTTGCTTTGCCACGGAACTCGTCGACTCGGGCGTAGCCTTTGTGCGCCATCCACTCGGTCAACTCGTCCAGGAGCTGCCGCAGGATGGGGTAGCCGTTCATGACCACCGCAGTACATGTCTGGACGACGGTCGCCCCTGCCAGCAGGTACTTCACCACGTCGACGCCGTTGGCGACACCACCGGAGGCCGCAATGTCGAGGGAGAGCTTGGGGCTGACCTCACTGATCCACCGCAGCGGGTACTGGATCGACCACGGGCCGCCGTGCCCCCCGTAGCCTCCGTGCAACACCGGCGCCTCTGTCTCCGGGTCGATGTCGAGGCCGGTGAAGCGGTTGAACATCGTGACGCCTTGGACGCCCAGATCCTCCAGCCGTTTGGCGACGGTCAAGGGGGCGGTCAGCATCGGGCTGAGCTTCGCAATGACCGGACACGACACCGCCTCGCGCACCAGCTCGACCGTGTGGAAGATCGTCTCCTCGACCGCTCCGCCACGGAAAGTGATGGACCCGTGCGGGCATGACGTGTTCAGCTCAAGGGCATCTGCGCCCGCCGCCTCAAACGCCTTCGCTGCCGCGACCCAGCCCTCGTCTGTCAACCCGTTGATGCTCGGGATGATCTTCAGCGACAGCTCGGCCTTTGCCCGGCGGACCTCCTCGGCGTACCGTTCTATGTCCCACTCGCTGGCCTGCTCGTAGGACATCAGCGTGAAGGTGTCTTCTCCGCCGAGGTCGTGGCGGAGAACGGTGAACCGGGGAGTCGGCGACTTGCGCGAGACTTCTTCTTCGAACCACGACTTCATCACCGCCGCACCCGCGCCATGCTGCTGGCACTTGCGCAGGCGCTCGACAGTCTCGGTGATGCCGGCCGACGCCACGACCAATGGCGTGTCCAGTTCCAGGCCCGCAAACGTCGTTTTCAGGTCCACCATGGGTGTTGCTTCTCCCAACGCCCGCCGTTTGTGCGTGCGCGTTGCCGGGGTAGCTTACGTGTTTTCAGGGGCGGGGGTCTTCGCGTGCTCCAGTAACTCCCGAGCGCTCTCACCGTCGTCAGGGAAGACGACAAGTCGGCACTCGACATCGACGGGCGACGGCTCGTCCCCTCGGCGAGTAAGTACAGCCGCTTCGAGTGCCGCTCGGACCCGTTCCGCAACCGCGGCGCCGTCTTGCCCCGTACTGGGCAGGATGACGGCGAACTCGTTGGCGCCGAGGCGGCACAAGTCATCGATCTGACGGACCGCTGCGCGCATGCCGTCGGCAACCCGCTCGAGCACGGGCATCGTCAGCACTTTCGTCCAGCGCTCCTTCGTCGACGCTCGCTGACTGAGCTTCAGAAACACAATTCCGAAGGTTTGTGGGTAGCGTTTGGCGCGTGCCAGCTCGTCCCGCAGTCGGCGCTCGAACTGCCGTCGAGTCAGGAACCCGGTATCAGGGTCAGTGGCGCTGAATTCGCCTGTTTCCAATGCGCCCACGCTGAGCTTCTCTTCCATTGTCTGCACTCGCAACAGAGCCTCGTTCTTTTCTGCCTGGGCCAGCATTTCGGCAAGGTGTTTGAGTCCTCGTTTCACGAGGTACGACACGTAGTTGACGGAGATGCCCTGTCGCCGGGCAATCTCCGTTTTGGAGCGCTCTTCGTAGAAGAACTCCAGAATGGCTTTGCGCTCCAAGGGTTTCAGCTTGGCGATGAACTCGCGGAGCACAACCCGGTCTTCCACGGCTGCGTCGCGCCGGGTCGGCCGGCCGGTGGAGACCTTCGCGGGGTCGAGGGTCCCGAGACGGTCCCGGTCCCCGTCTTCCCCGCCGTCGTCCAGCGACTCCGCGTAGAACACATTGCCGGCCTTGAGCACCCCGGCTACCTCAGCGGCGTCCAAGTTCATGCTGCTGGCGATCTCGTCGATGGAGGGCGGGCGGCCGAGCTTCTGGGTGAGACCGTCCCGAGCCCGGTTCACTCGGTACCGCAGCTCCTGCAGCCAGGCCGGTTCCTTGATCAGGGTGCCCAGGTCGCGGACGTAGTGACGGATCTCCCCGGCGATGATATGGGTGGCGTACGTGGTGAACTTGACCGCCTTGTCCGGGTCGAACTGATCCACCGCCTTGATAAGGCCGATGTAGCCTTCCTGGATCAAGTCCTCGACCGGTTCGCCATACGTCGCATAGCGGCGCGCCAGTTTCTCCACCAACAAGGCGTGCTGCATGACGAGGTCATCACGCAGACCGGAGTCGTTGGTCTGCTGGTAGGCCCGGAACTTCGCCAACGTTTCGGCTTGGCTGGGGAAATCCTCCGGGCTCATTTTGTCGCCGTCTGGAAGAATGGCCATTGCTGGTCACAAATGATGCGGCGACCCATTGTAGCCGCCGTTCGCAACGAAGGCGACCCCACCAGCGAGGCGCGGGGGGTCCGTCTTGAGGCGCTCGTGGCGGCGCTACTTGCCAAATGGCGACCCAAGGGTCCACGCCGCTTGCTCAGCCTCGGTGGCCGCTTCGCGTCGGATTTGCAGGCTCGGAGTGGCCTTCGCCAGCGCGTAGGTACTCCGCAGCCACGTGGCGACGAACCTGCCGCCGGTGTTGTGCAGCAACAGCGGTGTCGGCGCGACCAGAGCTGCGGCGGTGCGGAAGTCCCCGACCCGCCGCAATAGCGGCACGTACAGACGCTCCAAGTAGTCTCGGTCGATGGCAGTCCCGAAGCGGCTTGCGTCCAGCGCCAGGCGGCCGGCAACCGGGTTGATCGCGTGCGCGAGGAACGCCCAAGGGCCGGCGTCCTGCACACCGACGACGCCCGCCTTGCCCAGGTCCTTGCGGCCGGCGACGTACGCCGTGGCGGTCACCAAGTCCTGAACGCGGTTCGCCGTGTTCGTCAGGTTGTACGTAGTGAAGAAGCCAATGCGGGAGAGGTCTCGCGGGTCTGTAGCTCCCTCGGGCAGGAAGCAATCGACAGCAAATACCGCACTACCTCCAGCCAACAGGCGCCGGGCGAGAGTACCCGGGCCGCTCTCGGCGACCACCCCCGAGATTCCCTTCGGGTGGGCAACGACGATAACTCGGCCGCCGCTCGCCGTCTTGGGCAGTAGCAGCAGACAACGGACGCGATCACCGCAGCCCTTCCGGCCAAGGACCAGCTCTTCCGTAGCGTTCTCGCCCAACTGCCCGACCTGGCGCTTCAGCGCAACCACCCCGGCGGGGACTTCGCAGGACAGAGCGTGCCTCAGTGCCGGCTGCATCTGCTGGCGGAACCGACGCAGGCTGGCGGCAGAGGTCGGCTTGAGCGACTCGATCTGCGTGTCCGCCTCGCGAGAAAGCCGGCTGACCAGTTGCCGCTGCGTCAGCGCGCCCTTCGGCGGCTTGTTGTCCGGGAACACGCGCATGGTGTCAGCCGGCTCTACCTGGAACGGTTGCTCCTTGAAGTGCGACTCGTCGGGGTCGTTGAGCAACCACCGGCCGAGCCAGGCGTAGACGGCTTCGCGGCTGTCCTTGTTGTAGTTGTGCGGGGCGTCGATCTGGACCGACTTGACGTGGTCCTCGGCACCGAAGAGCGCGTAGACGCTGCGCACGTCC
>PEVN01000275.1:0-1575 GCA_002779825.1 Armatimonadetes bacterium CG06_land_8_20_14_3_00_66_21 | reverse complement strand
TTCCGGCGTGTGCTTCGTCCAGTCGCCGGTGGCGGATACCATCAGCAGCGGCCGCGGCGCCATCATGGCGCCCAACTCGACGTTGTAGAGGCCGGTTCGCAGGTTCGGCGCGTTTTCGCACACGCAGCCGCCCTGCATGTAGGCGGAGATCATGTTCACCGGCGCCGCCACCTTGACCCGGTCGTCCACGGCCATCAGCATGAACGTCTGCGTGCCACCGCCCGAGGCGCCGGTGCAGGCGAGCCGGTCGGGGTCGACCTCCGGCAGCGACTGCAGGAAGTCCAGCGCCCGGATGCTGTTCCACAACTGCAGCGCCAACGGGCTGATGCCCCACAGGTGCTCCTTGTCGCCCCCCCACTCCCGGTGCTTCACCTGAAGGCTGTCGTTGTAGCCGACCATGTCGTAGGCAAATGCTACGTACCCCTGCCGCGCGAAGTTGATGCACCGCCCTGGAATGGACCCCAACACCTGGTCCTCCAGCCGCCCATGGGCCCAGTGCCCGTGCGGGGTGAGGATGCCGGGGAACGGCCCTTTCTTCCCCAAGGGCCGGTACAGATTGCCGGTCACGTAGAAGTTGGGATAGCTCTGGAAGTAGACCTTCTCGATGCTGTACCCGTCCCGCTCGATCTTGCCGAACACCTTCGCCTTCAGCGCGCACTTCTTCGGCTCCGGATGGAGCCCCGTGCTGACGAGAATGTGCTGCCGGATCTCCGCCGCGCGCGCGAGCCACTCGTCCTTGGTGGCGTACCCGGGGAACTTGTAGTGCATGTCCAGATGGCGGACTTCCGTGAGACGGCGATCTGCTGGCATGGGTTCTTCCTCCGCGTGGCTGGGGCAGACAGGCAACAACGAGAGCGGGGCGACACAGACGGCAAGGACGGTGAGGCGGTTCATGGTCCGGGGAGATTCGCCGGGGCGTCGCGTCAACCTGCTGGCTCCGCGGACCAATCGGGAGAGGCGTCAACTACCGGCACCGACCGTGTGGTGTGGGTTCAAGCGTCTACTCGGCATGCACTTCCATCTCCACCTCATCCCACACCACCCGCCCGCGCGCGTGGTTCCGCAGCATCACGGTGACTGTTCGCGCCTTTGGGTCCAGCTCCTTCGTCCACTCAGTCTTCTTCCATTGGTCTGAAGGCCCAAGGGCCGGCGACGTCTCGTACTGGACGCGTGTTCCGGCGGCGTCGAAAACGAGGAGCGAGAACGTGGGCCGGGCGCCGGCCTCAGCTTTGTAGTACGCCGAGAGGGTGAGCGTCCCCGGCGGCTCAACAGGCAGCGACTTGTCGCTCTGGGCCCACACGTTGACTTGGTCGCCCTTCCCGATCAGCGCGATGGCGTGCTTGCCTTCGTGGGCTTCCGACACCCACGCCGTTTCACTGCCGCCGTCGGGAGTCCAGGTACCGAGAGTCCAACCCGCCGGCGAGTCGCCGGCGGGAGACTCTATCTCGAAGCCCGGGTTGAGGAGCCCCTTGACCTGGGTCAGCGCCAACACGTTCGCAGTGTTCGCGCGGCACTTGGCGGCCAGGTCGTCGTCCACCCCCACCAGTTCGTCGTACAGTGCCACCATCGGCACCG
>PEVN01000027.1:25151-35595 GCA_002779825.1 Armatimonadetes bacterium CG06_land_8_20_14_3_00_66_21 | reverse complement strand
ATGTATTGGCTCTTCCCCCCAACCGAAGACCGCGGCGGCCTTGCCGGAATGGAATACCCCGACGAGCAGTTTCTCGTCGAGCTGGCGCGGCACGACTTCGGGCTGATCGTGAACCTGGTCGAATCGCGGTTTGAGGGGTACGACGCGGGTCAGGTCCGCGTCGCGCGTCTACCCATTGACGATGGCACAGCCCCGCCGGCGGAGCACTTCCCGGTCCTTGGGCGGCTGGTTGCGCTCATGCACACCGTCCGGCAGCACGGTGATCGGCGCAACGTGGCGGTTCACTGCCAAGCGGGAATCGGTCGCACGGGCTACCTGATGTGCTGCTATTGCGCATCCGTCCTGGAGGTCCATCCCGATGACCCGGAGGGGCGCTGCCCGGCAGACACGGAAAGAATGGTCCGGCAGCGACGAGCCGAGTTCCTGGAGCTTGCCGAGGCGAGTGGCCCGCACCGGGTGCAGGTCCAGGCGGCGAACCGATTCCAACAGTGGGTCAGGTCAAGCTACCGGCGAGAGTGGGAAACAGCGGCTCGCGGAGAGTTGGCGTGGAGCAGAGGTGCAGCGGATGCTGAATTGCTCGGGTCCCATTGGGAGTGCGACCTGTGCGGCATGCAGCACGTTGCGGATGCCGCCGGTCTGGGTCAACCACAGTGGTGTCTGGGTTGCGGCTTCGCGACGGATGGCGCGTGACAGGGCTGAGCTTGATCGAGGCACCGTTGTGACATCCGCAGTCGGCGGCGCCCTCCCAATACTGCAGACATGTTCGCTGATGCCAAGGAGGTGCTGGACATGGACTGCTAACGAAGCGACTCCGGCCGGGCGGACCGGGTGAACAACCGCCCACCTTCGTGCCCCTCTCCACGGGTCAACGGGATGTTGGTCAACGGTCATCCGACGGGATTGAGCCAGCCGGAATACCCTCTCGCACAGACGCCCCCTCACGCCCTTCAAGCTCAGCGGAGTTGCCTCCGCATCTCGCCACGCCCGCAGAACGCTGACATTGGCAAGCGGAGGCGAGCCCGTAGACTACAGGCATGTTCGCAAACCACGATGCCGACAGACGTGAAGTGACACTGAGTTCCGAGCGGCCAGCGCTACAGTGACGCTGACCACCCACCCAGGAGCACACCGATGAAGACAACCACCTCGATGAACTGGATCACCACGGCGTTGACGACGGCCGGGCTGTACCTTGTGCCGCTCTCGGCATCGTGCCAGGAGAGTGCCCCGGCCGCCAAAAACCGCATAGCGGTTGTCGTGGATCGAACTGGCTCCTTCAAGCTGTACTTAGTCGATGCCGGGCGGAAGGTGCGCGCGTACCTGAATGAGTTAGCACTCACCAGCGAGGATGAGGTCTACCTCGTCGCCATGGAAGCGACGCCAGAGTTGGTGGGCTACTTCCCCGGTACGTTCTTCACAAAGGCTCAAGCTGAGATGCTCAAGGAGAAGTTGGGCACATGCACCGAGGGATCGGGGACGGACGTGGTCGGCGCCATTGAACTCGCTCTGGACCGGCTCAACATGAACCCACAGGTGGCGGCACGGCATTTGCTGGTCTTCTCAGACGGCATCGCTGACCCTGCGAAGTCACCCGAAGGCGTGGTCCACAACTTCCGACGGTTGGAAGACTGGGACTGGACAAAGCTCCAGGGGGTGCATGCCAAGTTCTACTACCTCGGGACAAAGCCCTACGACGTCAAGGGCACGCTTGCCAAGCTGCCTGTCGTCGCCTCCAGCACAGCGAAGAAGGACTTGGAGCTGTGGAGCGATGTGGAAACCCCGCCCGTGCCGCCGCCTCCGCCGCCTCCACCGCCGGTTGCCCCTTTCCCCAGTCGAACAGCAGGGACGGCCGGTAGCCTGCCGCCCGTGGTGTGGTTGGCGGGTTTGGGATTCCTACTATGGCTGACCCTTGGCCGGCGGCAGCAAACGCCGCCGCGGCGCCGTCCCCGCCAAGCTCAAAGGAGGGCTAACTGATGCCAGCCTGGCAAATCATCGCCATCCTGGTTGGAATGTTCCTCGCGTGGGCCTTGGGCGTCGAACGGGCGTCGCGAAATGGCGGCTCAGCGCAACTGTCGCTTTGGTACGCGCGCCTGGGTCTGGTGGCCGGTGGACTCGGCAAGGTGGTCGCCATGACCGTTAACTACTTCCTTGCCGCCACGGCGCTTATCAAAATCCTACGGCTGGAGTACATAGGACCTGATCCGATTATCGGTCCCCTCCTCAAAGGGAGCGGCATAGCCCCGCCGCACCTGCTCGCGCTTTTGGTCGTCGGGTTCTCGTTCGGCATGGCGTCTCTGGTGATCACCGGCGGGCAGCGGTTGCTGGAGTTCGCCACGAACAATGGTTGGCAAGGACAGCCTCAGGCGGCGGTAATTGAGTTGCTGCGATTCGCGGGCATCGCCGCCGTGGCCTACTTCGCCATCATCCACCTCGACACGAACCTGATGCTCTTTAGAACAGCGCTCATGCTGTATGGCAACGAACTGAATATCCTATCGCCGGGCATGCTGCCGGATCTGGCTGCGCTGTGCGAGCAGTTCAAGGGCACCGCGGGCGTCTGGATGCTACGGCTCCTCCAGGTCTGGTACCCGTTGGCGATTCTGGGCACTACCGCAATGTGGCTGAAAGCCAAGGAGCGCCACGAGGAAGCCTCGGAGCGAGTGCTGGAAGAAGAAGCAGACCTGTGGGACGACGAAGAGGGCGAGGAGGGCAACGCGGACGATGTCGCTGGCGGTATCCAGATGTTCGCCCCGCCGATGCCTATCCCGATGCCGGGCAACAACGGCGGTCATGAGGGCGGCAACAACGGAGTTCCGTGGCAGCGCCCCGTGCCCGCAAACCAAGGGGCTGAGGAGGAGTGACTACGGGTGATGACGCCGGGCGAATGGAGCTTGATTTCGAACCTGCTGCTGGGAGCAGCCGCCGGCATGGCGGTGCTGGTGCTGTCCGGGCTGCTGACGCTCCCGCCCGCTTCGGTCGGAAGAGCACTCCGGCAGCGCCGGCAGGCCGAGACGAGACAGTACGCCCTGCAACTGGCCTCACGGGCTCTCGCCGCCGAATTCCCTGGCGGACTGCCCGTCGTACTGCCACCGCCGGCAGGTCGCCCAGATCCCGGGTCCGCCATCCCACCGAGGTACCTCTACCACGGTACCAGCCGGGCGAACCTCGCGTCTTTCGTCCAACGTGGGCTGGAAGGACGAAAGAACGGCTGGGCGTTCATGGCACCGGATCTGCAGACCGCCGAGGGGTATGCGGCCGGCGGCGGACTCGTGTTCCGCATCCTCGCCCAGCGCGCCTATCAGAACGGCGTGCACTTTGTACAGCAAGGCCCGTACTACGTTGCCCAGGGGGTCCATCCCGGATTCATCGACTTCGGCTGGAGTTTGCTTCGCAATGTTCGCCTGCAGTAGCTCGTCGCGTCGTCTTGGGCGAGTGGGCTCCGCGCGAGAGGACCCGGAAAGGACACCACGATGTGGATTGACCAGACCACGACTCAGTATTTCGGTCAGCAGTTCGCGCAGAGAGGCGCGTTGGTCATGGAATCCGTGCCGCTGCCGCGCCCGCACTTCCGCAGCGAATCTGAGGACGTGGCAGCCAACATCGCCTTGGTGAACCAGGGTGACGAGAACATTCTGGTGCTGGTGTCGCCGGGGCTCCAGCCTCGCACGCCCGAAGCGACTCAGGTGCTCGAAGCAGCGCAGCGCGTCGAGGATAGCGAGGGGAATCCGTGGCTGCTGATCGGGACCGCGAACTCATTCGAGGAGGCGCTGGAGGTCGCTGGGCAGCGGCTGTACCTCGGGGTAGCCGGCCAAGCGCCAGACGAACAAGACCGACACGAACGGATCGACTCTCCCGCCGAGCGGAACGGCGAGCCGGTTGTTGTGCCGGGAGCGGACAACGACGAACTGCGAAACCGACGGGGGGACCGCGCGCTTGGAGAGCTACGACCTTTCGGTCGAGAGTTGACCGCCCTGGCACGAGCTGGCGAGTTGACGTCTGTCGTAGGAAGGGATCAGGAACTGCTCCGCATCACGGCGGTATTGCTCAAGGCGACCAAGAACAGCCCCTGCCTGGTCGGTGAAGCCGGAGTCGGGAAGACGGCAATCGTCGAGGGGTTCGCGGTGCGGGTCGTCCAAGGCGAAGTGCCCGACCGCCTGCGAAACGCGCAGGTATTCGAACTGGACATGGCAGCCATCGTGGCGGGCGCGGCCCATAAAGGGGCGGTCGAGGAACGGCTCAAGCGCATTCTCGGTGCGGTTGCTGCGCAGAGAAAGCAGAGCCCGGTGGTTCTCTTCCTCGACGAGATTCACCTCATCACCGAAGCCAGGGGCGATGTAACCGTGGCGGAGATTCTGAAGCCACACCTGGCGCGGGGGCTGCAAATGATTGGCGCGACCACCCACGCCGACTGGAAACGAGCCATTGAGCCCGACAAGGCGCTGGTCCGTCGCCTGGAGCCGGTCCTGGTTGTTGAGCCGGATGGCGAGCAGGTGTTGGAGATCCTGCGGCATCGGCTTCCTCGACTGACAAAACACCATGGGGTTGCCGTTACCGACGACCTGCTCCAGGACATCGTCGCTTTGAGCAATGACTACCTGCCCGAACGGAGTCAGCCCGACAAGGCTCTGGACCTGCTGGATGAGGCGATGGCCGTTCAGGCGACGCGAACCGAAGCCGACTCGCTCGACTCGGAGGTCACATCATGAATGCCCTGACACTCGAACAAGACGTAGTGCTGGATGTTCTCTCGCACATGACCGGTGTGCCGAAGTCGAGCATTCGAGCGGCGGGCCCAGTGGGGGCCGGGATCGACGAGATCGAGGCACACCTTCGAGGAACGCTGATTGCCCAGGAGACCGCAATTGGCTGCATCGTGCAGTCGCTGAAGTCGCGGTTGCTCCGAGGGGCCGAAGAACGACCAGTGTTCTGCGGGCTGTTCGTCGGCCCCTCCGGAGTAGGGAAGACCGAGGCGGCTCTGCAGTTGGCGGAAGCCTTCGCCGGCACTCGCGACGCCTTGGTGCGAGTCGATGGCTCCGAGTACCGAGAGCCGCATACCGTGGCCCGTCTGGTCGGCTCGCCACCGGGATATGTCGGTTACGGCGAGGGAGGCTACTTGACCGAAGCCGTTCGCCGCCGTAGACGGTGTGTTGTGCTCTTCGACGAGGTAGAGAAAGCCGCGGCCGAGGTCCAGAATACGCTACTTCAGGTGATGTCCGCAGGGCACCTGACGGATGCGACCGGACGCCGCGTGGACTTCCGTCACGCCGTTCTAATTCTCACCAGCAACATCGGCAACCGGGAAGCCACCGCGGCTGCCACGGTGGGCGGCGAAATGGATCACGACCTATACGAACAGAAGATTCGTCTGGCAGTGAGGGAGCAGTTCCCACTGGAACTGCTGGGGCGACTCGACGCAGTAGTGGTGTTCCGCCATCTTGACCGGGCAGCGCTCTGCGAAATCGTCACTCTCAAGGTGCGGGAACTGGCTCATCGGCTGAAGGGCGTGGCAGGGATTGAGCTGTCTGAAGCCGCGTGCACCGCATTGGCAGAGGAAGCGTACCAGCCCGATGCGGGCGCGCGTGAAGTAGACCGAGTCCTGCGAGAGCGCGTAGACCGTGGATTCCTTGCCTTGATGGAGCGAGGCAGTCTTGCCACGCAGACCGAACAGGTGGTAGCGATCGACGTGGACCCCGACGGCAACTTCACGTTCCGCACGCCAGCCGAGTGACATTCGGTCTCGACTGCTCACCCCTATACTGACCACAGCACACTCAAGGAGACACGACCATGGGACAGCACACTGTGAAAGTCAATGGCGAGAGCGTCACCCTTCCCTGGGACCAAGCCACCGTTGGGCAGATCAAGCAGTTCGTCGGCATCCCGCAGGAACGGAACCTCACTGTGCGCGAGGACGGCCAGAGCCAAATGCTGCGCGGGAATGAGGTCGTGAACCTCCGCGAGGGAATGAACCTGTTCGACGCGCCGCGCTTCAGGTGGGGCGCTCCACCAATCGTGCGTCGTCTTCAGCAGGAATCGACGATGCTCTCGGCGGCGTTCGGCTGCAACGTGGACTGGGGCCAGGATGTGAGAGCCGACATGTGGTGGGTCCGTGTGAGCAAGTTCCCCTTGCCCAGCGGCTGGAATCACGCTGCGACGCAGACGATGGTGACGGTACCAAACCAGGCTCCGGGCTATCCGGTACTGCCACCCGATGGCTTCTACTTGGACCGCCGGCTCCGCGATCGGCATGGTTGCACACCCGGTCACTACTTCGAGGAGCGTAGCAACTTGAACCCCTTCGTGGACAAGGGATGGGCGTGGTTCTGCATCCATGTCGAGCAGTGGTCGCCGTCGCTCACCGTGTTCGATGGCGATAGCCTCGTCAAGTACCTGGGACTGGTCTACGACGTGCTGTCCCAGGCAGTTCGCCAATAGCAGCCCCTCGAAGCACAAGGAGTGACGGACCATGCGATTCGGCAAGAAGCTCTACCTCGATGGCGAGACCGGTGTCGAAATCGTTTTTGCAGATAGGCAGTACGAAACGCTCCGGACTCACTTGCTGTGCGACCCCGAGAAGGAACAACATGCATTCGCTCTGGGACGAGTCAACAGGAACCACAGTGGTGTCCGCCTCCTCGTGAACGAGGTACTACTCGACGAGGAGGCGGATCTGCTTGAACAGAAGCAGGCGTTGGTCGAGGCGCACCCGGTGCGAGTACTGGAAGTCGCCGACCGGTGTGAAGCGGAAGGGCTTAGCCTCGTTGCCATTCACTCCCATCCGTTCTGTCGGGGCTCGGTGCGGAAGTCGGGGCTCGACGTGCACAGCGAGTCCGAGATATTCCCGTGGATCGCACAGCGCGTGCCAACCGGCTGCCATGCCAGTCTGGTTTTCGGCCAGGACTCTGTGGATGGGCACTACTGGAACGCTGGGAGTCAGAGTCGCTCGGCGGTGCAGGCAGTTCGAGTTGTCGGGGAGCACGTGAGAGTGCTGCCCACGACCAGTGGCAACGGTCGCCGGCAAGCCGGATACCGACCGGACGAGCGGTTTGACCGTCAAGTCCAGGCTTTCGGGCAAGCAGGACAGTCGCTGATCGAGACAACCCGAGTCGGCATCATCGGAGCTGGCGGTCTGGGAACCGCACTCACTCAGCAGTTGGCGCACCTCGGCGTGCGGAGCTTCGTCGTCGTGGACGACGATCGTGTGGAATTGTCGAACCTGAACCGGCTTGTGGGGGCCTCTCGCGGCGATGCTGAGAAGCGAACGCCGAAGGTGTCAGTGGTGGAGCGAACGATACGCCAGGTTGAGCCCGCAGCCGTGGTCCAAGCCCTGATAGCTTCCGTTGCGGAACGTCCGACGCAGGAGGCGCTGAAGCACTGTGACGTGTTGTTCGGCTGTTCCGACTCGGATGGCGCCCGCCTGATCGGGAACGAGCTTGCCGTGCGGTACATGATCCCGTACTTCGACCTCGGTGCAGGCATCATGCACGAAGACGGAGTGCTACGTGCGGTAGGCGGTCAAGTGTGGCAGGTCGTGCCTGGCGGCTTCTGCCTCCAGTGCACAGGCGCCATCGACATCGCCAAGGCGCGAGTTGACCTGATGACCGAAGTTGAGAAGCGGCGGCACCTCGGGCGGGGGTACGGCACAGGCGAGACCGCCCCCAACGTGATCTTCCTCAATACCCTCGTCGCGTCATTAGCCGTTCAGGAGTTCTCGAACATGCTGGCGCCGTTCAAGGCGCCGAGCAAGATGCTGGTCTACGATGCCCTGAAAGGGACGGTTGAAACGGTAAGGCCACCAAACCCGGACCCTGAGTGCCCGGTGTGCTCCGCCCGCGGAATCCGCGCGCGGGGGGACGAAGACGAGGTGGGTCAGGAGTACCAAAGAGCCGTGCCAGTGATGGTGGTGTCGCCGGAGTCGGATGCGGCAACCTCCGTGGATGACCCGACCGACTGCAACGATGGGGACGCACTGGGGGATCGGTGCAACGTCAGTGACCTTAGCATCGTAGTAGTCTCGCACAACGAGAGCTGTTGGTTCGCCGCCCTTGGGCGAACGAGCAGCTCCGGGAAGAGCAGGCCGCTGACGCATCCTCAAAGCTGCCTTCTCGCCGGCATCGCGGAGTCTGTCGGTGCCCACGCCATCGAGGATTGCGCACAGGCCCTCGCCGCAACCATCAACGGGCGGGGGGTCGGCACCCTCGGCGACATAGGCGTCTTCTCGCTGGGGCCGCGCAAGCATCTTCCCTGCGGCGAGGGCGGCGTCTTCGTCACGGCTGATGCCGCGTTGTTCCAACGCGCCGTTGGCGCGGGACAACACCCGGACCGTGCCGCCCTGCAGGTCACCGATCCACGCCTCGCGGCGTCGATCTCGGAGGCGTTCTGGCCGTACCGGATGCATCCGTTGGAGCGGTGATGGAAACCGCTCTCCTGCCGCACCTTGAGGGTTGGGCGGCGCAGCGGGACAGGAACCATCAGCGACTGTGTCGCCTCCTGGAGTCGGTTCCGGAAGTAGCACCGGTCCCGGAACCGTCCGGCTGCAGGCATGCCTGGGGAGGGCTTGCGCTCGCCTATTGCGGCGAGGCAGCCGACGGTCTGTCTCGCCGCCACTACGCTCAGAATGCAAACGGACTGGGATTGCCTCTGCGCGCACGGCCGGTTACGATCCCACTCCACCGGCGGCAGGAGGTCGTGGGCCGTTGGGGTCAGCAGCCACGATGTCCGGTGGCCGAGCGGCGTTGCGCCCATGAGGAGCTGATCTTGCGGGAGAGCATTGGGTGGGTCGGCGACGAGCGCGCGCTGGTGCAGGAGGTTGGGAGCGCATTCCGACAGGCAACCATAGTGGACCAGATCCCGGGCCCCTCCAACGGGCTGCCGCGCCACCAAGCGCACGGTGACCGCCGAGGCAGTCGTCACTCATGCGCGTGAGACTGTTCACAGGCCGCAAGCAGTGTCTGCAGAACCCGCCGGTCCCGTGCCACCGCCCCTCTCGGACCATGCCGCTTCGCCTGCGGGTACAGGCATTCCACCGACAGGTAGCCGTCGTAGCCGACCTCGCGCAGGCGGCGGATGATTGGCGGATAGTCCATTCTCCCCTGTCCCAGCGGCACGTACTGGCCGCTCTCCGTGGTGAACAGGCTGTCCTTGACGTGCGTGAGGAAGATCCGGCCGCGGAACCGGTCGATGGCGTCCAGCGCGCGCTCGCGACAGGTGTGGACGTTGCAGAAGTCGAGGTTGACGCCCAGCACGTCGGGGTCGTAGCCGTCGAGGCAGCGCGCCGCCGTCGCCACGGAATCGCTCAGGTGGTTCAGGTGGGTCTCGACCGCCAGCCGGACGCCGACCGCCTTCGCTTCGGGGACGAGGAGGTCCATCGCCCGTCGATACTGCGCCCAGTGTTTGTCGGTCGCGTGCGCGCTGCCCGGCCGTCCGGGCATGGTCTTGACGAGGCGCGTACCGAAAGCTTGGCAGAGGCGGATCAACCGAAGCGTCTCGTCCACGTTGGCCGCCCACGTCGCCTCGTCCTCCGCCGTGTATTCCACCGTCAGCGACAGCGCTGACACAGGCAGGTTGACCTCCGCCAGCCACTGGCGCACCTCGTCGCCGCGCGTTTCCGCCACTTCCAGCGTCAGGTGCGGTGCGAAGCAGCCCAGCTCGATGGCGTCGTATCCAGCCGCCGCCGTCGCGTGGATCGCCTCCCTCAGGTCGAGCGCCGTCAGGCTTGTTGAGAACAGCGAGGTCTTCAGGGGCCGTCCTCCTTCGGGAATGCGTTCGTAGCCGCGTCCGCCAGGACGTGGACGGCCAGCGGGTCCACAGCCTGCGCGGCTGCAGCTACCGGTCCACGTCCTGGCGGACGCGGCTACCGGTCCACGTCCTGGCGGACGCGGCTACCGGTCCACGTCCTGGCGGACGCGGCTACCGGTCCACGTCCTGGCGGACGCGGCTACGTGCCATGCGTTTTCACCTGCCGGGCAGGGGGCGCCGTTCCCATCGAAGGCGCCGTCACGGCACGATCACTACTTTGATATGTCGGTCGTGCTGGTGCATGTACAGGTCGAACGCGTCCATGATGTCGTCCAGCTTCATCACCTTGGACAGCAGCGGCTTGAGGCGCACCTTCTCGGTGGCAAGGAGGTCGGCCGCCTTGTGCAGCATGGCGGGCATCTCGTGACGCTGCTCGCGCATGATGTGCAGTTGCAGCGAGCGCCCTTCCCACTGGAGCATGTCCAGCTCGAGCGGCTGGAGGTGCGTGCCGAACACGGAGATGATGCCGCCGCCGCGGACGGCCTGCTCGCACGCGCGGAAGGACGGCTCCAACCCGACTGCCTCCATGGCTACGTCGGCGCCGCCGTTGGTCTCGGCGCGGACGCGCTCGACCACGTTCTGGGCATTCGGGTCCAGCACGACGTCTGCGCCCACGTCGAGCGCCACCTGGCGCTTCCTCTCGTAG
>PEVN01000027.1:0-25135 GCA_002779825.1 Armatimonadetes bacterium CG06_land_8_20_14_3_00_66_21 | reverse complement strand
GGCGATGGGCAGCAACTGGGCGATGGCGCCTTCCTCGAAGCCGACGTTCTCCGGCAGGTGGACCAGCATGTCGGCATCGGCCGCCACGTACTCGGCGAACCCGCCCCAGACGATGCGGGACAGCACGCGGTCCCCCTCCCGGAAGCCCTCGACCGACTTGCCCATCTTCGCGATGGTGCCAGTGGTCTCGTGCCCCATCGGGCTGGGCCACGGCCGCGTCTGCAGACCCTTGAAGTACTTCGCGTCGGTCGCGCAGATGGCGCAGGCGCGGACTTCCAGCAGGCACTGCGCGTCGCCGATGTCCGGGATGGGAACGTCGCGGATCTCGTACTGGCCGATACCAACCTGCAGCGCGGCCTTCATGACCTCACCTCTTCCGCATTGGGGATCAGCGCCCGCGATTCCGCGGTTTCGCGGTTCCTCAGTAGAGCGTCTTCTCTTCTCGCCAATCCTTGTCCTTGTCCCAGCCGTACTGCTCGACTCTTGGACGCCGCTCGCGCAACCGCAGCGAGTCGAACCCGAGCCAGCAGCCCTTCGAGAGCGGGTTCTGGCCGACGCACGCGAGCTTGAGCGTGTGCTTGCCTTCTTCGGGGTAGAAGTCCAACAGCGGGAACTCCTTCACATCGGTGTCTGCGGTGTAGAGGTCCAGACTGCCGCCCAGCTTCACGCCGTCGAGGTAGGCGTCGTAGATGCCGAAGTCGTAGGAAGTGGTGAGCCGGAGGACCAGCCGACGCGGCTCGCGGCGCTTCACCTCGAAGGGAACCTCGAACCATGCGTTATCGGTGGTGGGCGGCCGGTAGAGCGCCTGGGGGTACTCCGTCCACAGCGAGCCGGACTGCGGCGCGGCGGCGCCTTCGCCGTGGAACTGGTCTCCGGTGAAGTCGCCGCCGCGCCACACGAGGTCGATCTCCGGCAGCTTGCGCTCGGCGGCGGGAGGACACACGGCGAAGCGATTGGGCTTGCCGACTTGGTACCAGAACGCGACGCTGGCGTAGTCGTCTTGCCGTTCGTTCCAACTGTCGCGCCGGTGGTCCTTGTTCTCGTCCACGGAGATCCAGCCGTAGTGCTCGATGGTCACGCGGAGGCGCTTCTGGAACACGATTGGGTCGGCCAGATGCCAGCGGTAGGCGGTGGTCTCTCCACCCAATACAAAGGGGTTGTTTGTGTAGGGAACGCCAAAGTAGGGGAAGCTGCACTGGCGCAGACCCCACGCGCAAAGGAAGTAATCTTCCGTGCCCGTCCCCCAGATCGAAGGTTCCTCGTCGTCATCGACGTAGATCTTCTCGTCGCCCTCGCCGAACCACTCCGGGCTCCGCGTGCGGGCGCCCATCACCGTGCCGACGTAGTGGCCGCGCCCCTCAATGTCGGCGATCAGGTAGTCGCGCCCGCCAACGCAAGGGTACTCCTGGCGGTACTGCGCGTGGAAGTAGGGCGTGTCGCCGTCGAGGGTCTCCTTCTGCACCCAGTCGACGTTGTAGTAGAGCAGGGCAATGTCTTTGTCGCTCTGGTTCAGGATCTCGATTCGCGCCGCCTCGCGGAATGGCATCTGCCAGAAGCAGTTGTACGAAGCGCCGCCCTCCACAATCACCGGCAGGCTGTTTACCGACATGCGCTTCCCGAACTGCGAGGCGAAAAAGTCCCCCACCGGCGCCTCGACGTCCGGCTCTGTGCTGTCGTCCCAGAACATGCGCAGCAGCATCTCTTGGTGATTGGCAGCGCCGTCCTTCGCCCACGCCTGCGGCTCAGGGCCGAGGAACGTCATCCACATGTGCGTAATGACGCCGGGTCCCTTCAGGTCGGCAAGCACGTGCGTCTCACCGGGCTTCACCCGGAAGTTGTCGGCGTTGCTGTTCGGGTCGGGTCGCCCGTCGGGCAGCTTTGCAGTGGAGGTAGTGCGGCGGCTCCGGCCGTCGCGCAGATGCAGCAGTCCGTCGAGCAGACCTTCGGCGCGACAGGGCACGGCAATCAGCAGCCCCAGTACGGTCAGACACGCGAGCATCAGCAGTCGTTCGTGCATATGTTGAACCTCACTTGAGTCCTTCGCTCAGTCAGTTGGGTACCAGTATTCCCCTCTTCCGGAGGAAGACCTTCCCCACCCCGGTTTGGCCTGCCTGCCGGTGACAACGACGCCCGGCCGCGCTATGCTTTGGGGGCTGGTCTCATGCATCCCGCCGTTCAGGAGCACTGCCCTTGCCCACTTCCACCACCCGATCCGGTCTGTTGCTGATGGCCGGATCCGCGGCGCTGTTTTCGTTGATGTCCACGGCCGTCCGCTTGGCTGCTGGCGTGCCTTCGCACACGTTGGCGTTCTACCGCTTCGCGTTCGGCGCCTTGGTGGTGCTCACCTTGGCTGCCGGCGGGGTGACACGCCTGCGGACAGGCAACCTGCGGTTCCTGCTCTGGCGGGGCGGGTTGGGCGGCGTCGCAGTGTACCTCTTCTATCTGGCCATCTGCAAGGTAGGTTTGGCCAAAGGCACTCTCTTAGCCAACAGCTACCCGATCTTCGTGCCGGTCTTCGGGGCCTTGGTTCTGAAGGAACGGCTGCCACTGCGAGTTGCGTTAGCCGTCGCGGTTGCCCTCTTTGGCATCTACCTGCTCTTTCAGCCGATCGACTTCCCGACGGTCACCCGCTACGACGTGCTGGCCCTTCTTGGTGGGATCACTGCCGCGGCGGCAGTTGTCTGCATCAAGAAGCTCCGCGAGACGGATTCGCCGTACATCATCTTCCTGTCGCAGTCGGTGTTCGGTGTCGCCCTGGTGGCACTGCCGGTGGCGCACACGGGCTTCGCCGTGCCCGCCAGGCTGATTCCGGTGGTGCTGGCCGTCTGCGTCCTGTCCGTCGCCGCCCAACTGCTGATGACCTACAGCTACCGCCTGGTCCCCGCCGCCTCCGGCAGCCTGATGGGTTCCCTGACGCCGGTCTTCAACGTGCTGATTGGCGTCGTCGCCTTCGGCGAGAAGCTCGGACATACCGGCGTCCTTGGCTGTGTTCTCGTGTTGGCGGTGTCCCTGTACATCACAGTTACCGGCGGGCAACCGCCCGGGACTCGATCGTGACGCAGGCCCGACCGCGCGCCGCATTGCCGGGCGGCGGAAGGTGCCCTACAATGGGGAGGCGTTCGAGTTCCCCGACACCTGCCGAAGGAGCCCCCGAAGCCATGGCAACTGCAACGCTCTCTGCCAGAGGTCAGATGACCATTCCGCGGGTGATCCGGGAGCACCTGCATCTGCACCCGGGCGACAGACTGGAGTTCGTTATCCGAGACGGCCAGGAAGTCACCATCCGGCCGCCTTCGGCTGATATTAGGGAACTGAGGGGTATGCTCGCGCACAAAGTCAAGCGCCCAGTCACTGTCGAGGAGATGAACGAAGCAATCCGGCAGCGGGCGGGGCGCTAACCATGGTCGGGGTCGATACGAACGTCCTCGTGCGGTACATTGCCGAAGATGACCCCGCCCAACTGCGGCTCGTCGACAGCCTCATCGACAGCGTGGACGAGAGGCACGAAAAACTGTTCGTTAACCTCGTGTCGCTGTGTGAGTTGGTCTGGGTCCTCGACTCATGCTACGGCTTCACGAAGGCCGACATCCTCGGCGCCCTGGAACGAATTCTGGAGACACAGCAACTCGACGTGCAGTCCCGCAGCATGGTCAGGTTGGCGATCGCCGATTACCGGGCGGCCGGAGCAGACTTCGCCGACTGCCTGAGGGGTCGTGTCAACACCGCGCACGGGTGTGCGACAACGTACACGCTGGATAAGCGAGCCTCCAGACTCAACGGGTACGCACTGCTGGCGTAGAGCGACGACGGTCCGGGGAGTCACTCGCTCGACCGGCAAAGATGTGGCAGCCCGAGAACGAGACCCAAGCGGCGGCACGACGACGGCAACCCTCCTGCGGGGACGACAAAGCACCCATGATCCACCGAATCGAGATCGCCCACAGACCCGGCGTCCGCGACAGCCGCGGCGCGGCCACGCGCGAGAGCGTCCGGGGCTTTCTCCGGCTGCCAGTTGAGAGCGTGACGACACGCAGCGTCTTCAAGATCGATGCCGAGTTGACTGACGAAGAAGTGGAGCAGGTTCGGCTCGCCTTCACAGACCCGGTGATCCAGGAGTCCTCGGTGGGGAGGCTCCCGGCGGGTGATTTCGACTGGCTGCTCACCGTCGGGTTCGCGCCGGGCGTGACGGACAACGTCGGGCGCACGGCGCGCACCTCCATCGAGGATGTGGTGGGGAGATCGCTGCCCGAAGACGCGGCGGTCTACACGGAGACGCAGTACCTCCTGTGCGGCGACGGACTGACGCGACTCGACGTCGAACGCCTCGGGCGCGAACTGATCGCCAACGAGTTGATCGAGACGATCCGCGTCGAGAGGTGCGACGAGTGGCGCCGAAGCGACCCCGACCTCGCGGTCCCCGCGATCCGCAGCCAGCCGCAGGATACTGTCCACGAGTACGACCTGCAAGTGTCCGACGAGGAGCTTCTCCGGATCAGCAGCGAGGGCATCCTGGCGCTCAGCCTCGAGGAAATGCGGGCGGTCCGCGACTACTTCGCTGACCCCAGCCGGCTGCCGGCGCGCCGGGCACTGGGGTGTAGCGCGAGCCCGACCGACGTGGAGTTGGAGACCCTCGCCCAAACCTGGTCCGAGCACTGCAAGCACAAGATCTTCTCCGCCACCATCGACTACACCGACGAGGCAGGCACTCACCAGACCGTGAGATCGGTGTTCAAGACCTACACCCGCGCCTGCACGGAGCAGTTGCAGGCGGACCGCCCGTGGCTGCTGTCCGTGTTCCACGACAACGCCGGCGTCATTCGGTTCAACGACCAGCACAACGTCGTGTACAAAGTGGAGACGCACAACTCCCCCTCGGCGCTGGACCCGTACGGCGGCGCGATGACCGGCATCGTCGGCGTCAACCGCGACCCGTTCGGAACTGGGCGCGGCGCCGAGCTGTTGATCAACGTCTGGGGCTACTGCTTCGGTTCGCCGCTCCACGAAGGCGAGTTGCCCCAGGGGCTACTGCATCCGCGGCGCATTCGCGACGGCGTCCACCAAGGCGTCATCGACGGCGGGAACCAGAGCGGCATTCCCTACGCCCGCGGCTGGGAGCTGTTCGAAGAGCGCTACCTGGGCAAGCCGTTGGTGTTCTGCGGGACCGTCGGCCGCATGCCGGTCGAGATCTGCGGCGAGCCGTCCCACGAGAAGCGCGCCTACCCCGGCGACCTGATCGTCATGGCGGGCGGCCGCATCGGCAAGGACGGCATCCATGGCGCTACGTTCTCTTCCGAGGAGCTGCGCACCGAGTCCCCGACCCACGCGGTGCAGATCGGCGACCCGATCACCCAGAAGAAGATGACCGACTTCCTCCTGGAAGCCCGCGACCTGGGGCTGTTCAAGTGCCTCACCGACAACGGCGCCGGCGGGCTGTCTTCGAGCATCGGCGAGATGTCTGAGTCGGCAGGCGGCTGCGAGTTCGATCTCGCCAAGGCGCCGCTCAAGTACCAGGGGCTGGTGCCGTGGGAGATCCTGGTGTCGGAGGCGCAGGAGCGCATGACCTTGGCGGTGGCGCCGGACAAGTGGGAGCAGTTCGCCGCGTTGGCGCGCCGCCGCGACGTTGAGGTCACCGCGCTGGGGCACTTCACCGACAGCGGCAAGTTCCACGCGCGCTTCGGCGAGAAGACCGTCGCCCTCATCGACCTGGACTTCATGCACGACGGGCTCCCGGAGATGAGGCTCGAAGCGAAGTGGATCCCGCCGGTGCATGAGGAGCCGCCGGTCCACGGCCTTGGCGGCGGCGGCGAACGGCCGGGAGTCGCCGAGAGCCTTCCGGCGATGCTGGCGCGGCTGAACCTCTGCTCGCTCGAGAAGAAGAGCCGCTCGTATGACCACGAGGTGAAGGGGCTGTCGGTCATCAAGCCATTCGTCGGCGTGCGCTGCGATGTGCCGGCCGATGCCACCGTCACGCTGATCGACCACGGCAGTCTCGAAGGCATCGTGCTGTCCGAAGCGATCAACCCATTCCTGTCTGACCTCGACACCTACCACATGACCGCCTGGTGCCTGGATCTGGCGATCCGCCGAGTCCTCGCTGCCGGAGGCACGCGCGACCGCCTGTGCGCCCTGGACAACTTCTGCTGGCCCGACCCGGTGGAGTCGGCGAAGACGCCGGACGGTCAGTACAAGCTTGCGCAACTCGTCCGGGCCAACAGGGCTTTGTATGACTACGGAACCGCGTTCGGCGTGCCGCTGATCTCCGGCAAGGACAGCATGAAGAACGACTCCACCCGCGGCGGGGTGAAGATCTCGATCCCGCCGACGCTGCTGCTGTCGGTGCTCGCCCGGATGGCGGACGTGCGGCGAGCGATTACCTTGGACGTGAAGCAGCCCGGCGACTTGATCTACGTCGTCGGGAGCACCAAGGCCGAACTCGGCGGCTCTGAGTACTACCGCTACCTGGGTGAGCGGTGCCGAGGCAAAGCGTTTGTCGGCAACAGCGTGCCCCGCCTCGCCGTCGAAGAAGCCCTCGCGCTGTACGACCGAGTCGAGCGCGCCACGGCCGCGGAACTGCTGCATTCGGCACACGCCCCCGCCATGGGCGGGCTGGCCGTCGCGCTGGCCAGAATGGCCTTTGGCGGGGAGCTGGGGCTGGCGATTGACCTGCGAGCTGTCCCGCGACTGGACGCAGAGGCGGACGACGAACTGCTCTACTCCGAGTCGGGGACGCGCTTGCTTGCCACGTGCGCGCCCGGAGAGGAGCGACGGCTCCTCGAAGTACTGGACGGCGTGCCCTGTGCCCGGATCGGCGAGGTCACCGCAACCCCGCGGCTGCACGTGACCGGGCTCAACGGAGACTGCCTCTTCGACGGAGAAGTGCTCGAACTGAAGCGCCTTTGGAAGGAGACCCTGAATGCCCTCTGACACTGGCGAAGTGCGCGCCCTGGTCATCACCGGCTACGGGCTGAACTGCGAGGCGGAAACCAGCTACGCATTGCGGTTGGCAGGCGCGCGGCCGGAGCAGGTGCACCTCAGCGAGCTACTCACCGGCAACCGCTCCCTTGACGAGTTCCACCTGCTGGCGTTCATCGGCGGCTTCTCCTTCGGCGACCACCTCGCCGCCGGAACGGCCTTTGCCAACCGAGTCCGCAGGCGGCTGGGCGACTCCCTGCAGCGGTTCGTCAAGGACGGCAAGCTGGTCATCGCCATCTGCAACGGCTTCCAGACGGTGGTCAAGCTCGGGCTTCTCCCCGGTCTGGGCGGCGACTACCAGACGCGGCTCGTCACCCTCACCAACAACGACTGCGGGACGTTCCAGGACCGCTGGGTGCGCCTTCGGTTCAACCCCGCGTCGCCTTGCGTCTTCACCCAGGGGCTCGCCCCCATGGATCTCCCGATCCGGCACGGCGAGGGCAAGTTTGTGGCGCTCAACGACGAGGTCCTGGACGCGGTCCGCAGCCAGCACCTGGTCGCCGCGCAGTACGTTGCCCCCGACACCGGTGAACCGACCCAGGAGTACCCGCACAACCCCAACGGCAGCGCCGACGCCATTGCCGGCATCTGCGACCCGACCGGGCGGATCTTTGGGCTCATGCCCCACCCCGAGGCGTATCTATCGCCACTGAACCACCCGCATTGGGGGCGGCAGAAGCTCGCGGGGTGCTTGCCGGAGAAGGGGGCTGGAACGGCGCTGTTCGAGAACGCAGTCCGGTTCGCCGGGACACACCTGGCGTCCTGAGTTGGCGGTTTCGGCTTTCGGGATCTGGGGAAATCAGGCAGTGGACCGGCCCTCGGCCGGCGCGCGGCAACGCCAACAGAAGGACGGACCAACAGCATGCAACTGCGCCCTCTCGGAACACAGAAACAGACGCCCAAGCTTGGTGCCGAGCGCCGAGCTACCGGCAGACTCGTCGCCGTGACGGGGGTACTCGCGCTACTTATCGGGTTGGGGGGCTGCGGCGGCGGCGCCCTGCTACTGGGTTTGGTGGGCAAGCCGCTGGTGGGATTGCTTGTCGGCGCCGCGGTGAAGTCCGACGACATCGAGGTCACCCCGGCCAACCCGACCGTGCCCGTGGGCGCGAGGGTGCCCTTCCGGGTCGAAGCGTTCAGTCTGCTGGGCAATAAGATCCCCGTCGATCGGTACCGCTGGGAACTGAACAACCCGGTTCCAGCAGTGCCCGGCACAACGGTGGGCACCATCGACAGCGATAGCGGTCTCTTCCACGCAACCGCCGAGGGAACGGTCACGGTTGAATCGACCGTCATCGGCTTGAGTGGCGTGTCTGAGGGAACGACTGTCGTCACGGTGAGCAACAGATTCGCCCTCCCGATCACGACGCTCGCTATCTACCCGTCCAGGCTGACGCTACCGGCCGGTCAGAGCCTGCGGCTGCTGGCAGTGGCAACCGACGTGAACGGACTACCAATGGCCGTCGGGTTCGCCTGGTCGCTTCCGGCTGCGCAAGCGGCTGTGGGCACCCTCTCCGTTGGGGGCGGGCTCTTCACGGCTGCGGCCCCGGGCACTGCCACCGTCCAGGTCCAAGCCGGAGGCAGCACTGCCACCGCCGAAGTGACCGTGGTCGCGGCCCCGGCCCAAGTCGGGGCGCTGGCAGCCATCGTGGTCAACCCACCGTCCGCGCTCCTTGGTCCCGGGGGCACGCAGCAGTTCGTCGCCTACGGGCTCGATAAGGACGGGAACTTCCTGTCACTCACGGCGCCCTCCTGGTCGGTCGAGAGCAGCGTCGGTTCGGTGTCCGCGGCGGGGCTGCTGACCGCTGGGACCACCGCAGCCACCGGAGCGGTAGTGGCCGCACAAGGGGAGTACCAGGGCAAGGCGCAGGTTCAGGTCCAGTAGGGATCATCCCCGTACCACCCCAAACCCGGTGCCTTTTTGGGCAGGAACGCTCCCGCGCTCACTCCGGAGCCGGCTCAATCCGGACCAGCTCTTCCTTCTCGGTGACCTTCAGGTCCTTCTGCCGACAGATGTCCCTGAGTGCTGCTTCGGCACCGGCAGCGGAGGCCTTGTACGTCACCTCGCCTTTGACGTCCGGGTCCAGCACGAGCCGCTTCCCCCAGCTCGCCGAGAGCGTCTGCAGCACCTTGCGCAGGTCCGCACCATCGTAGTTGTACTTCACCACGTCGGGCTTTGCAGCGGGCTTGGTCGGGGCAGCGGGAGCGCCCACCACGACCACCTTGGCTCGGGCCTGACCCGCGAGCGCCCGATCCTCGGACACGACTTGGACCTCCACCGACTGGGTGCCTGGCTCATTGGCGACCAGCGAGAGCGGGATGCGAACGGTCTCGTTTGCCGGGAACGTCATGGGGCCCAAGCTGGCGCGATTGGCCGCCGCGCCGGCACGAGGGTTCTTGGCTGCGAGACCATCACTGAAAAGCAGGTTAACCTCGGCGCTTGAGACGATGTCCTTCGACTGGACCGTGACCACCGCCCGGACTTCCTTCCCGACTTGTGCGCGGCCCGGCAGGGAGAGCCCCAGTTCTTTTGGGGTCAGCACGCGGCGTCTTGCCGGCGCCGGCCGCGCCACCTTGCCTTCTTCCGCCGCCACACCCTCGGACTCTCGCTCCGTCGAGCCGCCCCGTCCACCACCTCCGGCGACATCACCGACCTGCCCGGCTGCCTCAGCTCTCTCCGGGGCGTCAGCCCTGTCGGCCCTGTAGGCAGAGGACTGGGCGAGTGTCTCCTTGTCGGCCGCCCCGCCCTTGCTCGCCACTGTCCTTACCGGCGCCCCAAAGCGACCCGACGCGGCCTCCATTGAAGCTACTTTGGCGCGCCGGGGAGTCGTGGCTGCGCTTGACGTGACCGGCACCCCCTGGCGGCGATCCTCGGAGGCTGTTGCCAGTGACGCGGTGCTGGGGGCTGCAGGACGAGTTGCTGTGCCCGCCCTCGGCCGCTCGTTCACGTTGTCGGCGACGTCAGCAAGGTTCGTCAACGCGTCCGCCGCCCCTCCCGTAGTACGGAAATGAGCGGCTGCCCCGGCTGCCGAACCGCCTTCAGCCGCCATCGGCTCGCCTCCCTCGCGTTCCCTGCCAGGAAGCGCCCGGACTGTGCCGCGGGGTGCCGCCATCGGCGCCTCAGGTTCTGGCAACAGGGCAGTCAGGTCGCGGCTCCGGCTGGTGCCCGTCCCAGCCGACTCCGTCTCCCGTTGCCCCTCCGCCTCCCCTGCGGATGCGTTCTGCGGGGAAGCAGTGGCGGTCGCTGACTCGTCGGCTCCCGAAAGCTGCTCCGGGAGCGCCGCGCCCGGAGGGCCCGCCGCCTTCGCACTTCCACCCGCTTCAGGCGCGTTGCGGGCCATCAGGAGGCTTGGGTGCTCCTGCGAACTCCTTCCACTCAAGCGCGGGAGAATCACCACCGCCGCTGCCACCGCCGCCACGGCAATGGTGCTCGCCCCCGCCAGCCAGTAGCGACTGCGCCTGCGCCCTGCCGCCCAGCGAGCGGCCAGCAGCGCCGCCACCGTCACGAGGGCCGTTCGCTGCGCCGTCTCCGCTCCCGTGCCTTCCCGCAGCCGGGCCAGAACGCGACGGCGGATGTCGGCTGGAGCCTCGGGCCGGTCCAGCTCGCCAAGCCACGCCAGCGCCGTCTCGAACTCGGCATAGTCGCGCGTGCACTTCGGGCAGGCGGCAGAGTGGGCAACGAACGCTTGGCGGTCTGCCCCAGACAAGCCGCCCTCACGGTATGTGGAGAAGTGGCTCCTTGCTGTAGGGCAGTCCATGGAATGGTCCTTCGCGTCAGTCGGCGGTTGATCAGGCTGTCAGTGATCCGTTTGACTGGGGGACGCGGAAAAAAGTTCCAGCACCGGTTCCAGCCGGGACTTAAGCGCAAGCCGGGCCCGGTTGAGACGCGACTTCACTGTGCCTAACGAGGAGCCTGAGAGCTGGGCGATCTGCTCGTACGAGAACCCCTCGAGGTCATACAGCACCAAAGTGGCGCGCTGGTGTTCGGGCAAGGACGAGAGCGCAGCCTGCACGGCCTCCTGGCGCTCTCGGCAGAGGATCGACTCGTCGACGTCTGCGCCCGGGTCCGCTACTCTCGCCAGGGGGTCAGAGAGCCCGTCGCCGTCAGCCCGGGGCTCCGCCTGCTGGCGCCGGGCCCGCCGCTTGAGCTGGTCGAGGCAAACATTGGTGGCGATCCGGTAGAGCCACGTCGAGAACGCCGCCTCGCCCCGGAAGCTGCGCAGAGACGTAAACGCCCGCAGGAAACACTCCTGGGTGAGGTCCGCGGCGTCTTCGGCGTTCCCGCTCATGCGGAGGGCGAGGTTGTACACGCGGTTCTCGTGGATCCGCATGAGTTCGTCGAACGCCTTGAGGTCGTTGGCCAAGCAGCGCTCAAGGAGCGCCGCCTCCGCAGCCGCAGCGGCGGCCGAACCGGCGACAGCCGGGGCGGACGCACAGACCGGTGGTTGTCTCAACTCCGAGTCGATGGCGCTTGCTACTCCAATGACTTGTCGCGGACCAGTTTGCCGTCCAGGAAGATGCGGAGGCGGACTTGTTCGCCCCGGCCCCCAACGGTCTTGGCGATCTCGTCGCCGGGCGCGTGCACTTTCTCGTAGGCGACGTGGTCGCCCTGGTCGTCCGAAATCAGGAAGCGCACCTCTTGGCGCTCCGCGCCAGCCGGTACCCGCATCCGGATTCGCGCCCGCTTCTTCGGACCGGGCGGCTGCACGTCTGCCGTGTCACCTTCGTGAGCTGGGGCTCCCGCAGCGCGGCCTTTGCTCACCTGGAGGGCGACTTGCGAGCCCTTCGGCGCCCGACTCCTGGCCGGGGGCGACTGCCGGCTGACGTAGCCCTCCGGGATGACCTCGTCGTAGTCCTCCCGAACCTCGCCGGGGACAAGCTCCACCTGCGTCAGGAGGTCCTTGGCGCGCTGCAGGGACGCCTGTCGCACGTCGGGCACCAAGATCAACTCCGCCCCTCGGCTGAGGACAGCGCTGACGATTCTGCCTTCCTTGACGCGCATCCCCGCTGCCGGTTCGGTGTGGGTCACCTGTCCCGTGGGCACTTCCGCGCTGTACTCCTCCCGAGCCACCCGCAGCAGCAGGCCGGCGCGCTGTAGGTCCGCTTCGGCGGCCGACCTGGTCTTCCCGATCACGTCGGGCACCTCGATGTCCTTGGGCGCACTCCGTCGGTACAGCCAGAACGCGCCAAACGCAAGCCCTCCACACAGAGCGATGAACACCACGCTGGTCACGATGCTCGACAGTGCCCCCACCGCCCAGTGCCTGGCTCCGCGCGGGCGTCTGTGGGTACCCCGTTCCGGGGCCATCTCCCGGGGATCCGCCGGGGGCGCTGTCAACAGCGCCTGGAGGTGGGTGATCAGCGCGTCCACCGACGGGTAGCGGGCGCGCGGGTCTTTCTCCAGACAGCGGCGGACCACTTCTTCCATGGTCTGCGCGACTCGAGGGTTCAGCGACTGCATGGGCGCAGGCGGCTGGTTCGCATGCTTCCTGGCGATGGAGAGCGGCGACACTGCGTCGAAGGGCACCGCCCCGGTGAGCATCTGGTACAGCAGAGCCCCCAGGCTGTACACGTCAGCCGCCACCGACGCCGGGGCCCCTTGGGTCCGCTCGGGCGCCAGGTAGTGAATCGAGCGGAGCAAGGCGTCCGTCTGACTTACCTTGGCTTCGCTGAACGCGCTCGCCACCCCGAAATCGGCGACCTTGACTCGCCCGGAGTCGGTCAGGAACACGTTGTGGGGGCGGAGATCCCCATGGGGGCACTGCCGCCGGTGAGCATGGTCCACCGCAGTGCAGATCTGCAGGAACAGCGACAGCGCACGGTCCTGTTGCAGGGGCGCCTCGGCCACCAGCAGTTCATGCAGCGTCCGCTCCCCCAGCAACTCGGTCGCCTGGAAGACATGCTCGCCTTCCTGACCGACGGCAAGGATGCGGCCCACGTGCTCGTCGGTCAATTTCATTGCGCGCCGGCCGCAGTCTTTGAGCGCCGCGGCGAAGCCCTCATCTTGGGCGTACTGCCTGCGCAGCACTTTCAGTGCCACCGGCTTGTTGAGCAGGAGGTCTCGGGCCCGGTACACCGTGAAGAGGGAGCCGGAGCCGATCTTCCCGATTACCTCGAACCGGTACTGACCGCTGTTGTCACTCACGGGCGTCTCCTGGACAGGGTCGGTTCGTCTGGGCCATGAGTCACTCGCCTCTCCGGGCTTCGCGCTTGCCGAGTACGCCAAACCGGCGCAACGCCAGCTTCGAGACGACCAGAGCCGCCTCGAGGATGATCCACTTCGACAGTTTGGAGCTGCCGAATTGGCGGTCCACGAACACAATCGGGACCTCCCGCACGCGCCAGCCGTCCCGGTGGATGGCTTGAATCGTGGCCAGCAGGAAGGCATACCCTTCCGTGTTGATGTCGAGGAGTCCTGATTGCTCCACCACCGCGCGGCGGTAGCAACGGAACCCCCCGGTGCAGTCTCGTGTCGGCAGTCGGAGCGCCCAGCGCACCAGCAGGTTCGCGCCGCGGCTCAACAGGCGTCGCGACAGCGCCCAGTTGCGGGTGCCGCCTCCCTCCACATATCGCGAGCCGATTGCCACCTCGCACTCGGATTCCACAAGCCGCAGCAGCTCAGGAACGTACTTCGGGTGGTGGGACCAGTCAGCATCTGCTTGCAGCAGCAAAGCCGCGCCGTGGTCGAGGGCATAGCGCAGTCCTTGTCGCACGGCCGACGAGTATCCGAGCCGGGCGCCCCGCTGGAGCAGGTGCACTCGCCGCGTCTCGCGCGCCAATCGGGCCGCGGCTTCACCGGTGCCATCGGGGGAGCCGTCGTCCACCACGACCACCGCCAGATCGGGACGAAGTGCGAGCAGCGCTGGAACCAATGTCGCAAGGTTCCCCCGCTCATTGTAGGTCGGGAGGACGGTCCAAACCGTCGGCTCTTCGTCCTCATTGGCGCGGGGAGGCTCTTGTCGGCTCATGGTCGGGGCGGTTCCCAGCCAGGCTATCCCGGCACCGCCGGGATGCCCGGCAAGAGCATCAGGCACAGCACCAGCACCACCCACAAGACCAGGCACAGCGCGAGTGGGCGGTCGGTGAACATCAACTCCGGGCTCCCGCCCATATCGCGGCGGTAGGCCAGGTACAAGTAGCGGAACAGCCCGTAGATGACAAACGGAATCGTCAGCATCAGCCACGGCGATTCACGGCCGAGCCACAGCTTGTGGGGAGCAGTGAACGTGTACAGGCAGTAGCTCATGACTGTCGCAGAGGTGGCGACGCCGATCATCTGGTCCAGAAGTTCCGCGCTGTACTTCGGGAGGACCTTGCGGAAGCTGCCCGACGCCTCATCCATCAGGATAAGCTCGTGCCGCCGTTTGCACAAGCCGAGGAACAGCGACAGCAGCAGCGTGCACAGGATGATCCACGGCGAGATCTGGACAGGGACGGCAAGGCACCCCGCGGTGACGCGAAGCACGAAGCCCAGGGCGATCACCAGCACGTCCACGATAACCAGGTGCTTCAGCCAGAGCGAGTATGCCGAGGTCAACAGGAAGTAGACCACCGCGCCGACGCAGAACCACGGTTCACCAGCCCCGCGGCCGACCGCCCAAGCCAGGCCGAAGCCCGCCAGGGCCAACGCGATGGCTGCTGCGAGGGCGACCCGAGCCGGCAACACCCCGGCAGCGACTGGCCGATGCCGCTTCTTGGGGTGGAGCCGGTCTTGCTCGACGTCGCAGACATCGTTCAACAGGTAGGTCGCGCTGGACAGGAGACAGAACGCCAGAAATCCCAAGACAACCCGGGCCAACTCCGGTGCCAGAACGTGCAGGCCCAGGCGGGGGCGGCCAGCGAAGATGAGCCCCCCGAAGAGAAGGCCGTTCTTGGTCCACTGACCCACGCGGAGGCTTCGCAGCAGCCCGTTCAGCACCGGGACCGCCCCCTCACCAAAGAGGCGCATCCACGCCGCCTCGGGCGGCGCAACGGTTGGGCGGGCAGAGCAACTGAGACCGAATCCATAGCGGTGAGCGGGCTCGTTCGGGGGAGGTCCCTAACTGCCCCCGGCACGCCTGTCCGAGATCGTCGAGACGGGGGGCGGGCTCTATCGATTGGCGACGCAGCGGGAACAGGGAGCCTGGCGCGCGAGCCCTACTCGCCTATCCGTTCGAGGGCTCGTAGCACCGTCTCCTTCGACACGTCGCTGACAATTCTAACCTCACCAATTCGGGTTGGCAAAACCCAGCGCAGACTCCCAGCGGCAGCCTTCTTGTCGTGGCTCATCCGCTCCCAGAGCTGTTCGGGTGCCAACCCCGGCAGCCGGACCGGCAGGCCGGCTGCGCGTAGTACGTCTCGCTGCCGGCCTGCGAACGCAGCGGTCACCATTCCCAGGTCCTCCGCGAGGTACGCCGCCCCCATCATGCCCAGCGAGACGCACTCGCCATGCAGCCACCTGCCGGCAGAAGCGGACTCAACCGCGTGCCCCAGCGTGTGCCCGTAGTTGAGGATGGCTCGCAGCCCCGACTCGCGTTCGTCTGCCGTCACGACCTCTGCTTTCAACTGGCAGGAGCGGCGAATCACGTGCTTCAATGCTTCCGGTTCAGCGGCCAGCAACGCGTCGGCATGCTGCTCTACATAGCGGAACAGGCGGGCGTCCAAGATCACGCCGTGCTTAATGACCTCCGCCAGACCGCCTCGAAGTTGGCGCTTGGGGAGGGAACTCAGCGTGACGGGATCGATCATCACAAGCCGAGGCTGGTGGAAGGCCCCGATCATGTTCTTCGCCCGCGGATGATTGACTGCCGTCTTGCCGCCGACGCTCGCGTCTACCTGTGCCAGCAGCGTGGTCGGCACTTGCACGAAGTCCACCCCGCGCTGGTACGTGGCCGCCACGAACCCAGCCAGATCCCCAACGACGCCTCCACCCAGACTCACTACGACAGCTTGCCGGTCGAACCGGGCGCGAAGCAGCGCCTCGTATAGCTTCTCCGCCTGCTGCAGGGACTTCGCCTGCTCGCCGTCAGGGACGAGCGCAGTGGTCACGGCAACCCCTGCCGACTCCAACGAGCGCACCACCGGCTCCCCCCAGAGCCGAACGACCCGCCGACAGCTAACGAGTAGGCAGCGCCTCCCGCGACACACGGAAGCGACCGCGCGACCGACCTCTGCCAGGCCCTGCGGCTGCACGTGGACGCGGTAGGACCGGTCCTCCAACTCCACGGATATGCTCGTTCCTGACGTGCGCATCACCTTACTCCAGACTGCGCCCTGCAAGCCGGACGACCCGGACCGAGTGCCGGCCGACACTCGCCCCGCCGAGAAGCCTCGAATACATGCCCTGACGCGAAAAGCGACACCGAGGATCGGTGTCGCTTTTCAACAATACCAATACCGACGGAGGTCGGCTACTCAAGGGTTTGCGCCGCCGTAGCCGGGAGCGCCGGGAAGCGTCTCTTCGGTCCAGATCACTCGAGGCGTCATGAAGATGACCATCTCGGAATCTGAATGGCTGCGCCGTTTCGCTTTGAATAGACCGCCGATGATCGGCAAGTCGGACAGGATAGGAACCTTATTGCCGCCATCGTCCGTCGTCTTCCGGGTGAAGCCCGCCAGGGCGATGGTCTCGCCGTCCTTTACCGTGAGCAGCGAGGAGATCGACCGGGTGATCACTCGCGGTACCTGGGTTCCGTCCGGACCGGTGGCGTAGCCCACGATGTCGGAGATGTAGGGCATGACGAACGCGGTCACACTGCCGTCGTAGTTGACCCGCGGCACTACCGTCAAGAATGTCTCGACAGGCAGGATGTCGGGGAACGTGATCGACTGTGGGTTGCCAAACTGGTCGAAGACGATCTGCTGCGTGAAGTACGGGACTTCGTCCGAGATGTACAGCGTGGCGGGCAGGTTGTTCTGCGTGGTGACCTTCGGGCTGGCGATGATCTTCGCCTTGCTGCTGTTGAACAGCACACCCAAGTTGGCCAGCAGGTTGCCTTTGGCATACCGCAGGGCAGCCGTGCCGCCGGAGACCATGCCTTGCACAACGAAGGAGGTCGAGGCGCCCGCGGCTTGCCAGTCGATGCCCATACTGTCCTGATCTTCTGTCTTGACCTCGACAAACTGCGCCGAAATCTCAATCTGGCGAATGGGCAGGTCGATCTTCTTGATGAGATCCCACAGCTCCGTCACTGCCGTATCCTCGCCGCGGACCAAGACGGCGTTCAGGGGGTTGTAGGCACCGATGGCTTCTACGCCCGGGGGCAGTTCGAAGAGCTGCTGCCCGCCGCCACCGCCGCCAAGTCCGCCGCCGCCGCCACCAAGTCCGCCGCCGCCGATGTTGCCAAGTCCGCCGCCGCCACCGCCGCCGAAGCCGCCGCCGCCGCCGAAGCCGCCACCGCCGCCACCGGGGAACTGCTGGAGACCGCCCAGCGACCGGGCGTTGGTTGCGCGGGGGTTGGCATTCAGGTGTCGGTAGACGCGGTCCATGGGTGACGACATCTGACTGGCGATCATGGAACCGAGGGGCGTTGAGGTTGTGGTCCCACCGGCTCGTGCGGCGCCGCCATTGAAAAGGGCCACAAACTCGTCGGCCGAGATGAACTTCATGGGAATGCATTCCCACCGCCTCTGCTTCGCGGTCGTCTCCTGCACCTCAGTAGGAATCCACTCGCGATCCGGTGCCTGGGCACCGGGGGCCTGTTGCGGCAGGGGCGCTGGCAGCGCCAATCCCCCTCGTTCTCGTTCCGGCGCGATCGCGGGAGCGTTCCCGCCGGCAGGGGCCGCGTCCTGGATCATCGCCACCGCGGGCTCCGGCGCCGCGGCCGGCGGCGCTGTCGTGATGACGTAGACGTCATCGGGCGTCTTGTGCCAGTAGTAGCCGTGCGGCATCAGGATCGACTCGAACGCTTGCTCAAGCGTCTTGTCGTGGAGCGTGGCTGTCACTTTCCCCTTGATGTCCTCGCCGAAGCTGATGCTGCAATTCGTCTGGAGAGCAAGCATCCGGAGGACGTCGCGCAAGTCGGCATCCTGCAGGTCCAGCATGATGCTGTCGCCCCCCTTGGCCGCTTCCTGCGTGCCGGCAGGCGCCTCCTGCTGCGCAAAGAGAGTGGTACTTCGGGCGCACACAAGCACCAGCAATGCTGCGAAGAACGGCTTCAGTGTTGCGCTGTAATGTGCTCGCTTCATGTTCATCCTTCGATTGAGCCGATCTTCGGGACCAGGCCCCCTGGCGCACGCCCTACTCACGTGGTCGCCGCCATAGATCCATCATTGCCTATCGGCCGAAGCCGCCGCCGCCGCCCTGGCCGCCGAAGCCGCCACCACCCTGGCCGCCGAAGCCGCCACCACCCTGGCCGCCGAAGCCGCCACCACCGCCGCCTTGGCTGCCGCCGCCACCGAGGGACATGAAGTCCAGCCGTGGGTCGACGAACTCGCCGCCAAACAGGCTGGCGACCTCGTAGGCCCACATGCAGCGCGGAATCCAGGGATCCTGGAACTTGACGTCCGCAGCCACTTCGTCGGGTGTGCCGGCGGCGCCGCCGCCGCCGCCGCCAAGGAGATCGCCGCCGCCTTCCAGCGCCTGGGCAATCTTCAGCGGAACCGCGGTCGTTTCAACGCCGTTCACGCGAATCTCCTGGGGCTTCCGCGTCGTCGGGCGCTTGAATCCTCGGGCCTTGCCCTGGCCGCCGCCCATGGCTCCTTGCTGCGTGCCGGGCATCATCCCGCCCTGCCCCTGCATCCCTGGCATCATCCCGCCCTGCATCCCTGGCATCATGCCGCCCTGCATCCCTGGCATCATGCCGCCCTGCATCCCTGGCGTCATGCCGCCCATCTGGCCGGGTGCGGGGGTCCGGCGGGCGCCGGGCTTGGGCTTGATCTGGTAGACCCCGTTCTTGTCTTTGGTGTAGACCGCCTCGATCTGGTCCAAGACGGACTTCAGCGCCAGTTCCCAATCGACATCGTTGAGAGTCAACTGAGCGATCTCGCCCTCCACTTCCGGAGCGATGACCTTGTCGTAGTTGGTAACTTTGAACAGCATCTCAAGCACCTTGGTGGCATCGCCGTCGATCACGTCGATGGTCACCTTGTGCGCTTGGTCTGCGGCCGGGAGTTGCTGCTGTGCGAGCGCAGCGCCGCCCCAGCTCATGAGGTAGGTGAACAGACCTGACACCAACAGCGCTTTTGCCGAAGATTTGGGGTGCGACATGGAACTTGGCCTCCTGACGGTAATAGCGTGTGCTCGTTTCGGTCCAAGTCGAGACGGGATGGTGTTTGTTCTCGCGGAATCCAGCATGGCGCTCACGATTACCTCCTGGGAGCAGGACGTGCTCCCCGGGCGCCTCCTGCTCGCGGCTGCCGTGCGCCCGGCTGGTTCTGCGGCTGCATACCTTGCATCATCGCGGGTGGCTGGCCCATCCCGCCCATGCCCTGCATCCCAGCCATTCCTGGGTCCATGCCGGGCATGCCTTCCATGCCCATTCCCATCCCTTCGCCGCCTTGCCCCGTGGTCTTCGGCGGCGCCTTGCGCAGCTCGACTTCCTTCAGCTTGTTCTCCGCGTCGCGGATGACGATCTTGTCGCGCTCGATTCGCTGAACGCGGATGTTCTCTACGGTGTCTCCCGGCTTCACCACATAGCTGGTTGACTCGGCGGTGCCGGTGCCAACCTCAAGCACGGCCCAGACGGAGTCGTTGACGAGGAGACCAGCCATTCGCTTGTCGCCGACCTTCTTCAGTTCCTCCTCGGGAAGAACAGCACCGAGGTTCCGTGGCACAGCAGCGGGACCCGAACGAAATGTCGGCACTGCCGGCAGTGTCCCAATGGTCTCAACGCGTCCACTGGCAGGCACCGGAGGATAGGTTCGCCGTCGCCCGGCCGCTTCAGACAGGTCGCCGAGACCGACGCCGATTGGAGAAAACGGGTCAGCGCGCCAGCCGAAATATGGCTCGCCCTTAGCGCGATCGGTCTGGGCCGCACCGGCCGCTGGTGCAGCCGGGCCGCCGCCAGCGCCTCCCGCACCCATACCGGGCTCACCGCCGCCGCCCATGGGCGCGCCGCCGGCGCCGCCTGGCATCATTTCGGCAGGCGGGCCCGCGCCAGCCCCGCCTGCAGGGGCAGCGCTTGGACCGGGAGCGGCACCAGGTGCAGCCTCCCCGGCAGGAGCGCCGCCCTCGGGAGCTGCACCGGGCGCTCCAGCGGCACCAGTTTCCGAGGCCATCTGCTGCGAGTCAGGCGGCTCCTCTGGGCCGCCGCCTTTCCTCATCGAGGGCAGCACGTACATGAAGAACACGAGAATCAAGAACGCACCAAAGAGCCCTCCGAGGATTCCCAGTTTCTTTTTGTCTTCAGCGCTCATTGGTCTCAGCCTTTGGTGACGGCGGAATCCTCAAGGTTGGGCCTGCTTATTCTTCGTCCTTGGCACTGGAGCCTTTGGCAGAATCGCTCTCGCCCGCGTCAGCCGCGGGAGTCGGGCCCCCTTCGCCGCCTGAGCCCATGCCTGGCCCCATGCCCGGGCCAGCCCCCACTTCAGGTTCAGACCCACCGCCCATCATGCCTCCGCCGCCAGCCGTGGCGGCAGAACCGGAGAGGTCGGCCGCAGAGGGACCTGCGAGCAGCCCTTCGGGCAAGTCAGCGATGACGTAAAAGGCGATGGGGATCGCAGCGGTCAGTGTCGGTGACTGGCCCGATATCTTGGGCGGTCCCACCGTGACAAGTCGGGAGAAGGTGTGCAGGCTACGCAGCAGCTTCTGGACGTCCTCAATCCGGCCGTTGACGGTCAACGTGATCGCGCCGCTGGGGGGGACGCGCAGGAACCCCGAGGCCGGCAGCGTCATCTGCGAGATCTCGGTGGGCGGCTCGGGGATCTGCACACCCGAGAACTCGCAGCCCGACACCTCGGGGACGAACTTCGCGAACGCGGGGCCCAGTCGCTCTCGCATCTCAGCCCACACGGCAACCAGGGTGGCGTATTGTGCGGGGCGGTCTGTCAACTCGAACCGGATGCTAACATAGCGCTGCTTGTACTCGTCAAGGCGCGCCCGGTCTTCGGCCAGCTTGGCCGTGTACTCTTTCAGGTTCGCTTCGTGCGTCGAGCGCTTTGCGATGACGTCGTCGCACTCCTGAACCTTCTTCTCCAGTCCGGTGATCTCTTCGGTCTTGGGCTTCAATAGGCCGAAAAAGCCGCCGGCGCCGAGGCCGCCAAGCAGCAAGATCCCGATGATTAGCACATGCCATCTGTTTAGCTTCTGCATGGACTGTGGGTTCCTCTCACGCGCGTGAGGAAGCGTTCCATTCTATGCGCTCGGGCCGGACATGCCTCCGGGCGGGCTTGAGCCACCCATTCCCGGGCCCATTTCGCCGCCCATCATCATCTCGCCGCCCATGCCCATGCCGCCGCCGCCCGCACTGAGGGCTGCTGCGGATAGACCGGGCGTCTCGATGGGAGTAGACAGCGAGCAATTGACGGAGAAGGACACCGGCCCGGCCCCGGGGGCGGGGCCGAGATTCACATTTGGCTGGATCTCCGTGAGCAGTGGGCAGCGCTCCAAGTTCATCAGGTAGCGGATGTAGGCCGGCGGGCTATCTACTTGGCCTTGCAGGCCGACGCCATTGTTCGCAAGCGTCAGCTCCGTGTACTGGGTTCGATCATACGTGAACCGAAATACCTGGTCCAGCAGGTCCGCCCAGACGATGCCGGGGGCCGTGTGCGGAGGGTCGCCAGCGAGCTGGGAGATGAAGCCCACCGTCGCCTCAAAGGGCGCAATCTGGTTTTTCTTGGCGGTCGCTTTGGCTTCGAGCGCCTCCACCTCTTTGCGCTCGGCCGTCTTCGTAGTCAGCTCCTCGTTGAGGGCACTGATGCGCTTGGTCTTGGTCATGAAGATCCCAAAAACGCCGGCCGCCTCAAGAACCAGCAGCGCAATGACTGCCAGCCCCACCTTCTTGACCCTATGCCGCTCAAGGACGTATCCCGGCAGTAGGTTCAGCTTAACCAACTGAGAACACCTCGATTACCGCGCCTGCAGTTGTGATTTGCTGAGAGCACGCTAACACTCAGTCTTCCACCATGTCTCGGATCGCCAAGCCCAGCCCGGTGCAAAGCGCGGGCGACATTTCCGCCAGATACTCGGGCGTCAGGTCGCTCTTGGGGCTGAGGCGGACACTGTCGAACGGGTTGGCGACCGCTACCGGCAGCCCCAACTCGGCAGAGAGCACATCGGCCAGGCCGCGCAGCCTCGCTGTGCCGCCCATCAGCAGCACTCGGTCGATGTTCGCGCCCGGATAGCGGCTGGCGTAGTACTCCAGGGAGCGGCGCGTCTCGGTGATCAACTCATTGATGACCGGGCTGAGGGCAGCGTAGACGCTCTCCGCGGTGACGTCTCCTCCCGCGGTTCCCAGCTCAGCCAGGCCCGCGAGGTCGTCCAAGTCCATCAAGCCGCCGGGGGCCGCCTCTTCTTCTGTTGACAGGGCGTCTGCCGGCACGCCGGCCGACACGTCGCCGACCGCTTCGTCCGCATCGGAGGGCTCCGCCAGATCGAAGGAGAACCCCAAGTCGCTCTCGTCCGGGTCGCTCTCAGTGGCTGGCGACAGGTCGAAGAGCCCTGCGTCTGTGTCGGCGTCCGCTGGCGTAGCGGGGCCGCCCAGGTCCAACTCGAAGCCGACGGGCTCGGCTTCGGCAGCAGCGGCCGGGCCGAGATTCAACTCGAAGGTTCCGGGCGCCCCTTGATCGATCACCTCCGTCGGTGACGGGCCATCGCCGAAGTCCAACTGGAAGCCGCCGGCGGCCAAGGGCGTGTCTTCCTCGGTCGCGCCGCCGCTCGCCGCCGGGGTGGGGTCCAGGTCCAGTTGGATTCCCTGCGACTCGTCCTCGGAGGAATCCTCCTCCGTCGAGTCCAGATCCAGTCGGAGCGGAGGGAGTTCGTCCTCCGGGCCCTGGTCCGTCCGCGAGTCCAGGCTCAACTTCGCCACGGTCTTGTCGTCGTCCAAGTCCAACGACAGGTCGAATTCGTCGGTAGTCTCCTCGGCTTCGGCAACCGCGGGCGAGTCGTCCGGGGATTCGAGGGTATCCGAATCCAGGCTGAAGTCCAGCCCGCCTACGTCCGCGGCAGAATCGGCCGGCTCCACCGCGTCGAGGCTCAAGTCGAATGCGGGCAACGCGCCGCCCGTGTCGCTCTCGGTGGCACCCTCGTCTGTGCTGTCCAGCGACAGATCGAAGGCCGGCACTTCACCGGTGGTCTCAGTTTCGGTCGCCGTCTCGCTGGTCGTTTCGCCTTCGTCGGCGTCAAACTCGAAGGAAGCGAAGGGCGACTCTTCGTCGCCCGCGGCAGCCGCCATGGCGGTCATTGTGTCAACGCCGGCGCCCACGGTCTCGGTCAGCAGGGCGCTGCCAAGCTCGATCTTGGCTCGCTCCGCCTCTTCCGGCTGCACCCCCAGCGCTTCCGAGATCGCCAGCGTCAGGTTGTCGCCGCCCAGCGGGACGGACCGCGTGAACGTCAGGTCCCAGCCGCGCACCACGCTGATGTCAGTCACGCGGGCGCCGAGATTGATGAGCGCCACTGCAGAGTCCTCGTCGCTGCCGTTCTCTTCCAGGGTCGCCAGGACGCGGGCACAGGCCAGGGGTTCGATGTCCAATGCCTGGGGGAGCAACCCCGCGGCTTGGATGGTCTCGATATGGGCATTGATCATCTCTTCCTGAGCAACTGCCAGGAGGACTTCCATCGTCTCTGCCTCGCCACCGTCGCTGCCGGACTTCTGGTGCTCAAGGGGCTTGAAGTCCATCACCACGTCTTCCGCGGGGAACGGAATGTGGCGCTCGATCTCCCACTTCATCGTCTCTTTCAGTTCGGCCGCGGTCATGCGAGGCACCTCGATGATGCGCACGACCAGCGACTGCTGCCCGGCCAACGAGCTGACTACGCGTTTGCACTTGATGCCGCTCTCGCTCAGCAGTTCCTTGATCTCCGCCCCCAACATGCCCGGATCCATAATGATCCCGTTTGAGATGACTCCGGCAGGGGTCGGGCGGACGCCAGCACCCAGCACCTCCAACTGCCCGCGGCTGTTCCGGACTTCGACAGCCTTGAGGTACTTGGTGCCGATGTTCAGGCCGACAACCGGCTTCGATCCTTTTGAGAGAAGGCCCATGGGAGGTTTGCTCAGACTTCGCCTGAATCCAATCGCAGCTCAAGCGCGGTTCCGTGGCGGGAGGCGCTCACTTTCCGCCCGGAACGCGCCGCCACATGCACGGGCTTTGACGGTTCGATCCGAGAGGTTGTTCCGGGCGCTTTTCCAGAACTCAATTGGCCGCTTTTAACGTGGTGTGAATTCTAATTCGTTTTGCCCCCCTGTGCAATAGGACAGCGGAATTGTGCGGGTGGCATTTTCGCGTGGATTTTGCCGCCGTGCGGTCTCGCCTTGTTCAGCGCTCAGTCCTGTTCCATCGTCCAGTGACGATCCACGTAGTTGCTGGCAGAGCCAATCGCGTTGGTTGTGCTCTTCTCATACACAAAGTCCTTGAGCACCCACTTCACGTGGCCGTCCGCGAACAGGGCGTTGATGCCGTTGCTGCCGTGCCGGTTGAAGTCGGGAACGGAATCCGTCGCTGTAGCGGAAAGCGCGGACGGGTGTTCTTGCCCGGTGCCGCTGCTGGAGGGAGACTCACCCGCCTGGTAGTTTCCGGACGAAGAGGAGTCCGTCACCATAAGCGTGCCCGAGGGGTCGGGGACCTTGCTTGTCCGGATGTAGCCGTCAAACGCCGTGGCTGTGTCGGGCGCTGCGCTCGTGGTGCACGCATACTTCCACCCGTTGCTGCCCACGTAGCCCTTCCGCGCGCCGTACCAATACGCGCCGTTGAGGGCGTAGCCGGTCTGACTGCTGTCCGGGCGCAGGGCCTTCGCCGAAGGGCAGACGTAGAGGTCGTTGTCCTTGACATACGTGAAGACGCTCAACTGCCAGCAGACGGCATACCGATCGGCAGCAGCCGTAGGAGCGGCACAACGCCCGTCCCCGTCCCAGGGGTCACACCGACTGATTCCCAGCCAGTTCACCGAGTAGCAGCGCGGGTCGGTATCCGGGAACCGGTTGTCGTTGTCGGACGCGTACAGCGAGATGGCCTGGGCGATCTGTCTCATGTTGCTGCTGCACACAGTCCTCCGGGCGTTCCCGCGGACCTTCCCCATGACGGGGAGGAT
>PEVN01000043.1 GCA_002779825.1 Armatimonadetes bacterium CG06_land_8_20_14_3_00_66_21 | reverse complement strand
CGTTCAAAAACTACTTCACCGATCCGGGGCGGGCCGAGGCAGCCATCAAGCGGGTGTTGCAGGAAAAGAAGGTCACCAACTACGAGCTTACCGCGCGCGCCTGGGACGGCAAGGAAACCGTGGTGTCCTACAATGCAACCACCTTCTACGACCGTGACCGGAAGCTGCAGGGCGTGTTCGCCGCCGCCCGCGACGTCACGGAGCTCAAACGCTTCGCACAGACGCTGCAGGAGACCAACGTCGAACTGGAGAGCGCCAAGACCGCGGCGGAAAAAGCCAATCTCGCGAAGTCGGATTTCCTTTCCAGCATGAGCCATGAGCTGCGCAGCCCGCTCAACGCGATCCTCGGGTTTGCCCAGCTCATGGAGTCTGATTCGCCTGCGCCAACACCCGCCCAACAGGACAGCATCGGCCAGATCCTCCAAGCGGGATGGTATCTGCTGGAGTTGATCAACGAAATCCTCGATCTCGCTGTGATCGAGTCCGGCAATGTGTCGCTGTCGCTGGAATCGGTGTCGTTGGCCGAGGTCCTCGACGAGTGCGAGAGCATGATCGAGCCCCAGGCGCAGAAGCGCGACATCAGGATGGTTTTCCCCAAGCTTAGCCACCCTCACTTCGCCAATGCAGATCGGACCCGGGTGAAGCAGACTCTCCTCAATCTCCTGTCCAATGCAATCAAGTACAACCAGCCAGGCGGATCGGTCGTCGTGGACTGCACTGCGCACACCCCCGAACGCGTCCGAGTCAGCGTCAAGGACGCCGGCGCGGGATTGTCGCCGGAGCAGGTGGCCCAGCTCTTTGAGCCGTTCAACCGCCTCGGACAGGAGTCCAGCAGCGAGCAGGGCACCGGCATCGGCCTCGTAGTGACCAAGCGACTGGTCGAGTTGATGGGCGGCGCAATCGGCGTGGAGAGCACCGTCGGGGTGGGAAGCGTATTCTGGATCGAGCTGATCGCCGCTGTTGAGCCACAACTGCCCCCTGTAGACGACGAGACCACAACGCCAGCCCAACCGCAAGTCCAAAGCGGCGCGCAGTCACAGCTCGTGCTGTATGTCGAGGACAACCCGGCCAACCTGAGGCTGGTCGAGCACCTCCTCGCGCGCCGCCCGGAGATCCGCCTGCTCACCGCGGTGGACGGAGAGCGCGGCATCGAGCTGGCCCGCACCGCGCAGCCGGACGTGATCCTGATGGACATCAATCTGCCTGGCCTCAGCGGCTTGGCGGCCATGGAGATCCTGCGCGCCGCCCCGGAGACGGCGCACACCCCCGTCGTTGCCATCAGCGCGAATGCGCTTTCACTCGACGTGGCGAAGGGTCTGGATGCAGGCTTCTTCCGGTATCTCACCAAACCAATCAAGGTCGCTGAGTTCACGACCACGCTGAACCTGGCGCTGGAATGTGCCGCAAGCGGAGGTTCGTCAGAGTGAAGGGGGGCCGACGACTCGCATGGACAGTCCCGCCAATATCCTCAACGCCAGCATCCTGATCGTTGACGACCGAGCAGCCAATGTCCGGCTGCTGGAGCGCATGCTGCACGGCGCCGGGTACACTTCCGTCACCTCAACGAGGGACCCGCTTGAGGTTTGCACGCTTCATCGCGAGCACCGCTACGACCTCATCCTGCTTGATCTCCAGATGCCGGGCATGGACGGGTTCCAGGTGATGGAGGGTCTCAAGGAGATCGAGACCGAAGGCTACCTGCCGGTGCTGGCCCTTACCGCCCAGCCGGCTCACAAGCTACGTGCGCTCCAAGCCGGCGCGAGGGACTTCCTCAGCCAGCCGTTCGATCTGCCCGAGGTCGTGACGCGGGTCTACAACATGCTGGAAGTTCGGCTGTTGCACAAGGAGGCCCGCAATCACGCCGAGAGGCTGGCCTCCCTGGCCCTCAATGACCCGTTGACGGGGCTTGCGAACAGACGGCTCTTGGCGGACAGAATGCTCATCGCCTTGGTCCATGCTCGAAGGAACAAGAACAACATGGCGGTGGTGTATCTGGACCTGGACGGATTCAAGCAGGTCAACGACACCTTGGGTCACAGCGCCGGGGACGTTCTGCTGAAGAGGGTTGCAGAGCGCCTGGTGGCGACGGTTCGTGCCGAGGATACGGTCGCCCGCCCCGGCGGTGACGAGTTCCTCATCGCGCTGTTTCACTTCAGCGGCGTTGACGCTGCGGCCAGGGCGGCGCAAAAGGTGATCGAGGCTGTGTCGCGCCCTTATAGCGTCGAGGGACATGCCGTCAGCATCACAGCCAGCGCGGGGGTCGGCATCTACCCTCTTCATGGTGAGGACGCGGACACGCTGATGAAGAGCGCGGACTTGGCTTTGTACGAGGCCAAGCGAGCGGGCAAGAACGCCTATCGGATCGCGAAGCCCACGGACCTGTCTGCGGTACCGCGCAGCCAGCATGACGCGCGCGCAGTGAGCGCGCCATTGCCAGAGGCGCTAGCGCAGACGAAGGAGGGCCAACTGAATGGTCAGTTCATCCAGTATCCTCAACGCCAGCCTCCTGATCGTTGACGACCTGGAGGCCAATGTCCGGCTGCTGGAGCGCATGCTGCACGGCGCCGGCTACACCTCCGTCGCCTCAACCATGACCCCGCATGAGGTGTGCGCGCTTCATCTCGAACACCGCTATGACCTGATCGTGCTCGACCTCCAGATGCCGGACATGGATGGATTCCAGGTGATGGAAGGTCTCAAGGAAATCGAGACCGAAGGCTACCTGCCGGTACTCGTAATCACCGCCCAGCCCGGTCACAAGGTGCGCGCGCTACAAGCCGGCGCGAGAGACTTCCTCAGCAAGCCCTTTGATCTGCCCGAGGTGCTGACGCGCGTTCACAACATGGTGGAGACGCGCCTGTTGCATAAGGAACTGCGCCAGCATAACGACGTGCTGGAAGAGCGGGTGCGCGGCCGGACCCAGGAGCTGCGCGATACTCGGTTGGAGGTCATCCATCGCCTCACGCGCGCGGCGGAGTTGCGGGACTACGAGACCGGCCTGCACGTCGTGCGCATCGGCCTCTTCTGCGCGCAACTGGGAGAGGCGCTGGGGCTGGGCAGCGCGGAATGCGAGCTCCTGCTCAACGCCGCGCCAATGCATGACCTCGGCAAGATCGGGATTCCCGACTTCATCCTCCTCAAGCCGGATAAACTGACGCCGCCGGAATGGGAGGTCATGAAGACCCACACGACCCTTGGCGCTGAACTGCTGGCCGAGGGGCAGTCTGAGCTGACCCAAATGGGTCATCTCATCGCGCTCACCCATCACGAGAGAATGGATGGCTCCGGCTACCCACGAGGGGTCGCGGGGGAGGACATCCCACTCGTTGCCCAGATCTGCGGAGTGTGCGATGTGTTCGACGCCCTGACTTCGGCACGGCCCTACAAGAGCGCGTGGTCCGTGGAGGAGGCGACCGCAAGCATCCAGGAGCAGCGGCACTTCGCCCCAAGCCTTATTGACCGGTTCATGCAAGTCCTGCCGCGCCTGGCCGACATCAAGCGGCGGTACGCCGAACCAGCACGGGATACCTCAGACCGCGGCCCTGACTACGAGACCCCGCAACCGCCGGAGGCAGCCTGATTGCCGGGCGCCCTTCCCGCGGGGACCGAGGGACCTCACCGTGGGCCCGGGCTCGCCCTGGAAGCCAGCGCCTTGCTGACGAGTTCGCGGATGGCGGCAGGCGTGAACGGCTTCCGGATGAACTCGGCGACGTCGTAGCCCCGGGCCACGGTCTTGTCGAAAAACCCGGACCGAGCCGTAATGACGACAATGGGCAGCTCCGCGAGGCCGGGGTCAAGCCGGACGCGTTTGGCAAACTCCCAGCCGTTGGTCTCGGGTAGATTGAGGTCCAGCAACAGCAGGTCGGCGCCCAGGCTGATCGCGCGCCACGCCTCCTTGGCGTGTTGCGTGGTGGTCACCTTGTGTCGGTCCTGTTCCAGCGCGACGCGGATGAGGTTGCAGGTATTCGTGTCATCGTCGAGGACGACGATCTTGGCCATGAGACACCTCCAGACCCCCTGCGCCATGCGAGCTACCGGCCGGGGGGGAGCCGGGCCCTCAGCGCGCGCCGCCAGCCGCCTCCGGATTGGGCAGCAGCCGCTGCACAGTTTCGCGCAGTTCTTTGAGTGTAAAGGGCTTGGTGAGGTACGCCGCCACCCGATGCAGAGAGGCCTGGACTCGTTTGTCCAGGAAGCCTGAGCGGGTGGTCAACACGACGATCGGGATGTCCTTGTGATTCTCGTCCTCGTGCAGCTTGGAAAGGAACCCCCAACCATCCAGTTTGGGCATGTTGAGGTCCAGCAGGATGAGGTCGGGTCCCCGGCTCTGCACGACGGCAAGGGCTTCCTGCCCATCGTAGGCCGGGTACACAATGCAGCCAATGGGCGCCAGCGCCTTCTTCACCAGGTTCTGGCTGAGCTCGTCGTCATCTATGGCCAGGATTCTCACAGGCATCGTTTGTCCCCACTTTCTCTCGCTTGGGTCGGGCCTGCGGAGAGGCAGTCCCGGGCGTCACTCGGGTTCAGGAGTCACTCGACCCGGACACGGTCGAGGTAGTCCAACAGAGACTCGGCGCGCGCAAGCGCTGCTTGACCGTCCTTGCGCTTGGCCGCTTCCTCGATCTCACCTCCGCCCGTCGTGATCTCGCCAAACCCGTACCCGCCTCCGTAGCCATCCATTCGATGACCGCACGAGGCGGCGGCGCTGAAGTCGCCCACCTCAATCGCATTGATCACGCTCTGCAGGTCTGCGCGGCAGGTGGTGAGGAACTCGGGGATCAGCTCGCGCAACTCGGGCTCCACCCGGACCACGGGCGGTTCGCCCGGCCGAGCTGGAGGGGGAGGTGGGTCCTCTGCGACGCCCTCAGCCGCCGGGGCGGCAGCTCCGTCCACAACGCTGCTTACGAGGGCCAACAGTTCGGGGAGTCGTAGTGGCTTCTTCAGGCTGGTTGTACACCCAGCCTGCCGGGCCTGCTCTTCGTCATCGCGGAGGGCTGTAAGCGCCACGATCGGCGTTGCCCCGACCCGGTTCCCTTGCTCCCACTCGCGGATTCGTCGAGTGGCTTCATGGCCATCCATGCCCGGCATCAGGATGTCCATGAGGACGAGATCGAACTCCCCGGCCTGGAACAGCTCCACTGCCTCCCGACCGTCGCCCGCAATGGTGAGCTCGTAGGGCTGCCTCGACAGACACGCCTGAACCAGTTTGCAGTTCGCAGGCGAATCGTCGGCGAGGAGGATTCGGGCGGGTGAGTTGCGCAACGTGAGGGCTCCTTAGGTCGCGGGCGCTCAACAAGAGCACAGTCGTTTGGCGCCACTGCGCCCGAACAGGCAGAGTATGACACCGGCAGGCCAGCACGGGTTGTCGGTCAGGGGTCCAATGGTGACACGACTTCGTCGGTGCGAAGCATCCGGTCGCGCGACCGGATCGCCGGCAACGAAAGCAAACGAGAACCAGAGAGGACGGCGTGGTGAACCGGGGGGGGGCAGCGCAGGAAGCCCCACTCCGACGGGGTGTGTAGGCCAGCCTCTATCGAAAGAGGGAGGCGTTTCCCCCCCAGGCAGCGGATGTGTCTCCTTGGTCTTGGTGTCATACTCTCTAGTTCATCCGGATAATGCGTACTTATCGTGAGAGAGCTTGGCTTGCAGGGGTGTCGCCGAGGCTTCGCAGCCTGAGTTTGCCGCCTTGGGCT
>PEVN01000343.1 GCA_002779825.1 Armatimonadetes bacterium CG06_land_8_20_14_3_00_66_21 | reverse complement strand
CACCTCCCACCGGATCCGCGCAAGCAGCGACCCGGAAGCGGTGGTGGGGAGGCACTCGCCCCGGACTCAGCGGGTCGTCAGCGTCACGGCCCGCGATTGCGCATTCCACAGGACGTCCGTTCCCGTCGCCAACGCCAGGAAGTGCAGCGGGACGAACACTGCGCCGCCGCGCAATTGCGCCGGCGTTTCCAGGTTCTCCCGGCTCCCCTCCAAGAGTGCGTAGGCGCTGCCGATCTTCAGGTACAGCGCGCCTCTGTCCGTGTCAACACGAATGGTCTGCCGGGCATCGTCGTAGCTATAGTTGACCTGCGCCTCTGTCATGACCGGCTGAAGCAGAACCAGGACAAGGCCCTGGTTCTCGAAAGGCTGTTGGCTTTCCGCGAAGCGGATGCCCTGGCCGTTCATGCCCACACTGATATCGCGCAGAGGGAGGTTGACCGGCAGCAGCGCCTGCGAATGGGCACCGACATAGCCTTCGCGGGCGACAGCGAAGGCTCGGGAGGTGGTGTATGACAGAGCGCGATCCAGTCGCACGCCGAACGCGGCGCCCTGAGCGACGGCGACATCGGTCGGTGCCGGCGCCTTCTTCCGCTGGGACTCACTGTAGAGGTAGCCGCCGAGGGCACCCAGCAGTGTTCCTTCCAGGGTGTGGTCCGTCAGCTTGCCCAGAATCAGGCCTGCGCCGGCACCGATGGCGATGAGCTTTGTGGGGTTGCTGTTACTCCGATTGACCGGGGTCGCTTCCAGACGGCCGTTGGTCATCTGCGTGTTCTTGTCGTCGAGAGCGATGAGCGACCCCTGAGCGTGTAGCCGCTCTCCGCTGGCCAGAATGACGTCGCGGAAGCTGAGATCGAGCATGCCAGGCTGGCCGCTGCTTGCCTGCTGCGTCTCCGCCACGATGCCCTCGATCTTCGTGCCGAGGGGGAACTCAGCGTCGCCCACGCGGGCGGAACTGACTGACACGTCGAACCGGTCTCCCTGCCGACTCGTGGCAGAACTCAGCGCCATGTCCAACGAGACTGGGATCACGGTTCCCTCCGGGATGACCATGACGGCTGTGGTTGCTTGTCTGGCAACTACCGGCCTTAGCGCCGGTCTGCCGACGGGCGGTTGGGCGGCCGAAGCCACGGCGATTGGCCCTGCCGAGGTGATGGAGACCAACTGCGTGGCCTCGAACCACTTGACGTCGGCGCCGAGGGCTTCGCTGACAAACCGTAGTGGCACCATCGTCGAGCCGCGAAGGATGCTCGCCGGAACGTCGAGCAGGACGGTCTGACCATTCACTGCCGCGCGACGGTCGCCAATGCCGAGTTGGACATTGGTGGCGTCTTTGGTCGCGGTGATCGTTCTCGAGGAGGCGTCCCATTGCACTTGGGCCCCGAGAGATTCGAAGATGCCGCGCAGCGGCACCATGGTTCTGCCCCCGATTCTCATCGGCGGCACGTCGAAGAACATCGGGCGCCCGTTCACTTCGACCTGTATGGAGGCCATGCCTGATGTGGCGGCAACTGACAAGACGACTAACAACACGTTCATTCTGGCTTTCATGGACTGTCACTTCCCTTTCGGATCAGAGTCTGCGTCTCTGGACGTTACTGCTTTACTTCGCGCGCGCCGAACGAGGTCGCGTGGCTACTCACCTCAGCTTCCTTCCTTCACGTGCCCCAACAACCGGCACGAAGCACGGGGGCCTCTGCCGGCTGAATCGGCTCGGCACATTAGAACGAAACGCCGCGCATTGTCAACCGGACGGACGGCGCACCAACAACAAGGGACGGGGACGCCTCGCCGCCAGCGGCGGCATGGGTCGGAGAGGTCATCGTCACAATGCGGGACCTGGAATCCCAGAGGACCCTCGTCCCCGTCGCCAACGCCAAGAAGTGCAGCGGGACGAATACTTCGCCGCCGCGCACCTGCGCCGGCGTTTCCAGGTCCTGCCGTTCGCCTTCGAGCAGCGCGTAGGACCTGCCGATCTTCAAGTGCAGTTCCCCCGTCGGCACCCCAACCACCACGGTTTGCGAAGGAGCGTCGTATTCGTAGGGGACCTGTGCCCCGCTCATGACGGGCGCAAGCTGCACCAGGACGAGGCCGTGGTCCTCAAAAGGCTGATTGTCGGCGAAGGCAAGGACCCGTCCATCCATAATCACGCGGATGTCCCGCAAGGCGACGGCGACCGGTCGTGCAGAGGTCAGCGTCACCGTTCGCGTCCCGGCGTCCCACAGGACTGGCATCTCGGTAGCCAACGCCAGGAAGTGCAGCGGGACGAACACTTCACCGCCACGCAGCAGCGCCGGCGTTTCCACGTTCTCCCGTTCCCCCTCCAGCAAGGCGTAGGAGCGACCGACCTTCAGGTAGAGCGCGCCAGCTTTGGTGTCAACACGCACGGTCTGCCGGCCCTCGTCATAGTTGTAGGGAACCTGGGCTTCCTGCATGACTGGCGCAAGGCTTACCAGGACGATGCCTTGGTTGTCGAGGGGCTTGTTGTCCAGGAAGGCGACTCCCCGGCCATTCATGACCACTCTGATATCCGCCAACGGGGCGTCGACCGCGGGGGCCAGCGCCACTCGGCGATAGCGGTCTCGGGCTGCAACAAAGGCGCGGCTCGCGCTGTACGCCAACTCGCGATCCAGTCGCACCCCAAACACGCTGCCTGCGGCGACGGCAACATCGGTTGGTTGCACCTTGTTCTGGGATTCGCTGTACAAGTAGCCGGCAAGCGCACCCAGCAGGGCGCCTTCCAGCGTGTGTTTCGTCAACTTGCCAAGGACCAAGCCGGCGCCCGCACCGATGGCAATGAACTTCGTGCGATCGCCGCTCTTTCGGTTCGTCGGGGTCGCGACGAGACGCCCATTGGACATCTGCGTATTCTTCTCGTCGAGGGAGATCAGCGAGCCCTCGGCGGGCAGCTTTTGCCCGTTGGCCAGCAGAACTTGGGAGAAACTGACGTCGAGCATGCCCAACTGTCCGTCGGCAGCCCGCTGCACTTGCGCCACCTGGCCCCGCAACTGTGTGCCGAGGGGGAGTTCGGCATCCCCGTCCTGGGTGGATTGGACGGTCGCTGTGAACCAGTCTCCCTGGAGACTCGTCGCGGAACTCAGCGCCGTGTCCAATCTGACTGGAATCACGGTCGCTTCAGGCAGGACTACACGCGCGGTGCGTCCCCACTCCGCCTGCGCCACCTGGGCAAAGGGCCCCAGGGCGGCTGCAACCAGCAATGCCAAACGACTTCTCGTGGGTGGGCTTCTCATCTTGGGAACTTCCTTTCGTGGGTCAAGTCACTTGTTGGGCTTTCGCCCACGCCGGCCCGCGGACCGGCGTGGGGTTGTCTCGGCAAGAGGTGTCCACCGCGGGTGCCGACGGTATTTACTTGGTGCTGGCACTCCCTCCCGAGCCGATGGCGGCGTTACTGATCGTTGGGCCGCCTGCCGTGGCGGAGACCTTGAACTGCCTGGAGTCCAGGACTTCCGACACATAGTAGACGCGCCCCAACTCCAGACCGACCAGCTCCTGCCCCTCCCCCAGTCGAATCGCCTGGTCCATTGTGAACCGGTTGTCGTTCCTGGTTTCCCAGACGCCGTCGGTGACCGTCACCGGTACCCGTGACGAGGCGAAAGAGGCTCCTGCCGCCCCCGTCTGTCCGGTGCGTCCCGAGGCCCCCGTCTGTCCTGTCTGCCCCGCCGCTCCCGTCTGTCCGGTCTGTCCTGAGGAGCCGGTCTGTCCTGACGAGCCGGCCTGCCCGGTCTGCCCCGGCGCTCCGGTCTGTCCGGCCGGTCCGGGGGACCCGGCAACCGGCATCGGAACGTATGTCGTCGGGCCCTGCCTTTCAACCACGGTTGGGTTCGGGTTCTGAATGATCGTGGTGTGACTTGGTTGCCACCAGGCGAAGTACCCGACAAGCAACGCGACGGCCGCCGCCCCCAATCCTACCGCCACCCCGGTCCAAGTCCTGGAGTCGTCTGTCTCGTCCCGCACGATTCGTGTCTCTCGTATGTTGAGGTCTGGCATGATCTTCAACGTCCTTTCGTCGCGCCCAGCTCTTCGGCGATACTGAGGTCCCGACGGTGCCCCCCCAGACAGCCTTCTGGCGCCGAGGGGGCACAACAGCACAGCACGGAACGGGCGCATGACGAGGGTCAGGCTGGCATCCCTGCCAACTTCGGGCCGCCGCGCTTCAGCCCAGGCTGAAGCAAGGCGTAAAGCAGTCCACCCACAGCCAACGCAGCCAGTACGCCGGCAACCATCGCCCACCTGAAGTACCGAGCCACTGTCTCCAGGGACTGAGTGTTCAGGGCAACCAACGACGCCAGTTGGGAGCTCTGCAGTTGGTTCTGTTGGCTCAGCGTTTTCGCCTGTCCCGCCAGCTCGTCCAGGTTCTGCTGCATCGCAGCCTGACGAAGCGTCGCCGCTTGTTTCACTGCCGCAACCTTCGCCGTGGCAGCGGCAGCCGCAGCGTGGGAGGAGGCGCCCCTTGTTGCGGTTGAGCCGGAGCCACTGCTCCGCGCGGCAGTGGGGCGCCGGGCCGACGTTGTGGTGCTGCTCCCAAGTACTCTCGAGTTGGTCTGTGCGGCCTGCGCGGCCTGTTCGCGCCTCTCCCGCTGCCGGGCGATCTCGTATTGCTTCCAGGCAACCGCCGTTCCGACGCCCATCACGACTGCGGTCTTTGTCTGGCCTTTGAGGAGTTCGTACACCGTGGCGGCGCCCAAACCGATGGTCGTGTTCTTGCGGCCCTTAGAGCCAGCGAAGGTTGGCCCGGCGACGAGCGTGAGACCAACGGCTACCATCAACAGCCCGGACAACACCCCCGCTTTGCTCGGAGGGTGAACTTCTTTCATGGTCGTCTTCATGATCATCTTCTCGCTTTGCGAACATCTGCGTTGCCTGGCTTCGACCGCCAGGGCGTGAGGTACTGAAGGGGTCGGTGCCCTCACCAGGAACTGCTCCGGTCTGGTGAGGCACCGACTGGCGATTCGCCTAACGAATCTGCTGTTGGGCCACGATCTTGGATGCTTCGGTGTAGGAGATCCATCGGCCGTCCTGCACGAAGACGAGGTACCGCATATACCCGGGCAGGGACATGTGGTTGGCTTCCTGCGCGAAAGCTGTAAGGCTGCCTACCTGGGGATACTCTGCTGCGGACGCTCGCCCGACGAAAAGACCTGAAGCGAGCAGCACGGCAGAAGCCCCGGCGATCAGCATCAATCGTTTGCACGTTGTCATGGCTGTGCCTCCTTTCCTTGTTGGTGGCCGCTTGCGACTGTCAAGAGCCACTAACGGCATGTACAAAGTATGCGCGGGTGCGCGCTTTCCAGCATCGCCCATCAAGTGGGTCTTTGGCTCCGTCAATAGACCAAGCGCAACCTCACCCAAAAGGCATAGAAGGAGCTGTAAGCCGGTGGACACATTGGCTGCACGAGTGTTGTAGGCGAGCGCGTTCCTGTGATAGAATCGCTCCAACTGGCGATTCCTCGCGGAGCAGCCATCCCAGCACCTCACTTCGCCAGGAAAGGACCGTGGCCATGAGACAAGCAAAGAAAGCACCGGAAACCATGCCGCGCGCGCTTGCGAAGTCGCCGACCGGAATCCAAGGACTGGATGAAGTCACAGAGGGTGGGCTGCCGACCGGTCGCCCGACTCTCGTCTGCGGCTCGGCAGGCTGCGGCAAGACGCTGCTGGCGATCGAGTT
>PEVN01000532.1 GCA_002779825.1 Armatimonadetes bacterium CG06_land_8_20_14_3_00_66_21 | reverse complement strand
CCGAAATGCAGCTCCCCGACGGCGCCTGGCCGTGGTTCCCCGGCGGACGCGGCAATAACTACATCACGCTCTACATCACCACCGGCTTCGGCCGGATGCGGCATCTGGGCGTGAAGGTCGACATCGCGCCTGCCGTGAGATCGTTGAACCGCCTTGACGCCTGGATCGACAGGATCTACCGCGGCATCTCGCTCAAGCATCGAGACGAGAACCACCTCACGCCGACGATCGCGCTCTACCTCTACGGTCGCAGCTTCTTCCTGGAAGATCAGAAGATCGCTCCCCGGCACAAGGAGGCGGTCGACTACTTCCTCGGGCAGGCGCGGAAGTACTGGCTACAGTTGGCCAACCGCCAATCGCAGGCGCATCTGGCCATCGCCTTGAAGCGGTTCGGCGACAAAGATACCCCGCCGCTCATCATGCGGTCGATCCGCGAGCGTTCCGTGTCGAACGAGGAACTGGGCATGTTCTGGCGCGACCAGGAGCTGTCGTGGTGGTGGTTCCGCGCCCCCATCGAGACGCAGGCCATGATGATCGAGGCCTTCGACGAAGTGATGAACGACCAGAAGGCGGCGGAAGACTGCAAGGTCTGGTTGCTCAAGCAGAAACAGACCCAGGACTGGAAGACCACAAAGGCCACCGCCGACGCGATCTACGCCCTGCTGCTGCGCGGCGACAACCTGCTGGCGTCGGACAAGCTGGTTGAGGTCTCGCTGGGCGGTCAGACAATCAAGCCCGCTCAGGTCGAAGCCGGCACCGGCTTCTACGAGCAACGCTTCACCCGCGGCGAGATCACGCCCAAGCAAGGCCGGATCACGGTGAAGAAGGTGGACAAGGGCGTTGCCTGGGGCAGCGTGCACTGGCAGTACCTGGAGGACATCGCCAAGATCACGCCCCACGAAGGCACGCCCCTGAAACTGACAAAGCAGCTCTACACCCGGCAGCTCACGAAGAAGGGCCCGGTGCTCGAACCGGTGAAGGGACCGCTGGCCGTGGGCGACGAACTGGTGGTGCGGGTCGTCCTCCGGACCGACCGCGACATGGAGTACGTCCACCTCAAAGACCACCGCGGCAGCGGCACCGAGCCGGTAAACGTCCTGTCGCAGTACAAGTACCAGGACGGTCTGGCGTACTACGAGTCGACGAAGGACACCGCCAGCCACTTCTTCATCGACTACCTGCCCAAAGGCACCTACGTCTTTGAGTACGCCACCCGCGTGGCGCACAGAGGCAGGTACCAGACCGGCATAGCGGCGGTGCAGTGCATGTACGCGCCGGAGTTCAACAGCCACTCGGAGAGCTTGCCGCTGGAGGTGAAGTAGGGCGCTCGCCCACAGCGTGCTTGCGCCGAGTCCCTGCCCGCAGGAACTCCGCCGCAGCCGCCAGCCCTCCGCGCCGCCGAAGCCTTGGCTGGCGAGATCAGTCTGGAGATCATCGACCCGCGCACCCTCGTGCCCCTCGACGCGGAGGCAATCTCGCAGTCAGTCCGGAAGACAGGCAAGCTCCTGATCGTCCACGAAGCCCCCGCCCAAGCCGGCGCCGGCGCCGAGATCCTGCGGCAGGTGCTACCGCACGTGTTTGGGGACCTGCAGGCGTCGCCACAAGTGCTCGGCGGCGCCGACGTCGCCATGCCCTACAGCCCCCCGCTGGAGGACGCTTGCATTCCGCAGCCAGCGGACATCGCGCGGGTAGCGCGGGAGATGGTGCGAGGGTAGGCAGGGGGCCACCATGTGCGCTCCCTTTCCCAAGCTATTCCCTGGCCCTGGTTGACACACACCATGAGAAGTGCTATCCTGGCGCAGTAAGCAATTGCTCACCGGCCGGTGACATCGGTCTGTGCGGTGATCGATGTCGTTCATTTCTTTACGCGTCGCGGCACCACATCGAACCACATGTTGCGCCACCAGACACGCAGGCATCGCCCCGAGTACGCCACGGACCACGCACTCCAGACCGCCTCTTGCGGACGTGGAGCGCGGTGTCTTCGCGTCGGGCAAGGTGCTTGGTTGAACGACGTCACGCCGCCAAGGAACGCCAAGCCGTGCTCCTCATCTGCTCCTCTCGCTTGGCCTGTCACGTGCCGCGTGAACGGCGCAGGAGACATACATGGGTGATTTCAAATGTCAGGAGCTGGAGTGCGATGAGACGGTCAGCACTTCGAACATTACCGACGAGCAGTCGAGAAGCGGCGTGGGCGTCTTTTGTGACGGCTGCGGGGCGACTTACTGGGTCGAGGCCGGCAAAAAACCCGTCTGCGTGGATACGCCTTACCCCTCCGTGTTCGGCGGCACGATGTATTAGCTGGCGAGCGTGCCGATAGCGGAGCCTCGCCAGTGTCTCTGGGCACAGCGATTGGCCAGGCAGGTTGGGGTGGGGGAACGCGTCGCCGGGGGCGCCCAGTGGCCGCGAGGGCATCTCGTCCCGAATGTCCTCGGTGATTTCGTAGGCGCAAGGAGTGGAGCCATAGTGCTGAAGTTATCGCGGACTGAGCGGTGGGGAATCTACCTGATTGGATCAAGCATTCCGGCGGCCGGACTCGACATGGTTACGGGGGGAGGGGGGGGAAAGAGTGGGCCCAGCGTTCTTCAGGGGATGCGCGACGCCATCCGGAATCCCCCCGCGGACGCCGAGACCATGGGCGAGCTGTCCCTGCTCGGAATCCATGACGTGGCTTTCCTCGTCAGGAGTTCACACCGCGCAGAACTCGACCGCCTTGAGTCGGTGGTTGCAGCGATGGCGGGGCAGATCACGGGTCTGTGCAAATGGCGGAACAGCGCTGATCGAACGCCCGTGGTCGCCGCGGCCACGGCCTTTCGCCAGCGTGTGCTCAGCGAGATCATCCCCCAGTTCCCCGCGGACCGGCAGCAACGCGTATTCGATCTCGTTTCCGAAGCCAAGATGCCGGGCGAAGCGCTGCTTTGCCCGCCGCGGATCCTCAACTCGTCCTTCGACCTCCTGCTCCCGCTTGTCCCGCCTCCGCAATGTCCTAAGGACCTCTTCGATCCCACCCGAGAGGTGGCGTGCATCTCCTTCCACCGTCTGCAACCACGCGTGTTGGCGACAAACAACTCGACCGGGCAGCCGAGAACGGTCGCCGCCTACAGGAAGCTGGAGGAAGCCATCGCGAAACCCGACGTGAACCCGTGGCTGAGAGTGCTGTTCGCAGGCATCGGGTGCTATCAGGTTGTGGCGTTCTTTGCGGGAGCATCCTTGGAGACCATCAGCGCAGCCAAGGATGCGCTTTCGAAGGCGCTCGCGCTACGGACGCCGGAGCAGATAGCTCTTGGGCGTGCCAAGGCCAAGTCCCGGACCCTGCATCTGGTGGACACGTCGTCCACGCTATTCGCGGTCCCCAGTGAGGCGATGGCAGAGCGGCCGCTCGAACGATGTGATGCGTCGATCCTGCTTAAGATCTGGCCCGGATACCGCGAAGACGAGACCACGTACCGCTACCTCGGCGACCTTGCCGATGCGTGTGACATCCGGGCAACCGACGTTCGTTGCATCTCGGAGACGAGCTGCGTGCTCGGAGAAAGACAGGGCCACTTCGATGCTGTGCTGACGATCGTCCGCCCCGGCACACTCCAACCGGTGCTCCGACTGCTGGATGTGCTTGGGCTACTCGTCCCATTTGTCGAGGACACCGCTACTATCCTCCGCTTCAACTCCAACACGTAGCGGCAGATGAGGAGATGCGCCTTGGGTTTCCCTCCGAATCCGGATTACACCGTTGCTCTCCCCTTTTACACCAATGCGGGCATGGTCGGTCATCTGACCCGACGAGTCAAGGACCTGGAGGCGCTTTGGTACCTGCTCCGCGACGGCGGCTACCTGCCGGCCACGGCAGCAATCGCGCGCCTGGAGGGGGATCTGGACCGGCTGGCAGAGCATCTCAGGTGGCACGAGGAGGCGCTGCCCGCCTACTACGATCAAGCCAGACCTATGCCCACGGATCTCCCAAGCCTCCTGCCATGTCTCCATCTGCGCCAGTCGCTCTACTTCCAGATCGCTGAGTTCGCCGACACGCTGAGTGTGCTGTCCCAACACGCCGTGGCGCGACTCGGGAGCCTGTCGGCGTGTGACGCGGCAATGGGCAGCACACACTCGATCCACCGCTTTTCGGGCACGCAGGCAATCCACGATGCCGCCGAAGCGGTCATGCACGACTACGTGACCAGCGCGCACGTGGGCGGTAAGGACCTGCGGTACGATGGCTTGGTGCTCTTCGCGTACTTGAGCAAGACCGCCTCCACCGTCCAGGGGATCTCGTTCTTCCCCGTTTCCGCGGAAACGCGCTATGACTACTTCGCGCTGCTGGCCCACGAAGCCGGACACATCGCCCAGGCCCACAGGTCTATCGCCCGCTTCCGCACCGAGGAGCTGCTGGACGCACTGACGCGCGTTAGCTGCTTCCACTACCTCCTGGCCGACGTGGCGGTTGTGCCCACCGACAAGTTCATCTGCGCGAAATCCGCCTTGCGGCGCCTTGCCGGCGAGTTGCTGAGCGATGTCTACGCAACCACAGTGGCCGGCATGGCGTACCCGCGCACACTGCTTCGGTACTTCCTTCCCCTGGTGAACGACACAGTCAACACCAGCCCGATCAAGGCAGCCGCCCAACAGGATGACATCCACTTGGCATTCCTCGTCTCCTCCCTGAAGGCAAGGACCGCGCTTCTCACTGCGGTGAACCTCGGATACGCCGTCCCGGAGGATCCTGAACTCGAGCAGATGTGGCAGCACATCAAGCGCGGAGAGCGATTGAGCATCGAGACGGCTGTGGCTGCGCTGAACAACCAAGTGCCCGCCGAGACGCTGTACGAGCACGCCGCACGCCTCGGTGGTGTTCAGTGGGATCAGTCCTGCGGTCTCCGGGGGCTATTGGGGGCCGTGAGGCTGAACGTAGAGCAGGTGGCCGAAGCGGTGGCCGCCCTGGCACCCGAGTTCGCGAGTCGTTTCGTCGGCAGGGGGTTCTACGGGCCGGTACCGAGCTGCGCCACCCGCGTGGCCGAGGAAGCGCGGAGGCAGCGAGCGCAGGTGGAAGCGGCGATGGACCGGGCCCGCGATGCCTTCTGTCAGAATGGCATCGACTTCGTCGACCACGTAGTGGGACTTTGGTACAATCGTAACCTCGACCCAGAGGAACTCCTCCGCCCGAGGCATCTCGTGGCTCTGCTGGGTCAGGAGCACCTCCGAAGAAACGACGAAGCACACCGAATGAGCCGCTTCGCGGCGCTCATGGCTCTGGCAAACCACGAGAGCATCGTGGGGCGCTACGACCGCGTCCAGTCATGAAGGCTGCGGTCGTCGAGGCGACGTCCCGCCGGGAGGTCACCTCAACTGCGGTGCCAGTGGTCGCTGCCACCGTGCGATCAGGATGCGTGCCATGGCTGACAACGGCCAACCAATTAGGCGTTACTGCCCGGAACGACTCTCCCGCATTGTCGTTCCGGATCTGCTTCGGAGGCTCTTGGCGGGGTGGCGTGATCCCGGGGCTGATTGGTGTCTGATCGTTCAAGCCGATCCAGCAGAACAGGATGGATCCTGCACCTATGTGGGCACATGGGGAGGGGACAGTGAGTTCGCCGTGCCGAGATCGTGCGCCGAGCGGAGCGGCGCAGTCTCGCGATCCATGTGCCTGGCGTACCACAGCCAAGTCTGGGATCGACTGGTTGGTTGCGCAGACATGAAGGAGTGGGCTGGGACATGCCCAGCGGGGTTGACAGAGGTGGCGGCACCCGTGCGCGTGTCGGGCCGTCCCTTGGCCTTCGTCGCGGCCGGTCCCCTGCAAGTGCGTGCAGGCAAATGCCCCGCACCCCGCACGCCCGGCAAGGGCGAAGACCGCAACCTGAGGGAGGCGCCGAGCGCCCCCTTGCACGAGATCCCGCACGCCTCCGCGGCGATGGAGTCCGAGGTTGAGCGTGCGTTGAACGGCGTGAAGGTCTTGGCGGATCAGGTCTCCCAGGTTGCGAACCCCCAGTACCGCTTCATGTACGCAGTCTCCGAGACAAACTTCTACCGGCACGTGATGACCAAGCTACAACTGCTCGGAGATATCACTCCAGAACGGATCCGTGAATCCTGTGCCCAGGCACTTCGGGAGATGGCTGAGCGCTACGGGCTGACAGGCATCATGCTGCTCACCGACTACACGCCGGATGCCGCACGGAGGGCCCTCCGGGTCATCGCTGGTTGGGGCACGGCTTTGTCCGCGGCTGTGGAGTCCCCCGAGGTGCCCGCTGAGGTCTGGAGCGCTGCCGCCGAGAGACCCCTGGAGGCGACCGATGCTCGCTGCCAGCCGCTCCGGCGCTGCTTCTCGGCCGACGCCGACTGGAGCAACTGGTGGGTGCACGCCTCGCCGCCGCTGCCGGAGCATCCGCACCGGTTCATGACTCTCTTGCGACCTAGGGGCCCCGCTCTGATTGCCCGACCGAGTTACGAGCGTCGTCTCGCTCTGGCGGCCTTCACCACATTCCATGGATCCGTGTCCAGAGCGTTTGCGCTGTTGGGCCAGCGGGAGCGCGACCGGCTGCATCTGGAGACCCTGGCCCGCAAGAGGCTGCTCGAGCAAAGGGAGGAACTCTATCTTCGCGCGGCCCACAAGATTGGCAACATCGCGTTCGGACTCTGGGGGAGCATCTCCGCTCTGCCGAAGCGCTTGCCGCAGACTTCTCCCGAGTTCCGGCTCGTGGAGCAGACCGTCCAAGAGGTCCGGAGTGACTATGAGCATCTCAAGCGAACGCTGGAGCGGCTGAAGCAGTTCGCGCGGGCCGAGCAACTGTACAAGGGGCCAGCCGACCTCAACGGCCTCGTTCGCGGACTGGTCCCCGCCGATGGCGGAATCGAGGGAACGTGTGTCGCGCTTGCGTTGGACGACTCGCTCCCACCGGTCGAGGTGGACAGCGAGAAGCTACGTGCAGTGCTGTCGGAGCTGATCCAGAACTCGCTCGTGTGCCTGACCGCCCCTGGCCGAAGCGCCGCTCGCCCTGGAATCACGATCACCACGAAGCGCGTGATCGAGGCCCACACGGTGGAGTTGCGCGTAGCCGATCGTGGACCGGGCATCGCTCAGGAGAAGAAAGCGCGGATCTTCGAGCAGTTCTACACGGAGCGGCCGCAGGGCGTGCCCGAGGGTACAGGTCTGGGGCTCACGATCGCCAAGGAGGTTGTCGAGGCCCACGGCGGGACGATCCGCGAGTGTGGCACGCCCGGCCAGGGCGCAGAGTTCGTCATCACGTTGCCGTGTCGCGGCGACGCACAGGAGGACGCACTGTGACTCGCGTGTTGGTCGTTGACGACGACCCAGGCTCCCTGCGCGCGCAGACGCAGAGACTGGACAGACCGGAGCGCGACGTGGTGGCGGCTTCGGCGGTGGACGAAGCCCAACGCCTGCTGGATAAGGAACCGTTTGACGTGGTGGTGACCGACATGCGGTTTGACCGCGAGGAGGAAGCAGCGCGCGCTGGACTCAGGGTGTTGGACAGCGTCGCGCGACTGCCAGAACCGAGGCCCGAGGCGATTGTCATCACGGCGTACGGGGAGCTCACCAACTGCATCGCAGCGCTGCAGAAGGGCGCGGGAGGATACGTACAGAAGGGGCAGCCGTGGATCGATGTGTTGGAGGAACTCCAAGCGCACGTTGCGCAAGCGGAACAACGGATGAGTGCCCGGAAGGCCCTCGTGGCTGAGAACCAGGGATTGCGACTGGCTCTGCAGCGAGTCACTGCCTGTTGCGCTCGAATGTCCATGGCGCTTGAGGGCATGGACCGACGACTGAGCAGGATCGACGACTGCTGTCGTGAAGTCGACAACGAATACCTGGCAAAGCGCTTCCAGGTCCTCGCCGTGGAACTGCGTGCGCGCCATCAGACAATGACCCAAGTGACGTCCGAGATAGCAGCGGCTCCGGCCGAGGCACTCCGCTACCCCGGCGCGTGACACTGCCGCTCGTGCACCCGGTGGAGGGCGTGTCCCCTGAACGAGCCCAATGCTGTGTGGATAGCCCGTCAAGGAGGCTGATGACCATGGCGAAGGTACTGGTCGCTGACGACAACAAGAGCGTCCGCGAGGCTTGCCAGGTGCACCTCTCTCGGGAGGGCCACTTGGTGCGCGTCGCCGAGGGCGAGTCAGCCGCCATCGCGCTGGTCGACGGCGAGCAGTTCGACGTGGTGGTCGTAGACCTCTGGATGGAACGCCCTGAGAGCGGGATGCACGTCTTGGAGCACATCAAGCGCCAGCCTGCTTTGCTCACCGAGGTGATCATCCTCACCGCATACGGGACGATGCCGAACCTGGCCAGGGCGCTGGAACTAGGCGCATACAGCTATGTGCCGAAGAACGTACCTGACGTCGACGAATACTCCGTGATCGCCGCGAAGGTCGCGGAGGCAGCAGCACAGAAGGCGCGGCGGGGGATTCTCCACGACATGGCGAACGTACTGATGGGCTTCGGCGCGATCGAGCTGTTCCCGGATCAGACGTCCCTATCGGCAGAGCAGCGTGCCTTCTTGACGCGAGTGAAGCACAGTGTGGTGGCGGCTCAGGAGCTGTGCCGGATGGCCACCACGCAACTGCGCAGTGGGACACCCCAACTGCGCGAACTGGCGTCTGCAGATCTCGCCGAGCAGGTGCATGCACTCTCAGCCGGAATCGCCCAGATGAAGGGAGTGCGCCTCGCGACCAGCGTCTCGGCCAACTTGCCTTCTGTCCTCGTGCACGAAGCGATGGCAGCTCGAATACTGGTCAATCTCGTCGTGAACGCCATCGACGCAAGCTTGCCGGGCATGACCGTTGAGATTGGCGCGACGGAATGCAGCGGGAACGTCCTTTTCGCTGTCAAGGACACGGGAACCGGCATGTCGGATGAGGTGCTCGCACACCTGTGGGAGCCTGGGTTCACCACCAAGTCCCGCGACTCAGGGCGGCTGGGTGGATCGGGAATCGGCCTGCATACGGCCCGGGAGATGGCGCGCCAGATGAACGGCGACATTGAGGTCGACAGCCAGGCAGGCGAGGGCAGTACGTTCGTGCTGCGAGTGCCCGTCGACAGAGACGACAGTACTGCGTGACCCATTGCCGCAGTGCCACAGCCGCCCTGGGACGGGGCAAGAGATCCTCTGACTGGGCGAAGTGACCAACGTGCAGGCCAGGCCGCGCGGTCCGCCGTGCAGCAAGAGCGGCGCCGACAGCGCGCCGGGAGGCTCACGCCCAGACTGAGGACGCCCCCTCCCGGATCGGAGGGAATGGCTCCCCAACTGAAGCTGCTTGCCGCCGCTGCGCAGGCCTTCCTCCCGTACCGACGGGCCCCGCTCCCGCACCGGAGCGGCTGAGTTCTGGACCGAAGGACCCCACTTCCGAGTCGAGCAGTCCACTTCTGGACCGGAGAGGCTCGGTTCCGCGCCGGAGCGGCTGGGTTCCGGACCGAAGGACCCCACTTCCGAGTCGAGCGGTCCACTTCTGGACCGAGCAGGTCCGGTTCCGCACCGGAGGGGTTCGCCTCCGCGCCGGGACGCTCCACTTCCGCAGTGGAGGAGTCTACTGCCGGACCGCAGGTGTTCTCCCCCACGTCGCAAAGGGCTCTGGAGCAGCATCGTGGCCTTTGCCGGTGCCGTGGCCGGACATCTGGGTGAGGGACTCGTCGAGGAAGACGGGTGGGAGTACGGCGATCTGGGGTTTGGTCGTGGGGTCTCCCGGTAGGGCGAGGGATTGCCACCTTGCCATCTCGTCGAGCTGCTGCAGGGCGAAGGGGCCGGGGCAAACCCTACGCGCTTGACCTACCGTACCGTAGCAAGGAGTTCCTCGGGTTGGGGCACCCGGCACCGGGGAGGCGGGTGCCACACTCAGCGGACACCGGCGTCGAGACGGGTCGTCAGAACAGCCCAAGCTGCGCCGTCACCGCCTCCCGCTCGGTCCTCGGCTCAATGCCCGCCTCTTCTGGGGCGAGAAACGTCCGATGCAGCCTGGGCGCCCCACCCCCATGCATCTCCCGCATCTTCGCCTGCGTCTCCTCCACGGTCAAGTCCTCCATGAACCGCACCGCCGACAGGACCGCGTACTGCCGATCCAGCTCGATGCTGATCCAACGTCGCCCCAGCTCTTCCGCGACGGCGCCGGTGGTGTTCGAGCCAGAGAAGAAGTCGAGCACCAAGTCGCCTTCTTCCGTGAGGAACTTGATGAAGAAGCGCGGGAGGCCGGGCGGGAAGCGGGCGGGGTGGCGCTTCTGGCCGAGCGCCTTGAGGGTGCGAAGGTAGTGAGAGTTGCTGTCCGTGTTTGGGATCTGGAGCAGGTTCGAAGGGATGGCGCCGCCGTTGCGCTTGCCGAAGTTGCCGGAGATGTCGTGGCCGGAGGGGCGCTTCGCCGGCTGGTAGAACGCCTCCGGGTCGCGGAGCAGCTTCTGCATTCGTTCCGAGTAGGGCGTGAGCACCTGGCGCACGTCGGCTTTGGGGAAGTCGCTCTTGGAGAACCACCAGACGGTGTTGACCGAGTCCTTGGCGCGCAGCTTGCGGCGGTTGACCCATTCGATGGGCGAGGGGAGCTTGGCGGGGTTGAACCAGTAGAAGTCCTCGGCCAACCGGTACCCGAGGGAGTCGCAGAAGGCCACCAGCACGCGGAAGTTGTAGAGCGACCGGACGGGCTTGCCCTGCTCGTACGCTCCGCCGAGGTCGAGCACGAAGCTACCCGTCTCCTTCAGCGCGGGGTACGCTGCCCGGCCGAATTCGCACAGCCACTCGACGTACTCGCCTTGCTCCTTGTTGCCGTACTCCTTCTTCCGGCGAAGGGCGAAGGGCGGGCTGGTGAGAATGAGGTCCACCGACTCCTCGGGCAGCAACGGCAGCAGATCGAGGCTATCGCCGCATGCTTGGACGCCGAGGTCGGTGGTGTATATGTGATGCTCCTTGGGGATCATGCCGGCACCCACCTTGCGGCGGGGTGCAGCTCCCAGTGCCGGGCAATCCAGCTCTCGACGAATGACCACAGCAACGAGAGGGCGTAGTGCAGTTCGGGCTTCCGCTCCTGAAGCTCGGAGATCGCCGCTCGGAAGTGCTCTCGCGGGAGCTGCCCTGCCAGCCACACGGCCCACGGCTCAGTCTCGGGCGACCTCAGCTCCGCGATCAGGTCCGCGGCCAGGGGGCCGGGCAGATCACCGTGCTGGCGCAGGGCCTCGGCGCATCCGGCTCTGACGGCGGCATCTGCGTCGTGCAACCCGGACAGAAGGAGCGACTGGGTCCCCGCTCCCAGGGACACGAGGCCGTCGAGCGCCTCTTCGCGGAGTGCCAGGTCAACGTCGCCGAACGTGCGGATAAGCGCTTGCGTGGCGGCGCCCGAACCGGTCTGGCTCAGCGACCACGCTGCGGCGCTGCGGAGGAAGTAGGGCTTTCCTGGGTCCGAGACGAACTCTGAGAGCAGGGCGACCGAGCTGTCTGTAGCTGCTTCTCCCAGGGCGATGACGGCTTCGAGTTGCGTCTGCTCATCAGCGCTGGCCAGGTACGCACCGAACGCGTCGGACGCGGGACAGGCGCACACGGACGCCAGGTAGGAGGCTGCCTCCAAGCGCACGTACACGTCCTCTTCGGGGTCGCGGTGCAGCGACGTGATGGCTTCCCGCGACGACCCGTCGCCTCGAAGGCGTGCCAGCTTCACCCCGGCGAAGCGTTGGGTTCTCTCACGCGACTGGAGGAGAAAGGCGAGGTGGTTTGTGGGAAGAGAACCGGCGCAGACCAGCTCAGTGGAAGTGAGGGGCGTTACGGGCGAGGCAAGCACTTGCCGGTCGACGACAGCGTCGCCCACCGACACGGCGACCTGACTGCCCGGCTTCACGCGCCACGTGTACGCGTGCCCGTCTGCGTGGCGGCGCACCGTGATGGAGCCGGATGACCGCGCCCCCGGTTGCGCTACCGCTTCGACAACGCCGTCCCGGGAGGAGAAGATGGCGTCCCAACCGATGAACGTCTCCGCACCTTCCTCGCCGCTCTTCGTGCTGCTTCTGGCGTGGAGGCTTGCGCGGAAGCTGCCGACTCTGAAGTAGTTCACGTGCCCCGCGACTTGCCATCGCGAACGGTTCTCCTGGCGCCAGTACGACACGTCGCGAGCCAATGCGCCGCGGCTCCAGTCGTCGTCTTCGTCGGCGAGGCACACCGGGAACGCGATCCAATCGCCATCGACCATCCCGTAGTCCCACGCCCGCTCGGCGTCGGTCGGGCTGTGCGACATCGACAGCTCGGGGCTCGTCTTCGTTCTGCACTCGACGCGCACGCCACATCGGCTGCAGACCAGATCGGGGATGCGCACCCGCTTGCGCTTGACGTCCTTCCAGAGCTTGGTGTCCGTCGCGCCCCGCTCAAGCTCGACCACCTCGTGCCCACGCCCCGCCAAGTCCGAGCACACACCACGAGCACCGACCGCACCAATCACGATCTTGCGGAAGAAGCTGGAATCCGGCTTGAATGAGAGTCGTGCCATGGTCAACAGGTAGCGTCTTCAGTGCGAAGCCATTATAGCCGCTGTGAAGGTACCCGGCAGCAACCGCCGACGCAGATTGCTCTGCCGCCACCCCCGAACAAGATCGCCGCCGCGGGCGCCCTGCAGGAAGGCGGTCGCCAGTTCCGGTGTCTTCCACAGCGTGGTTCGCGTCTCTGTCTCCTTGTCGGCAGGAACTGGCGCCCTCGGCGGATCTGCGGTCTCAGCCCGGAGAACACGTGAAGGGCTGGCGTCCCGCCGCTGTGACCCTACTCCTTGCTTGCCTTCACCGAGAACATCAGCGGCAACCGGTTCGGGCTATCGACCGGGTGCCACCAGCCGTCTTCGTCCTGCCGCATGAGGTGTTCGTTCTCATAGTAGTACAGGTTGTAGAAGGTGAACGGGAACTCGTGCAGATAATCGAGACGCAGACCGGCGTCCAGCAGACTGCCGAGAACCTCCTGTAGCGGATGCAGCCATTGGTACGTCACGCGGTGGGCGGTTGCCGCTGACGGGTCGGCAGACGTTCCCCCGGCAGACTCGATGCGGAGGGACTTGCCTCCGTTGAAGTAGTCGTAGGCTGGCTCCGGCCGCCGGCCGCCCTTGGGTGCTTCGAGAATCGCGGCGAACGGGTGCGTGTCGGCCAGGTGGAGGAAGCCGCCAGGCTTGAGGAAGTGGTGGATCGTCCGCGCCCACGCAGTTAGGTCGGGCAGCCGCGTGATCGTGCCGTAGTACGTCAACACAATGTCGAACTCGCCGGCCAACACGCCGGGCAGTTCCGCGATGTCAGACGCAACGAATGTTGCGTAGAGACCAAGCTCGTCGGCGAGGTTCTGCGCCTCGCGAAGCGCGACGGGCGAGAAGTCCACGCCTGTCACCCGCGCGCCCCGGCGAGCCCACGTCAGCGTGTCCAACCCAATGTGGCACTGCAGGTGCAAGAGCGACTTGCCGGGTACCTCGCCCAGGTCATCAGGCAAGGGAGTGATCCCCTCGACGCGACCGGCCTTGAAAGCCTCCACGGGGTAGGCGCCTCCGGCGTGAATGGTCGCCCTCTCATCCCAGGCGAGGCGGTTGGTTTGGAGGCGGGGATCCAGTGCTATCACTCCCTTTGGGGAACGTACCTCCGAGCGCCACGCGAAGGGACTCCCTCGGCTTGGCGCGCAAACGCCCGGCGTTTGATCGGGCTACGTTCTACACCCCTACCCCGAACTCGGCCTTGAACTCGCGCCACCTCTCCGGCGGCACCGGCGTATGTGCATCGCTGAAGACTTCCTCGACGTGCTCTGGCGTGCCGGAGCCGACGATCACGATGCCGTCGACGGGGGCGGCGAGCGCGAAGTGCAGGGCGAGGTGGCGGATGTTCAGCCCTCGCTGTCGGCACCAATCCCACATCGCATGGGCCAGCGGGTGGTTCTCCGGCTCCTTGCCGGTGAGGACGCCCGCCCAGCAGCCGAACACGCTGGCGAGCTGAACGCCGACCTCGTACTCCTTCGCCAGCGGCAGCGTCGTCTCGGCCGCCGACTGGTCGAGCAGCGTGTAATCCAGGTAGGTCAGCGCCAAGTCGAGAAGCCCGGTCTCGATTGTGCGCTTGTGGAAGCGATGCTGCCTGCACCCGAGCCCGACGTGACGGACGAGTCCCCGCTCCTTCATGCGCAGCAGCTCGTCCAGCGCGTGACCGGGGGCCAGCGGCACCTCGATGTCTGCCGGATCATGGATCAGCACAGCGTCCAGGTAGTCGGTTCCAAGGAGGCGCAGGCTGTTCTCGACGCTCCAGCGAGTGCCCTCCGTGGAGTAGTCGCCGCGCCGCTGCGGGTGCGTGCCGGTCTTCGTCTGCAGGTAGATCTTCTCGCGCCAACCGCCTCTCAGGGCGAGACCCACCCGGCGCTCGCTCTCACCATACGCGGGTGAGGTATCAAGGTAGTTGGTCCCCAACTCGAGGGCCCGGCGAACCGCCCGGATGCCGGCCTCATCGGTTCGGTCGGGCATGCCCAGGCTGGCGCACCCAATGCCAATCGCGGTCGCCCGCATCTCGGTGCGGCCAAGTCGTCGGAGTTCCAGTTGGATCATCAGGTAGCCTCGGTCTGTTGTTTGTGTTGGTCTGTGCGCGTCCATTCCGTTGGCGCTCAGGGCTACGGAGCCTTGGGAGGCGGCGGTTGCAGAACGTAGGCTTCGAGCCCCGCTGTTGCGAACAGCAACCTGCCGTGGTCCCCGACGTGGTACGCCCACGGGACTGTCCCGGGCCCGAGAAGGCTGTACGCGGCCAGCCGCACCGGCTGGTCGCCTTCGCGGCCCCAGACGGTCCTGCGGACGCGCCCCTTTTCGAGCTGTTCCCATGCCTGTTGCTGCACTCGCTTGCCGCCCAGCAGGAGTTCCGTCGTCTGCCAGAAGGCGAGCGTGAGGTTTGGTTTGGGCTGGTCGAAGTCATCCAGCAGCGTGAAGCGAAGCGGCTCGAACGGTTCGCGGGGGAGTCGCTGAACCACGTCGAACAGCAACCAGTTGAGCGTGAACGCCGCCGGCTTCGGCAGCTTGCGGCGGGCGCGGCTGTCGGCGATCTCGAGCACGTCGCCCTTCACGGTGCCTGTCTTCTCGATCCGGGTGTCCGGCACCAGCTTGCCGTCGGCCGCTGTGACGGTCTCGCACCTCAGTGTCCAGTGGGTGGGCGTCGAGAGAGCGTCGGCGACGCAGGTCACGTCCGCCGTCTCCCGGTGGAGGCTGCCGGCTGCGCCAGGCTTCTCGTACTCGACGTGGAACAACGTGCCGCCTTGCTGCCGTCGCAGTCGCACTTGCCCCACCCGAGCGCTCCCTGCCTGACCGACGGTGACCTGCGCATACGTCTGCTCCCAATCCCCAACCGGATCGAAGTCGCCGAGGGGGACCTGGAAGTTCTCGAGTTGGTTGGCGATGACGCCCAAAGGGAACGTGTCGGCGAGATCGCTATGAGTGAGGGGCATGTCGGGCTCCTGGGGAGAAGCGACCAGCAATCAGCTATCAGCTTTCAGCCAGCGGCATCTGCCAGCTCCTCCGCTTTGGCGATTCTACCCGACCGGATCGGGCAGCGCACGATCCGTGTCGTCCCGCACTGTGGTATCCTTCACAGCCTGCGCGTTCGGTGCGCCACCAAGTCCCGGGTGGGAACGGCACGCCCGACGTGACGCAGGGCACGTGACTCGTGACACGTGACACCCGGTCCCACAGGAGCCCACGCAATGAAAGTCCTTCTCACCGGCGCCGCCGGGGTCCTCGGCAAGGCGCTGACGGCGCTGCTCGCGGACGACCCAGGCATCGAGCTGCGGCTCACGGACATGGTGCCGATGGACACCCCCCTCGAGTTTGTGCAGGCAGACCTCACGAACAAGGGCGAGGTGGCGCCACTGTGCGACGGCATCGATGAGTTGGTTCATCCAGCATCCGTCCACCCGTGGAAGTCGTACTCGTCGGCCCAGTACCTCGACTGCAACGTCAAGGGGACCTACAACATCCTGGAGGCGGCTGCCGAAGGGCCCGTGCGGCGCGTGATCTACACGAGCAGCATCGCGGCCATGGGGATGGGGCGGAACGAGGGGATTCCCTTGCCGTGGGACGAGTCGAAGCCCTGCATCCCTGAGGGGCATCTGTACTCCATCACCAAGCACGTGGGTGAGCAGTTCTGCGAGCTGTTCCGGCAGCAGGGCAAGCTCAGCTACGTCGCCCTGCGACCGGGGACGTTCATCCCCATGGACGAGCGCGATCCACAATTTGGGAGGGGGCTGTTGATGCAGTGGGTGCACTTCTCCGATGTGGCTGCAGCGCACTGGCTGGCGCTGAGGAGCACGGTCGAGAACGAGGCGTTCGTGATCACCGCCGGGGTCCCCTTCACCAATGCCGACAGCGCGGCCTTGCTGAGTGACGCTCGGTCGGTCATCACTCGCCATTACCCCCGTGCCGCCGAGCTGGCGGCGCGGGGCATTGAACTGCCGCGGACCATCGAGCGCTGCTATGACATCGGCAAGGCCAAACGGCTACTGGGCTACCGGCCGCGGTACACCTTCGCGAACTGGCTGGAAGAGGTGCTGAGCAGATGACCGTTAGAGACAAAGTGATCCTTGTCACCGGCGCCGGCCGTGGGATCGGCGCTGCGATCTGCAGGCGGTTGGCGCAGGATGGCGCGCGCGTCGTTGCCGCAGCCAGGACCACCGCGGAACTGGACGCGCTGACAGAGGAGCTGCGGCCGTTCCGCGACGACTGCCTGGCGGTGCCCACCGACCTATCGAAGCCGGCCGACATCGCTCGACTTGCCGAGACGGTTCGCCGGGAAGTCGGCCGGCTCGACGTACTGATCAACAACGCCGGAATCGCTTGGGGAAAGCCAACCGCCGAGGTGACGCTGGAGGAATGGCGCCAACTGCTGGCGGTCAACTTGGACGCCGTGTTCCTGCTCACCCGGGAGTGCCTGCCAATCTTCCAGGCACAGGGGAGCGGCCAAATCGTGAACCTCGGTTCGGACGCCAGCCTCCGCGGCATCAGCGGGACGGCCTGCTACTGCGCCTCCAAGTTCGCCCTCCGCGGGTTCACGATGGCGCTGCGTGAAGAGCTGAAGGGGGCGGGCATTCGGCTCAACCTCGTCATGCCCGGCCCCGTCAACACGACCATCTGCGGAGGCGCCGCCGACCGGTGGGACCTGATCCAGCCCGAAGCAGTCGCGGAGGTCGTCCATCAGGTGATTGCCCTGCCGCCGACGGCCGACGTGTGGGAAGTGTTGGTAGAGCCGGGGGCGTAGAGTCGAGTGCGCACGCCGGACAGACACCACGACTCTACCACTCCTCTACGCTACGCCCGACCCAGGCAGAAACGTGGCAGTACCACAGTTGTCTCGGCGCCTACCATCACCCCCATGCAGGGAGTCCGTACGCATGAGTGAACCGACCGCAGTCACCGGCCGCATCTTCGATATTCAGCGGTTCTCCATCCACGACGGGCCGGGCATCCGCACCACTGTTTTCATGAAAGGCTGCACGCTGAAATGCGTGTGGTGCCACAACCCCGAGGGCATCAGCCCCAAAAACCATCTCTCGTTTCTCCCGCGGAACTGCATCGGCTGCGGCTACTGCTTCCGCGTGTGTCCGAACGAGGGGCACCGAATGGACGAGGCACTTGGCCACGTCCTCCAGCGCGGGGGCTGCACCGTGTGCGGCGCATGCACGGAGGAGTGCTGGGCAAAGGCGCTCGAGGTGGTCGGCCGCGAGGTGACCGCTCGCGAAGCCCTGGACGAAGTCCTGAAAGACCGCCCCTTCTATGAGACCTCCAACGGCGGCATGACGCTCTCCGGCGGCGAGCCACTGGCGCAGCTCGAGTTCACCGAGGCGCTGCTGAAAGCGGGCAAGGACAAAGGGCTGCACAACGTCATCGAGACCTGCGGCCACGTGGACTTCAGCCGGATTGAGCGAGTGCTCCCGTACGTGGACCTCTTCCTATATGATGTGAAGGACACGGATGACGAACGCCACCGGACCTACACCGGCGCGCCCCTGACGCGCATCCTGGAGAACCTGCGGGCGCTGCACGACCGCGACGCTGCCCTCCTGGTCCGTTGCCCGATCGTGCCGGGGCTCAACGACCGCCCAGACCACTTCGAGGCACTCGCCGCCCTGGCCAAGTCGCTCCCCAACCTGCAGGGGGTCGAGATCTTGCCGTACCACAAGCTCGGCACCAGCAAGCGGGAGCGCATGGGGATCGAGTCTGAAATGGAGCTGACCGTCGACTCGCCCGCCCAGGAGACGGTGGCTGAGTGGGTGCACACGCTACGGGGGAAGGGCGTGCAGGTCGTCAACGAGGTGTAGACCCCAGCGGCCCCGCGTCTGCCCGGTCGTTCTCGGCCGGGACCGTCCTGCCCACCCAACGGGAGGAACGACATGCCCCGGGCCCTTCGCCCTCTCCTCTGTGCCGCCAGCTTGGCCGCCATCGCGTCGCCGCTGGTGCTCTGCGCGCCTGACCTCGGCACGGCGCCCGACCTCACCAGAGCTGCCTGGATCTGGTCGGGCGCGGATCCTGCCGATCCGACGGGATTCGTGAGCTGCTTCCGCCGCAAGTTCACGCTCACGGCCGAGCCGGCTGAGGCGACCCTTGCGGTGACCGCCGACAACGGATTCGGCTTGTGGGTCAACAACCGGCAAGTCGCCGAAGAGGTCAACTATGGCAACGCTTGGCAGTCGGTGGAGCGCTTCCGCATCGAGCGCTACCTGACGAAGGGCGCCAACGTCGTCGCGATCAAAGGGGAGAACCTGGGCGGGCCCGGCGGCGTGCTTGCCGCTTTCTATGTGCGGACGGCCGACGGCGTGGACCTGAGCTTGGTCAGCGACCCCACTTGGCTGAGCGCCGTCGAGCCGGAAGGCAACTGGACGGAGCCCGATCACGACGACAGCCTGTGGGGTCCGGCCCACGTCGTAGCCCCGTACGGCGGAGGACCCTGGGGCACGCTGACGGCGCCCGACAAGCTGACGGACGCCTCGACGCTGGTTGTGGACCGGCAGATCCCCGGCGGCGTGGCGCCGCTGACGCAAGACCGGTTCGCTGAGCCGGAAGCGGGGTTTGCGTGGCCCGAAGGCATCGTGTTCCTGGCGGGGAGGGCGCCCGAGCACTCGACGCCGGCACAGGCCGCCAAGTGGTCCATCCGCGGCAGTCGGGCGTTCTTCGAGTACGACGTGCCGGCACCGGCGGCCTCGGGCTACCGGCTGTACGCGCTCTCGCCGGCCACACCCGACGGCTCGCCCCGGCTGCTGCTCGATGCCGG
>PEVN01000135.1:643-5782 GCA_002779825.1 Armatimonadetes bacterium CG06_land_8_20_14_3_00_66_21 | reverse complement strand
GTGTTTCGGTCGTGATGGGATACGATGCTCTGGACCCGTGGACAACACGCCCTGCGCCGACAAGCGCCCTCACCTGCGCAGTCAGGAGGATACCTCGATGAAGTACCGACTCACCGCCTACCAGCTCCTGCCGTTGATCGGGCTGACAGCCTGGCTTGTCGGCGGGGCCGCTGCCGACGGCTACCGCACTTCGGTGGGCACCGGCGACGATGAGATCCCCGTCGTGGTGGTCACGGGCACGCCGTACGAGATGGGTCGCACCTTCGGGCAGTTGATGAAGCCGGAAGCGACAGCCCTGATGAGCCGGTTCATGGGCCTGGCGACATTGGGAGACCGGCAGAAGTACAGCGCTGAGCACCTCGACGCTGCGTGGAAGGCGATTGCGCCGCACACCAGCAAGCGGTTCGTCGAGGAACTCCACGGCCTTGCCGAGGGCGCAGGGCTGCCCTTTGACCTCGTGCGCCGCGTCCACATGATCCCGGTTGTCTCGGAGTACGCGTGCAGCGGGGTGGCGCTGTGGGGCAAGGCAACGCGCGACGGCACGTTCTACCAGTTCCGGAACCTGGACTACATCACGGAAGCCGGGCTGCAGGACTACCCGGCGCTGGTGGTCTACCTCCCCGACCAGGGCGTACCCCACGTCAACGTCACCTTTGCCGGCTACCTCGGCGCCAACACCGGCATGAACGCCGAGGGCATTACGCTGACCGAAATGGGCGACTCGCCCAGCCGCGACTACCCGTACGACCTCAACGGCATCCACTTCACGACGCTGTTTCGCGACCTGCTCTACGACGCGCACAACTTGGACGAAGCGGTCGCCATGATCAAGGGCGCGAAGCGGATCAAGAAGTACCACTACCTCATTGGAGACGGGAAGAACAAGCGCGCCGTGAAGATGCTGGCGCACGCGCCCGACTTGGTGATCTGGCCGGATAACGACCCCCAGGATGAGGTGGCCCCCAACGTCCTGGAGAACGTCGTCTACAACTGCGAAGGTCGCGACCCCCTCGCCTGGGCGCACCTGAACAAGTACTACGGTCACTACGACGCCGACGCAGTGATCCAGCTCTCCAAGAGCGTCGGCAGCCTCGGCGGCAACCTGCTCGACGCAGTCTACGACGGCACCCATCTCGAGTTGTGGGTAGCGTACGCCCAGCAGGAAGAGTGCGCCTACCGGCGGCCGTATGTCCATCTCAAGCTGAGGGACTACCTGGACTTCTCGAAGAAGCCGGCCGGGGCAGTCGTCGTCGAGGGCAAGTGACGGGGCCAGTCCGCGAGGGCACCGCGCGACGCGTATGGACGTGTGACCATGAAGATCAGGCACAACCTCGCCCACCTCAAGTGGACCCTCTCCGGCTGGACGCCGGACCTTTGGCGTCTGCTCAAGACGATGGAGGTGGGCGTGACCCCCGATGCCGACCTCGCCCCGATTCCGGCCAAAGTGCCCGGCTCGGTGCAAGGCGCTCTCCGCGACGCCGGTCTGCTGCCGGACTGGAACGAGGGGCTCAACAGCCGACTCTGCGAGTGGGTTGAGCATCGCCACTGGATCTACGAGACGGCACTGCCGGACAAGTGGATCCAGCCCGGGCGAACGCACCGGCTGAGTTGCCAGGGACTCGATTACAGCGGGAGCGTCTGGCTCAACGGCAACGAGGTGGGGCAGTTCTGCGGGACGCACGTGCCCCATGTCTTCGACCTGACACCGCACCTGCTGGCAGAGGGCAACACGCTGCGGATCGTCTTCGACCTGCCGCCCCGCTGGCTGGGGCAGTTCGGCTACACGTCGCGCGTCCGCGAGTGGAAGCCCCGCTTCAACTACACCTGGGACTGGATCCCCCGCTTGGTTCAGCTCGGGATCTGGGATACCGCCCTGATCGCGGTGACCGACGGCCGGCAGGTCGACCGGTTCGGCGTCACCACGGACATCGACGAGAACGGCGGCCGCCTTTGGGCGAACGGCAGCGTGAGTGGCGGCGACAGCGAGTTCGTCCGGGTCGCGCTGATCGGCCGGCACGGCGAGGTCCGCGAGCAGGAGCTGTCGGTCCAGGAGTTCAACGAACAGGGACTTTTCTGGGAAGGGCTCCCGGTTGAGCGCTGGTGGCCGAACCTGGAGGGGGAACAGCCGCTTTACGAAGTCCTCTGCACCGTCGTAGACACAAGGAGGATAGAACACGACACCGCGGCGCGCACTGTCGGCTTCCGGCGCATCGAGTGGCAGCCGTGCGAAGCCGCGCCGGCCGGTGCCGATCCGTGGTTGTGCGTTGTCAACGGCCGGCCCGTCTTCCTGCAGGGCGTGAACTTCCCGCCGCTGTTGCCCAACTACGCCGACCTGACCCCAGCGGACTACGTCCGCCAGTTGACCACCTACCGGGACCTGGGCGTCAACACACTGCGCGTCAACGGCTGCGGCTACCTGGAGAAGGAGTGGTTCTACGAGCAGTGCGATGAACTGGGGATTCTCGTGTGGCAGGACGCGCCGCTCTCCTCTTCGGGGGTGGACAACTTCCCTCCCGACGACGACAAGTCCACCCAGGAGATGGCCAAGATCCTCGAGTCCTACATCGCTCGCCGCCAGCACCACCCCTGCCTGCTGCTCTGGTGTGGCGGCAACGAGCTGATGCGCCTCGACGAAGACGGGCGATCAGTGCCGGTCGATCTGTCGCACCCGCTGATCGCAAGACTGGCGCAGGTCGTCCGCGAGCGGGATCCGCTGCGCCGGTTTCTGCCAAGCACCGCCACCGGGCCCCGGTTCAACGCCGACGCGGCGGACTTCGGCAAGGGGCTGCACTGGAATGTGCACGGGCCCTGGAAACCGTGGGACGACCTGACCCAATGGGAAGACTACTTCAGCCGCGATGACGCGCTCTTCAGGGCCGAGACCGGTGCCCCCGGCACCTGTTCAGCGGAGATCATCCGGCAGTACGCCGGCGACCTCGACGTGCTGCCCGTTTCCGCGCACAATCCGCTGTGGCGCCGCAACAGCACTTGGTGGATCGAGTCCGACCAATTCGCGGTGGAACGCGGCCGTCCGCCGGAGACACTCGAGGAGTATGTGGACTGGAGCCAGGAGCGGCAAGCGCGGGCACTGTCCTTCGCAGTCGCCGCCTGCAAGTCGCGATTCCCTCGCTGCGGCGGTGTCCTGCTCTGGTGCGGGCACGACTGTTATCCCTGCGCCGCCAACACGTCCATTCTCGACTTCCACGGAGACCCCAAACCAGCAGCGTTGGCGCTGAAGCGGGTCTGGCGCGGAGAGACCGATCCACCCGAGCCGCAGTGTTGACTGCGGTGCTGCACCGGGAACTTGACGAAGCCGGCTGAGTACAGCCGCCCGCCCCCCCAGGAGGACAGTACGTGACCCCAAGACAACGAATGCTGACCGCAATGAACGGCGGTCAGCCCGACTGTGTCCCCGTAGCGCCCGACACCTCCAACATGATCCCGTGCCGGCTCACGGGGAAGCCGTTTTGGGACATCTACCTGTACCAAGACCCGCCGCTGTGGCAGGCGTACGGCGACACGGTCAAGCACTTCGGCTTCGACGGTTGGCAGCCGGCGATGCCCGTCGAGTTGGAGTACGAGCGGCAGGAAGCGGCCGGCCGGCCTCAGTGGCGGGAAGCCCTCGTCGCGCAAACTGCGGAGCGAATCTACACGCGGCACTACGCAACGGTGGAGGGCCGCCGCCAGTGGGCCGGCCACTGCACCGTGTACTACCGGGCCGACCCACCCACCCATGGCGTGCCGCTGGCCAAAGTGGGCTTGCCCGAAGGCGACCCGTCCGACTGGGAAGACGTAGAGCCGCGCACACAGTTCACCGGCCTGCAGGCGCTTGAAGCGGCGCGCAAGCAGATGGGTGAAGACGGCGTGGTCGGAGTCGCTGTTGGCTTGCCGGGCCTGGGGCTTCAGCCAGAGTCAGTCTACGAGTACTACGATGCCCGCGACCGCGTCGTCCAGCGCTGCAAGCAAGCCCACGCCGCCATCGTCCGGCGGACCCAGGAACTGGTCAAGCTCGAAATCGACTTTGTGCTCATCGGCATCTCCGGCTTCATGATCAGCAACCCCGAGCCGATCTTCCGGCAGTTGGCGTTGCCCACCCTCAAGGAGACCACGGCGATCTGCAAGGAGGCTGGAATCCCCAGCCAGATCCACTGCTGCGGCCCCGAATACGACCTCGTCAAGATCTCGGCCCAAGAAAGCGACCTGACCAGTATCAACCCCCTCGAAGTCCCGCCCATGGGCGACTGCGACCTGCGGCAGCTCAAGCGGGAATTCGGCGCCCAAGTCAGCCTCATGGGAAACCTCCACACGACCAACGTCATGTTGCGCGGCACTCCGGCCGACGTCGAGACCGCCTGCAAGCAGGCCATCGACGACGCCGGCGAAGGTGGCGGCTTCATCCTGTCCACCGGCGACCAGTGCGGCCGCGATACGCCCGACGCGAACATCCACAAGATGGTCGAGGTGGCGCGGGGGTACGGGAAGTACTGAACACCTCCCTCCGGGAAGTTAGGCGTCAGCCGGTCGCCCTTCCCGCGGCGCAGTGTTCACTAACCGGCTGACGCCTAACTTCCTGCCAAGGAGACCATCCATGTCCAAGCTCATCCGCGTCTCAACAATTGCCTTCCAGGGCGTCCCAACTGGCGACAACTACAAGGAGCGCCTGCGCGACAAGCTGGCGGCCGACCTGGAGTTGGCTGCACAGGCGAAACCCGACTTGGTCGCCCTCCCTGAGACGTTCAACATGGGCGGCTTCCCGTCCCAGCAGTGGCCCGACAACGCCGACACCATCCCCGGGCCGCTGTTCGACTGCGCCGCCGAGCTTGCCGCCAAGCACAGGATGCACGTCTGCTTCCCGATCCTGGAGCGCGATGGCGACAAGCTCTTCAATACGGCGTGCTTCATCGGCCGCGACGGCCAGGTGATCGGCAAGTACCACAAGTACCAGCCGACCATCGGCGAGATGGAGATCGGCGTCATCCCCGGCACCGATGCCCCAGCGTTCGACACCGACTTCGGCAAGGTCGGCGCCGCGATCTGTTTCGACCTGAAGTTCGTCGAGGTGGGGCAGCGGCTGGCGGCCAACGGCGCCCGACTGGTCTGCTTCGTCTCGGCGTTCATCGGCGGCGACCGGCTGTTGCA
>PEVN01000135.1:0-635 GCA_002779825.1 Armatimonadetes bacterium CG06_land_8_20_14_3_00_66_21 | reverse complement strand
GCGACTTCGGCTTCTACCTGCTGAGCAGTTGCACCGCCCGCAGCTACCTGGTGGACATGGCGGGGCGCTTCCTCGGCACGACCGGCTGGGAAGACAACCAGGTGCGCTCCGGCCTGCTGCCGCCGATTCTCTCGGCCGTCATCAACATGGACCGAATGCACTTCCACCTCGATGGCAACCAGAACAAGTTCCAGGAGATCCTGAAGAAGTACGGCGCCGGCGTCGAGATCGAGAACCACTACCCCGAAGCCCACTTCACCCTGGCGTCGCTCATGGACGAGGTGACGGTCGAAGACCTCGTGAAGGAGTTCGACCTGGAGCCGTGGGTGGACTACCTGGCGAGGGCGAGGCGGGAGCGGGGCAGGTACCTGCGGGAGGCGGGGTATGAGGCGTAAGAAGGGCTGGGCAGCGGCACCATGGGTAGCTGCCACCCGTGTGTCTGCGGACCGCCAACGGGAGTTGACTCGACGCGTGTTCCGCCAGTAGAATGGGAGGGCCCGGACCGGCTACCCGCCACGCAAAAGGCACGTGATGACGACCCAAGACATCCTGACTGACATCCACTCCCTTGAGCAGGATCTGCTGGACTTCGAGCGCAGGTACGGCGTCCGCTCGGAGACCTTCTATGCCGCCTA
>PEVN01000169.1 GCA_002779825.1 Armatimonadetes bacterium CG06_land_8_20_14_3_00_66_21 | reverse complement strand
ACCCAGGAAGACCGCAGGATGGTCACCGGCAGCCCGTACTGGATGGCGTACTGCCGCGCCATCACCTCCTCGATGACTTTGCTGAAAGCGTAGTGGCCGGGGTACGCCGTCAGCGAGTGGTTCTCATCGATGGGGATCGGCTGCGGGTAGAACCAGATGCCCAGGGCCGCATCGCCGCCGAGCAGCAGGAACTGCTGAATGCTCTCACCCCGGCACGCCTCCAGCACGTTCAGCGTGCCGCGGAGGCTCACGTCGAAGAACGTGTCCGGGTCTTCCTTGGTGGTCGCCATCTGGACGACTAGGTCGGCACCCCGGACCACCTCGCGGACGGCGGCCGGATCCGTGATGCTCCCATTGACCGTTTCCACACCCTCGGTCGCAACGGGCGTTCGGTGCACCAGGGCGCACACCGTCAGTCCCCGCTCCACCAGGAGCGGCATCAACCGCCGGCCAAGCTTGCCGCTGGCGCCGAAGACGGCGACTCTCTGGAGGTTCATGTAGTCAACTCCTGCGGTTACTGAGGTTCGGTGCGTAGCGCATGAACTCCTGCCCGATGGCGAATCCCGACGGGTCCATGTCGTCAATCGCAATAGACAACGCGCGGTAGATCGGCTATGATTCCAAACACTGGTGTCGGTGTGAGCGCAACGCCGCCAAGAGATCCGCCGTCGCCTTTCACAGTCTGGAGTGCTCAGTGTGGATGTCGTGCTGAACGTTGTGGGAGCCAGCGCCAGTGTGGTGGGTCTCGTTGCCTCAGTCGTGGCGCTCTGTGCGGCACGAAGCGCGAAGCAGCGTGCCGCGGAGGCTCACGTCGAAGAACGTGTCGGGATCTTCCTTGGTGGTCGCCATCTGGACGACCAAGTCGGCACCCCGGACCACCTCGCGGACGGCGGCCGGATCCGTGATGCTCCCATTGACCGTTTCCACACCCTCGGTCGCAACGGGCGTTCGGTGCACCAGGGCGCACACCGTCAGTCCCCGCTCCACCAGGAGCGGCATCAACCGCCGGCCAAGCTTGCCGCTGGCGCCGAAGACGGCGACTCTCTGGAGGTTCATGTAGTCAACTCCTGCGGTTACTGAGGTTCGGTGCGTAGCGCATGAACTCCTGCCCGATGGCGAATCCCGACGGGTCCATGTCGTCAATCGCAATAGACAACGCGCGGTAGATCGGCTATGATTCCAAACACTGGTGTCGGTGTGAGCGCAACGCCGCCAAGAGATCCGCCGTCGCCTTTCACAGTCTGGAGTGCTCAGTGTGGATGTCGTGCTGAACGTTGTGGGAGCCAGCGCCAGTGTGGTGGGTCTCGTTGCCTCAGTCGTGGCGCTCTGTGCGGCACGAAGCGCGAAGCAGGTCGCCGCGGAGGTGAGAGCGGAGATGCGACGCCGCAGTGCCAGAGAGGAGGCGGACGCACTCCTGGCTGATGCGCGTGAGATGTCGGCACTTGTCACAGCCCAGCAGTGGTTCGCAGTCCAGCGCTCCGCCGAGCGGCTTCTGGCGCACATGAACGTCTTGCGCAGAGAGCATCTGAGGCGCTTCGACACAGCGGCCCTGCGAGACGTGGATGTGGTTGCCGAGCGGCTCCGCGACTTTGGCTCTCCACCGGATGCCGTAGCGTCCGGGATCGACGCTCGGAGGGCCACGGACGCCGCCATTGAGATTGTCTGCAGGTGGGCGGGAGTCGTCGGCCATCTGAGACGCCTCGACCAAGGAGTGGATTAGAATGTCCCATCCCATCGTGGATCTGGCAATCGAGAAAACCAAGCATCAGAAGCTCCAGTGGCGCGCGAGTGTGTATCCCACGCAGTTCCTGGCGTCCTTGCCGAAGGCTGGCAACGACGGGGTGCTGACCCTATTCCTCGCCAAGGCTAACGAAGGGCTGTACCTTCTCGCCGCAAAGGACGAGAACAATGCGGAGCTCGCCAAAGTTGCGTCGCCGCAACTCCTCGACGATGACCGAGAACTGCTGGCTCGTCTCTTCGACATGGCTGAGCGCCAGGCGTACGGTGTGGGGCCGGATGCCCAAGTAGTTGAGGAGTCCCTTCGGAAGCTGTAACGACAGGCCAGGGAATCCGCGCTCCGCGCCACATCCCCCCAGCGAACCGTCTCAAGACGAGGTGAACTGATATGCCCAAGATCGCCATGATCGGCGCCGGCAGCATTGTCTTCTGCAAGACGTTGATGAACGACCTGCTCTCCACCGAGTGCCTCGAGGGAAGCGAGTTCGCGCTGATGAGCCGGACGGCGCCGAAGCTCGACAGAATGCACGCGTTCGTCCAACGGATGATCACCGAGAACGGTCTCTCGGCGACGGTCTCCGCTACCCTCGACCGGCGGGAGGCGCTCAAGGACGCCGACTATGTGGTCGTCATGATCCAGGTGGGCGGGCTCGACGCCTTCAAGCTGGACTACGAGATCCCGATGAAGCACGGTGTCGACCAATGCATTGGCGACACGCTCGGACCGGGCGGCGTGTTCCGGGCGCTGCGGACGATCCCGGTGCTGATCGACCTCGCCCGCGACATGGAGGAGCTCTGTCCCGGCGCGCTGATGCTGCAGTACGCCAACCCCATGGCGATGTGCTGCTGGGCATTGGGCGAGGCGACGAATGTCAAGTTCATCGGGCTGTGCCACGGCGTGCAGACGACGCTCGACCTGATCTCCCGGTATGTCGCCGTGCCCAAGGACGAGATCGACTACCTGTGCGCCGGCACCAACCACATGGCGTGGTTCCTGAAACTGGCGAGGGGCGGGAAGGACCTCTACCCGCTCCTCCGCGAGAACTTCGAGAAGCCGGAGTACTACGTCAACGAGAAGGTCCGCGGCGAGGTCATGCGGCATTTCGGCTACTTCATGACGGAGAGCACCGGGCACCTGTCGGAGTACATACCCTGGTTCCGGAGCAGCCAGCGAGCGCTCGACCTGTACTGCGACGAGCCGGCGTTCGGCGGCGAGACGGGCGCCTACCTGAAGTGGTGCGAGCACATCATGGAGAAGTACGCGACCACCGACCCGCTCGCCTTCGAGTCGCCCAAGCTCGCGCCGCGCAGCGTCGAGTTCTGCTCGTACATCATCGAGGCGCTGGAGACCGGTAAGGTCTTCAAACTCAACGGAAACGTCCGCAACAACGGTCTGATCTCGAACCTGCCTCCCGACTGCTGCGTCGAGGTGCCGATCTACGTGGATCGCACCGGGCTGCACCCCGTGCCCGTCGGCGCTTTACCCCGGCAGTGCGCCGCGCTCTGCCAGAGCAACGGTACCGTTCAGGGCTTGGCCGTCCATGCGGCGCTGAACGGCGACCCGGAAATGGTGTGCCAGGCTGTCCAGATGGACCCGCTCACGTCCGCCGTGCTGACGCTCAAGGAAGCCCGCGACCTGGCGACGGAGATGCTGGAAGCAGAGCGGCAGTGGCTGCCCCAGTTCGGGGGCGAGTCACCACGAGCGACCCCAACCATCGCGATTCCCCAGGGAACGGTTGGCGTGGACGTGCCGCTCGATCCGGCGCTGGCGATCGTGCACCGGTTCGGGAAGCTGGCGGAGCAGGCGACGGAGTGACCAGTGTGGAGGGCAGGCGTCAGCCGGTCCAGTCTGCGGTGCCCCCAGCGTTGGCGACCGGCTGACGCCTGCCCTCCAGTCGTAGCCAGAATGAGCCTAAGGAGGAGGACTGCATGCCCAGGAGAATCCGTGTCGGAGTAGTTGGAGTCGGCGGCATCGGCGATGTCGCCCACCTGCCGAACTACGCAAAGCAGAAGGACGTGGAGATCACCGCAATCTGCGACGTCGACGAGAAGCGGTTGGTGGAGATGGCGGAGAAGTACCAAGTGCCCAACGTCTACACCGACTACCGGAAGATGATGGAGCTGGACGAGCTGGACGGTGTGAGCGTCTGCACGCCGAACTCGCTCCACGGCCCGGTGTCCATTGCCGCGTTCAAGGCCGGCAAGCATGTCTGCTGCGAGAAGCCGCTGGCGATGACCGCACGGGAAGCCGAGAAGATGCTTGCCGCCGCCGAGGCGAACAACTGCCTGTTCATGGTCGGCTTCACCATGCGGTTCAACTCCGTCTCGCAAGCGGTGAAGAAGCTCATCGACAAGGGCGCGCTGGGCGAGATCTACTACGCCAAGGCCGGCATCCTCCGGCAACGCGGCATCCCGGGGTTCGGCGGCTGGTTCACCACGGCCTCGATGGCGAAGGGCGGCGCGCTCATCGACATCGGCGTCCACGTTCTCGATTTGGCGCTCTGGCTCATGGGCTCCCCGGAGCCGGTTGCAGCCAGCGGACAGACGTGGGCGAAGTTCGGCCCGCGGATGAGCAAGGGTGAGCGCGTGCCCGGCATGGAGAAGATCGGCTGGCCGCCCGGGTTCACCCTCGGCAAGAGCCGCACCTTCGACGTGGACGACATGGCTTCCGGGCTGGTACGGTTCCGGGGTGATGCCGCGCTCCATCTGGAAGCGAGCTGGTGCGCCAATGTCATCGACCAGGGCGGCGGCGTGGAGTTGTTCGGCACTAAGGGCGGCGTCAAGCTCTCCCCCGGCGGCACGGCGACCGTGATCCGCGAGTCCAAGGGCGCGCTGGTGACCGAGGAGATCAAGCCGGCCGGCGGCGGCTACGACTGGGAGATGCAGCACTTCGTGCAGTGCATTCGCACCGGCAAGCAGCCCCTTGCGACCGCCGAGCAAGGCCTCCGCGTCATGAAGATCCTGGATGCAGTCTACAAGTCGGCGGCGCGGGGGAAGGAAGTGGCGATCAGGTAGCTGTGGCCAGCAGCTTTGTGGGGGCGAGCAGTGAGGCTGCCGGCCCTGACGCGCCGCCCCATACCTTGGGGCGACCGGCTTCACGGCCCCTCCCCGCAGTCGCTCCTCTGTTCACGGACCGCAAGTTCGGAGGGATGCCCGCCCCTACATCCCGTACACCACCCGCAACAGCGTCTCCCCGATCACCCGTAGTGATTCCGCGCTGCACTTGTCCACGGTGTCTTCGTGGGTGTGCCAGTAGCTGTTGACCGGGCCATAGTCGAAGTCGATGAGGTCGATGGCGGGGATGCCTTTGCGGATGAGCGGGAGGTGGTCGTCCCAGATGCCGATCTCGCGGCCGTCGAAGTGGTCCTCGAACCCCAACTCCTTCGCGGCGTTGACGACGGTGTTGAAGAGCTGGGGGGCGGCGTTCATCGAGTTGGTTTCGTGTTGGACGTGCAGGTCGGCGTCGCCGATCATGTCAATCAGGATCGCCTGGTCGGGCTTGAAGTCGCCCATGTGCTTGGAGAAGTAGGTCGAGCCGTACAGGTAGTCGCCGAAGTCCTCCCCGTCGAACAGGGCGATCACCACTTCGACGTTGGGCTTGTCCTTGCTGAGTATGCGGGCCACTTCGAGTAGGACGGCCACTCCCGAGGCGCCATCGTTGGCACCCAGAATCGGCTCGCCACGGCGGTTGGGATCCGGGTCCTGATCGGCGACAAGGCGGGTATCCCAGTGCGCGGCGAGCATGAGGCGCTTCCCCGCGCGCGACCGCTTCGCCGTCTTGCTGCTTCGGGTAGCGGCAGGAATGACTCCGAGGAGGTTGGTCAGGGGGTAGGTGACGCCGTTCACCTGTTGCTCGAAGTCCTGCTGGGTGACTGTTGCCCATTGCCCGAGCGTCTCGACGAGGTAGGCCTTGAGCTGCCCATGGGCGGCGGACTTGGGTGGGCGGGGGCCGAAGTCTGTTTGCTTCTTGAGTAGCCCGAGGGCGGTCATTGCGTCGAAGCCACGGAACTCCGGCTTGGCGTTGCCGCCGTCCTCGGGCGGCGCGGGGGCGGAGTTGCCCCCGCCGCAGCCTCCTGGCAGCGAGATCAGTGCGACACTCACAGCCCAAACACCGGCTCTAATCATCGTGTTGGTTCCTTTGCTCGGCGAAGAGGGGGGCGCGGGAGGGACTGTCTCAGGCTCGCGGCCGCCCGGAGGCGCTACGTCCCGTGGGCAAGGCGCGTGATCAGCAACTTGGGCAAGCCGACCGCGGCCATCTTCTGCTGGGTCGAGGCGACATCATAGTGCACACGCAGGATCTCGACAACGCCCGCGTCCGAGTCATAGAGGCCGAAGCTGCCGGCGGGGTTCCGGTCACGCGGCTGGCCCAGGCTGCCGCAGTTGATGACGTACTTGCGGTTGCGGCGCAGCTTGACCGTTCCGCCCGCCGGGAACACCTCCCGCTCACCCAAGCGGTTGAACAGCCCGCGGGAGAACACGGCTGCAACGTGGGTGTGACCGACAAAGCAGAGATCCTTCTCCATCGCTTCGAAGGTGGACTGCACATCCCAGACCGACCCCAGGTACTGCTCGACGGGACTGACCAGCGAGCCGTGCGCCATCGAGAAGGTCTCCCGCTCGAGGCGCTGTGGGTTGGCTTCCAGGAACGCCGCATTCTCAGGCGTGAGTTGCTTCGCCGTCCACTCGATGGCCGCGCGCGCGTGGTCGTTGAACCAGCGGAGGTCGTACGCACCGATGCTCGCGAGGTCGTGGTTGCCCTCGATGGTCGCGCAGTTCCGCTCCCGCAACAGCGCACAGCACTCGTTGGGATTGGGACCGTAGCCGACGACATCACCGGCGCAGAGGATCTCGTCGCAGTGTTCCAGCAGCGGGAGCACTGCCTGAAGCGCTTCGAGGTTCCCATGGATGTCTGCGAGGATTCCGTATTTCACTGCGTTCTCTTACCATATCGGCTTGCCAACGCGAACCGGGGCTACAGTCGTGCCTCCGCTTCCTCCCGAAACGCGCGCTGCACAAGCGAGAGCATCACGCACGCCGCCGACAGGTCTACGGGCGAGCTGAGAGAAAGCCAAGTCTTCGCCGGTTCGCCCGACCCGGTCTGCAGATGCTCCAACGCCGGGAATCGACTCTCAAGGCACTGCGCAACGGTTTGTCCGGCGGCACCCTCAGACCGCAGGTCGGTTGCAGCGCAACTCAGTTCGTGCGCCGCCAACTGTAGACACTGGGCCGAGCAGAGCTGCCCGGAGAGCTCGACCGAGGCGAGGTCGGCCAAGGCGAGGTGAAGGCCGGCGAGGCTCAAGTGCCGGTCGGCCTCCGCGGCGCGCCGCCAAGCCCGCTGCGTCTCAAGTTCAGCATATGCCAGTGTCGTCTCCGCCGTCAGCAGTCGCGAGCGGCTGAGACGTACGGAGCGCGGGCGCGTCGGGTCCAGCAGCGCAAGGAGCGGTGGGAGCATGTCCCGCAGCGCCCGGCGCGCCAGGCGGGCGGACTCGTCGGCGTTGGTTAAGGCCGCGCCAAGGTGTAGGCGAATCTGCACGGAACGTTCTGCCCCAAGGGAGTCCTGCACGTCGGCGGACAACGGCTGCACGGCGCCGCGCGTACGCACCGCGGCGCGCGCCTGCTGCAGCCCGCCCATCCCGCGCAAGCCCACTCGGTGGACTCGCAGGCACCGCATCAGCGCGTCGTCCACCTTCTGCCGAAGGAAGGCGACGCGCCAGGCGGTGTACAGCCAGAGCGGGTCCTCCGGGTTCGTCCGCACGAAGGAGAGCCGGCCCAGCGGCTCGTCCACCTTGCGTTGGGCGAAGGCGCGAGCCAGCGCGTCGTTGAGCTGCCGGCAGCGATTCTTCGCCGTCACCTGCCAGCGGCCCTCCTCAGCCTCAAGTGCCTGCCACTGCTGCCGAACGGCGTCAGGCAGCGGGGTCAACCTCTCCGCCGGCAGCGCCGCAAGCAGCCCGGTCAGGCGGGCGGCCGTCTCGGCAGCACCGGGCTGCCCTTTGAGGGCAGGCGACTCACGCGACAGCCTCAGGGCCGCATTCCACCGGAAGCGGTCAGTCAGGGACTGCAGCCGTCGCGGAGCCCACGTCGGGTCCGGCCGACTCAGCCAGGGGCTCTTCTCGGCCTCTCTCCGGCGAGCGGCCTCGGGCGGGTGCGTGGCGAGGAGGATTTCCCACCGCTTCGGAGGCTTCCCCTCCATCGCCCGGAGCGTGTCGAAGAAGCTCAGCATCCCCTCCGGCCGGTAGCCCGCCTCGGCCGCAAGGCGCACTCCCCACTGGTCAGCCTCCAACTCGTCGTCGCGAGAAAACCGGAACGAAAGGAGCATCTCCGCGGCGGCAAGGGTGGTCCGCGCTTCGCGCTGGCGGTCGCCGTCAAGCGCGTTGAGCAGGAGCAGCATCCCGCTCTCCAGCAGCGTCTGCTCGAAGGAGTGGCTGTCGATGACGTGGCCGGCTTCGTGAGCCATCACCGCAGCGACTTCGTCCTCCGAGCGCGCCGCGTGCAGCAGTCCCCGGGTTACGAAGATGAACCCGCCCGGCGCAGCAACGGCGTTCACCTCGTCAGTGTCGAGCACGAAGAACTCCCAGCGAACGTCGTGCCTCGGTGCCGGGGCGATGACCTGCCGGCCCACTCGCTCAACCCACCGAGTCAGCGTTGGGCTTCGGGAGAGCCCATACTGGTCCCGGAGGACCGCCACGGCCTGCCGCCCCATGAAGCGTTCCAGTCCTGTTTTGAGGCGACTGCCCGCGGCCGGTCCGGTCGCGATTGCTGACAGGCTGCCCGCGAGTAAGACCATGGCCGGTGCGCCGGACATTCTCCGCCGACGGCGGCGCCGGAGAGACACGGGTTCGCGTGGTACGCGGAGGGGGGAAGACAACAGCAGCCCTTACAGCGCGACGAAGTAGGTGGCGACCGCCCGGTCGAGCAGGTCCCGGGTCAGCCGCGTCTCCTGGCCGGTGTAGTTGGCGATGTCCACAAGCTGCGACAGCAGATCGCGAGGGTGCACGGCCCGGAAGGGGCGGTTCTCCTGGAAGTAATGGCGGTCGACGAGGTAGTCCAGCATTTCCTGGTCGTACGCCAGACCCACCTGGCCGCAGCAGGTGCGGAAGATGCGTCGGAAGTCGTCTTCGGTGGGGTCACCGATCTCAATCTTGTAGCGGATGCGCCGGAGGAACGCCTCGTCCACGAGGTCTTTCGGCTCCATGTTCGTGGAGAAGATGACGAGCACTTCGAAGGGCATCGCAACCTGCAGCCCCGTAGGCAGCGTGTGGTAGTCGAGCCGCTTCTCCAGCGGGACAATCCACCGGTTGAGCAGGTCGCGCGGCGAGACCTGCTGCCGGCCGAAGTCGTCAATCATCAGCACGCCGCCGTTTGCCTTGAGTTGGACGGGCGCCGTGTAGTACATGAGCGAGGGGTCCAACGTCAGATCTAGGTGCGCCAGCTTCAGCTCGCCGCCGACGATCAGGAACGGCCGCTCAATGACAATCCAGCGGGTGTCAATCGGCGGCGAGCCGCCTTCGTCGAGGCGCTTTCGCTCCATGGCCGAAGGGACCGGAGTGTGATAGCTGCCATCGAAGTACTGGACCACCTGGCCGCCGACCTCGATCGCGTACGGGATCAGCATCCGCCCGCGCAGGGCACGCGCCATCCGTTCGGAGATGAGCGTCTTCCCGTTGCCGGGGTTGCCGAACAGGAACATCGACCGGCCGGAGTTGAACGCCGGTCCCAGCTTCTCGAGTGTCGCCTCGGAGACAACCACGTCCCCCAATGCCTGCCGCATGCTCTCGTCGGTAACCTGCGACCACTTCACCGGCTGGTTGGCGAGCTGCTGTTTGTAGGCGTCCAAGGGGACGGGTGCCGGCCCCACGTACCCTTCCCGCTCAAGGACCGTCTTGGCGCGGGACATGCCTTCGTTGGTGAGCGCGACCCGCAGCCCCACGGTGGAGAGGTCGTTGCCGCCCTTCACTTCCAGCAGCATCTCTCGCTTCAGTGCGAGGTAGGTATCCTCGACCACGCCGGGGAACGGCAGGCGCAGCTCCACGCAGCACTGACCCAACGTGAGCTGCCCTCGGCGGAACAGCATCTTCACCAGGAGGTTCTCGAGAAACGTCTCGTTCAGACCGGTTTCTCGAATGGACCCGGGAGCGGGGGGAATGACGGGCGTCTTTCCGGAGCCAAGCTGACCCGCGGCGTCGTCGACCGGTTCGTCCTCCTCTCCCTTGTTCTGCGCCAACATCGCCCGGATCTGGTCGAAGTTCGGTCGTGTTGCCATGTCTCCTCGCCTGTCCGCCCCGTTCTCCGGCACCGCTCGGAACAGCCTTCCGGACGCCTCTGCGAAGGCTTCAGTCGCCCTACAGGTCGTGAACAAAGGGAACCAGCTTGGGGTCGAACTGTCGGCCGGCGTTCTTGTCGATCTCCAGGATTGTCTCGTCGCGCGAGAGGGCCGACCGGTACGGGCGATCGCTGCGCATCGCGTTGTAGGCATCTGCGATGGAGATGATCCGCGCGCCCAAGGGGAGGTCCTCGCCCCGGACGCCGCTGGCATAGCCGGTGCCGTCGAAGCGCGTATGGTGGTGCCGGACCATCGGGACAATGGGCGTGAGGAAGCTGATCGGTCGGATAATCTCCGCTCCGACGACGCAGTGGTCGCGGGCCTGGGTCAGTTCGCTGTCAGACAGCCGACGCGTCGATTGCGTCAAGTCGGGCGCCTCGTTGATTCTGCCGATGTTGTGAACCAGCGCCGCATACTCGACCTCCTCGATCTGTGCGTCCGTCATCCGTGCGCGCGCAGCAAGCTGGCCGGCGTACTTCGCCACCGCCCGGGAGTGCCCCGTTGTGTAGGGAGAGGAGTTCTCGATGGCGTCCACGATTCGAGCGGCGCCAGTCAGGAAGATGGCCTTGGAGTCGCCGGTCGGTCTCTCGCCGCCCTCCGCTCCCGCTTCCCGCCGCAGGAAGTCGAGCACCCGCAAGGTCGCCATATACAGGCAGGTTCTGAGATCCTCGAGAGGGAGCGCCTGGATCGACGCGCTTCCGGTGTCTCGGAGGTCTGCGAGGCAGTCCTCCAAGAGGTCCATCGAGTTATCTGCGAGCTTGGCGATGATCTCCGCAACTTCAGCCACCGCGTGACCTCCTGAGGCGTGACGCGCCACTACGTCTTGCGTCCGCAAAGCAGTCACGGGCACCCCGCGTGGCTGCCGAGTGGAGGCATTTTAGCGCTTGGGTGCCGCCGTGTCAATTGGCTGCCCCAATGCGCAATTGCTTTTGGGCGGTCTGCCCTCGGCGCGGAGCGCGCCCCGCCGATTGACAGGGCCGCACAGACGGGGTATTCTACCGACACACCGGGCAAGCAGTCCCCTCTGAACAACAGAAAGGAGTCGGTCATGGCTGACGCGCACCTTCAGGAACTGACGCCCCATTCCGAGTTCGAGGAGCTCGCCCTCCCAGGCCCCGGCCCCAGGCGCCCTCGGGGCACGCGGATTGTCTTGGCGCTGGTTAGCGTCATCGCCCTCGCGGCTCTGGTTCTCGGCGCGCGGCTGTACCAGCAGAACCAAGAGCTGGCTGTCCAACTGGAAACGGTCAACCGCACCCTGAGCCAACAACAGACCACGCTGGCTCAGCTCCGCGAACGAAGCAACACGCAGCAGTCGCGCGGGGGGAGGGGGCAGTGGGGTCTCGAACAGCTTCAGGGAATGGCGGGGATGCCGGGCCCGGGCCGGGCGCCCGGCCAGTGGTCACCGCCCGGCGGCAAGGCGCCCCAGGGACCCGGCGCGAACCCGCCGGAGCGCGGCCGAGGCGGACCGGGCCGACAGACGCCGGGGGCGACGCCAGGCCCTCAGGGGGCGCCTGGTGCAGACATGAGCCAAGTCTGGGGACAGGCGCAGCGGCTGGCGCAGATGTTCCAGTCGGGCAACACCGAGCAGGCGGGCGCCCTGCTGGCCAAGCTTGGCCAGCAGTTGGCCGGAGCCTCCTCCCCCGGAAAGAGCGGCGGGCGAGGCAAGCAGCCCCCCCGAAAGGCAGAGTCACGACCACAGCCTGGAGCCGGTCCCCGGCCCCAGTTCCCGCAGCGGCCGGGGCCGCTGCCCGCCATGCCTCAGCTCCCCAACATGGACCTGAACGGGATTTTGGGCGCCCTCGGCGGGGGGCGTGGCCCGGGTGCCCTGGGCCGGGGCGGCCAGCGCCCGGACGGAACGCTGCTCGTCGAGAATGGCCGGGTGGCGGTTCGCGTCGACCCGGGGAACGGCTCGTTCACAATCTATGACAAGCTCACCCGCAAGACTTGGCGGCAGGTCGTTCCCGACCAGACGTTCAGCGTCCGCTCTGCCAGCCGCGAGCAGCGCACCTTCTCCGGCGAAGTGCAAGCCCAGGTCCCGTGCCACCTGGAGGTTGCTCTGGACGAGCGAACCGGAGACGTGACGCTGACGCTGGAACCGAAGGACATCTTCGCGGGTGAGGAGAGCCGCGAGGTCGCCCTGGCCTATCCCTACGCATTTGACCAGAGTACGGACGGTCAACTGGCGCTGCCGCTGAAAGAGCGCGAAGGCTTCTACGTAGCTCCACCGCTGACCGGCGAATGGCTGCACTTGGGCGAGAGCCTCACTGGCACCTGGCTTGCCCTCTGCTCCAAGACAGCCGGGCTGGTGTGCCTGATCGAGCAACCAGAGAACTGGGAAGCAGCACTCCGCGCAACGCCCACCGGCAAAGACAAGGCCGTCCGCACCGTCCTCGCCCCCACTTGGCGCAACCAGAACGGCGTCGTCGCCGGCAAGCTCACCGTCCGCTACCACGTCACCTCCAGCGTCGGCTACACCCAGCTCCAAGCCGCCGCCGAGGCGCTCGCAAAGGCGCCGGCCGAACGGGAGCAGTAGGGCGGGAGTGTAGAGTGGTGAGTGGTGGAGTGGTGAGTGGTGGAGTGGTGAGTGGTGAGTGGTGAGTGGTCGAGGACTGGGGCGGCGACTCGCGGCTAAGCTCCAAACTACGCTGCGAGAACGTAGGCAGCGCTGCATGCACCCGCTACTCCACCACTCACCACTCCACCACCCTACCGCTGACACTTCGGGCAGTAGAACGTACCCCGCTGCTGCTGCACCTTCCGACGGATGGTGTCGCCACACGACCGGCATGGCAGACCGTGGCGCTGGTAGACTCGCAGGCAGTCGGCATGCCGGCCGGGCTGGCCGTTGGCGTCGAGATACAGGTGGGGGGAGTTCACGTCGAAGGTCGTCCCGCCGTGTTCGACGGCTGCCGTCAGCTCGTCCACGATCGCGCGGTGTAGTCTTTCCGTCTCCGCTCGGGTCAGCCGGTTGGTGCGCCGGAAGGGGCTGATCCCCACCAAGAAGCAGATCTCCGAGGCGTAGATGTTGCCGACACCGGCGAAGTTGGACTGGTCCAGCAGGAAGACCTTCAGTTGCCGCCTCGACGCGCGCACGCGTTCGCGGAGGTAGCCCGAGGTGAAGTCGGGGTCGAGGGCGTCTATCCCCAGGATGCCGAGCGAGGGATCGCCTGCCAACTGGTCCGTCGCCACCACCCGCATGTTCCCCAACGTGCGCACATCGGCATAGCAGAGCGACCGGCCATCGGCCAGATGGAGCCGGGCGCGGGTGTATGGAACGGGAGAGTCGGCAGCGCCAATCACGCGGAATTTGCCGCTCATCCGCAGATGGGCGATGATTGTGCGGCCGTTGCTCAGGTGGCACAGCAGGTACTTGCCGTGCCGACCAATCGCCTCGAAGCGGGCGCCGCGGACCTGCGCGCCGAGCTGGCGCCCCGTCATACCCAGCACTGCGCGCGGATGAACATCGGTCACGCGCGCGATGGTCGCCCCGACGACCTGCGTTTGGAGACCCCGACGAACGACCTCAACCTCGGGCAGCTCAGGCATTCGCAGCCTGTGGCGTTGCCTGTACGGGCGCCCGCGTGTTCAGGAAGTCGATCACGCTCGCGCCCATCACTCGGTACTCGCTGCCGACGTACTGCCCCGGAATCCTCGCCGACTCGATGAGTGCCAACGCTTCAGCTTCCGGCACCCGCAGGAGATGCGCGACTTCTCTCTGGGTGTAGATGCGGTCTGACTTCACCTGTCGGCGCACCTGCTGGTACAGCTCCCGAGCGCCGAGGTACATCAACGAGCCTGCAGTGGCTCCTTTCAGAAGTGCCCACATGGGTGACTCCTCCTTCCAGCGGTAGTTGAACGTGACGTGCATGGTTGTCACTTGAAGAAATCCAGAATCGCCTGGCCCAGGACCACGTGCTGCCCGCCCACTTCCCGCGCCGGCAACTGCCCGGTGTCGACCAGCGCCTGCACCGCCGCAACGTCACGCACCTTCAGCAGCTTGGCGACCTCGCCCAGCGAGTACACGGTGCGCGGGTCGATGGACTTGGTGGGCACGGTGAGCCCCAACACAAACCCGAGGCCCGGCGCCATCAGATCGTAGGCACGCTTCGCGACGCCAACCGCCTTGTCGGCTCGCTGTAACACGGCTGAAGTGCTCATCGGGTGCCCCCCTCTCGCGAGATGGCTGTCATTATAGCGCATCCCCGCCAAAGAAAGTGTATCGCCGGTCAACCCAGAAAGTGATACACCTGCCACCCGAAGCACAGCCCCAGCAGGTTCCAGATAGCGCCGCTGACGAAGTCGCCGATGATCAGCCCAAGGAAGAGGGGGATTGCTTTCTTGTAGGCGCTGAAGCCGCCGTACCGGAAGAGCGCGGCCTTACAGCACCACGCCAAGAAGAGCGGCATCCACACCAGCTCCATCGACCACGTGCCGGAGATGGCGTAGCCGACCGGGTGCAGCGGGAAGCTGACCAGTCGGATGCGCAGCCAGTACAGGAACGCTGTCAACAGGAAGCCGCCGGCCATGAACCCGGTGGCGCCGTTCTGCGGCTTCTGCGGGGCCGACATCCAGGAGTGGAGCCGGTCCAACGGTTGCCGGGCGAAGCCGCGCTGCATGCCGCCGATCACCTTTGCCGTCCCGGCGCCCAGGTCGTAGTACTGTTGCAGCAGCGCCCAGTACGCCGAGATCAGTCCCACCACGGCCGCCAACCCCAGGGCAACCAGCAGCGTGGTGCGCCGGGTCCGAAGTTGGTCGCCCGAGACGATCCCCTCCAGGAGCACCGGCATGGGGTCGCTGCGATGCGCGCGGTTGAACCAGAAGTAGTTGCTGAACATGATCAGCGTCTTCGGCGAGAACGGCGCGGTGCCGGCGACCTGAGTCATGATGTAGCCGGGGTCGGCGAAGTGCAGGTCATGAACGGGTGCGCCGAACTCCCCCCGCAGCCTGCCGACCGTGATGGAGATCAGGTAGTACAGCACGAAGAACAGCACGGCGGACAGCTCGTCCATCCCGTTGGTGGCGGAGAACCAGATCAACGCCGCCAGCCCTCCGCCAATCGCCACGGCAGCCAGCCGGAGGCGCCAGGCCTCTGCTGCCTCCGTGCCGCCCTTGCCGATGACGGCCAGCCACACGTTCTTGAAGTGCATCCGGGCAGCCCACAGCGCAAACAGGGCGACGCCGAGGTACGCCCCGAACGACTGCTCCGCCGGGTACGGCGGCTGCCCCTGCCCAACGCTGTATCCCAGCATGGCCACCACGATTCGTTGGGTCTTCCAGAAGCCGTAGAAGAACCAGCTCGAAAGCAGCAGGTCCAGCGGCAGCAGGAACCCGACCCCGATGGCGAAGGGGAAGAACGTCACCGGAGTCCAGCCCAACGCAGTCCACGGGCGCGTGGAGAAGTACTGATCAAGGTTGATCTGCCGGATGTTCAGCTCGGGCACCGCCGGGTACATCAGGTGCAGGTTGCTGAGGGTGTTGATGAACGCCGGAGCGAGCATCGCCCCCCACAGCGCCTTGTTCCGCCAGAGCTCCGCCCCCTCGCTGGCCATCTCGATGGGCAGCTTCACCAGGGGGAAGGCGAGCTTCTCGTTGATCGACCATTGCCGCCGGAACACTACGCACAGCCCGAACATGACGGCCAGCAACGCCAGCGTGAACCCACCCCACCAACTCAGCGCCTGGATCCACGCGCCGAAGTTCTCCGGGTCCCACAGGCTCTTGCCGCCGGTGTACAGGTGGAGCAGGGCAGTCTCGTCCGACACGTAGAGCTGCTTCGGCAGCAGCGGCATGAACGTGTTGTCCCAGCCCAACTCGGGCCGGTTGAAGTAGTACGGATAGCCGATGAGCGAGAGCAGCACTTGGGCCTGGTCGTGCCCCACCAGCGCTGAGGCGAGGGCCAGCATGAAGTAGACGACCACCAACTCCGCCCGGCTCAGACACAGCCGAGGAAGAAAGCGCCGGAGCGCCTCGTTGATGCCGACCAGCAGAAAGAGAATGAAGACCACATTGAAGTAGAGGCTGTAGGTGGTCGGGTGCCCGGTGTACCGGATGGACTCCATGAAGGCGACCCAGTAGGAGTTGAACGGGATCAGCACCAGCCCGAGCATGATCGCCCGCGCGCGCAATACCTCTGGAGAGGGCGACGCGCTTGGCACCGTGGCGGGAGCGGACGAAGGTGAAACCATGGACGTGGGTGACAGCTCTCTTCTGCGAGTACCTCGTCCGAGCGCGGTTGGCTGCTCGGACCGACGTTCGACGTAGTTCGCCAGCGGCTGCGTCAGACCTCCTGGCGCTCCCGACGGGCGACCCGATAGGACACAATAGGACCGATCGGTCGGCTCAGTCTGCTGGGTCCGACCGACGCCCTGATTGAGAACAGCGAGGTACCTGCCAATGCCCGCCACCCGCCTTGCCAATCCGCGCCGCATTCCGCCACTCGGGAGGCTGTGGCTGAGCTGCCTCCCACTTCTCGCGCTGCTAACCGTCACTGTCGGCTTCGCTGAGAACGCCAACCTGATCTACAACGGCGACTTCGAGCTAAACTCCCCCGACAGCCCGCCTCCCGGCTGGACGATGTGGGGCGCGCAGCAATACAAGGTGCCCGCCAACTTCACCCGCGACACGACTGCGCCGCACGGCGGGAAGGCGTGCTTCCGCATTCACCACCCGGCGGACACGGCCGGCTACATCGTCAGCGCGCCCGACCAGGCAATTCGGCCGCAGTCGAGAATGCGTTACGAGGTCACGTTCTGGGCAAAGGCCGACCGCCCGGGCGCCTCGCAGTTCGGCGTCACCGCCTACTCGACGATCAACCCGTTCACCGACGCGCCAGCGCCGGGGTTCTACCCCCTCGACGTCGGCACCGAGTGGAAGCAGTCCAGCTTCGCCATTGATGAAGGCTGGGACTTCAACGCCGAGCGCAGCCGCTACCTCCTGCTCACTTTCAGGGCCACCACCGTGCAGGCGGAGGCGACGACGCTCTGGCTGGATGACGTGGTGGTCACCGAACAGAAGAGCCCGCGTGAGGGACGCTTGATGGACGAGGCATCCCTTCAGGATGAGCCGCTCCAGCACCGGCTCCGGCCCGGCGACCAACTGGACTTGACCGTCGACGCAAAGAAGCCGCTGCGGCCCGCGAACCGGAACGTCGGCGGGGTGTCGTTCCACCGAGTCGCCGGCTTCACCCGCCTGCCGTACGACCGCGATGGCAAGTACAACATGAGCCCGGAGCAGGAGAACGCCGTGCGCGAGCTGCGGCTGCCGATGACGCGCTTCTACGGCGTCGGCGATGAGCCGTTCTCGCTGGAGGACTCGATCGACAAAGCCGCCGAGGTGTGCCGCCGAACGGACATCCCGCTGGACACGTTGGTGCTGGAGTTCGAGACGCAAGGCGCCGAACGCAAGCTGGCTCCGGAGGGGTGGGCGCGCGGCGTGCTGCACTCCGTCGCGCGAGGCTACGGGTTCCACTACTGGGAGATCTCCAACGAGCCGTACCTCGGGCGGCCCGGAACGGCCTTCGCGTCTCCCGAGGAGTACGTCGAACACGTCAAAGCCGTCGCGGCCGCAATCCGCGAAGTCCAGCCGGAAGCGCAGATTGGCGTCGCAATCAACCAGGGCAGCCTGAAGTGGGGCAACTACGTGCTCAAGCTGGCCGCCGGCCACTATGACTTCGTAGTCGGCCACTACTACGCCGTCTCCAACGCCGACAAGCGCAAGTTTGAGGTCGCCACGCTCACCGAGAACTACAAGGTACTCGACCAGATTCTGCGGGTCAACGCCCTGATCCGCGCCTACAACCCCGGCCGCGAAGTCTGCCAGCTCGACACCGAGTGGGGCATGCACAGCGGCGGTCCCAACGGCGAGCGCGCCGACGACGTGAACCGCAACGCCAACATTTTCGGCACGCTCCACCGCGCCGTCCGGCTGATCTACTACGCCCGCGAAGCGCTGCTCCGCGGCGCCAGCTCGTGGCAGATGTTCTCCTACCGCAAGTCGCCGGGCTTCGGCGTCCTCGCCACCGACGCCCCCGACAAGCGGTGCATGGGCTACTGGCTCTACTACTACTTCAACCGCCACGTCGGCCAAACCGTCCTCGATGCGCAGGGCGCCGCCCCCGACTACGCCCCCGCCAAAGGCGACGACCCCTACACAACCCCCGGCGCCTTCCCGGGTCCGCTGACGCCCGCCCTCGTCACCCTCAGCGAAGACGGCAGAACAATCCACTTCGTCCTCGCCAACGGCTCCTGGGACCGCACCGTCCCCTGCCGCGTCGCCCTGCGCAACTTCACCCCCGCCAAGGCCGAAGGCACCGTCCTCTCCAGCGCCGACCCCGACGCCAACCCGCTCCTGGAGCGCAAGGAAGACTTCGTGGCAGACTTCACAGTGGAGGTCTCACGTGCCGGCATGAGTTGCGCGATTCCGCCACATTCGGTAGTGTTTGTGACGGTGCGGTGCGGTGCGTGAACCTCTTGGGTGGCCACGTAGGTCACCCGTCGCGCACCCGCACCAACTCCCTCACCTTCCCGCAGTCGATCCCCGCCGCTCGGTTGCCGTCTCGCCCTACCATGGTCCCGGAGGCCAGCACCGAGTTGACGATTGCTTCTTCGACTGCTTCGAGGCAGGCGCGGAAGAGCGTGCTGAGCTGGCCCGTGGAGACGGGAGCCGCCGTCTCCGCGGGGAGGGTCGAGAATGCCAGCGCAATATCGCCGCTGCCGTGGCTGGCGATGCCGCCGGCGCGCGCTAGACCGAAGCTGGCTCTGCGCACGAGTCGCTTGAGTTGCCAGCTTGTGGTGGGAGCGTCGGTGGCGACGATTAGGATGATTGAGCCGAACTCGCTCTCCGGCTCGGCGCACTCGGCCGGTATGGCGACGCCGTCGATCCGGAGGTCGCCGGGGCCGCCGGTGTTCGTCAGCGACAGCGCGCCTACCGTCCAGCCGCCGTCCGCCGCATCGAGGACGCGCGACGCGGTGCCGATGCCCGCCTTGAACCCGAAGCCCCGCATCCCGGTACCCGCGCCGACCGAGCCTTCGTCGAACTCGGCGGAGGCGTTTGCCAACGCCTCGAACACGTGCTCGCGTTTGACGTGCCGGCCTTGGATGTCGTTGAGTGAGCTGTCGTTGCATTCCATAACCACTGCATTGACGGAGCGAATGTTCGGGTCGCGCCGGACCATCCACTGGACGAGCGCGTCCATCGCCTTGCCGACGTTGAGCGTGTTCGTCAGCAGAATCGGCGTCTCGATTTCACCCAGCTCCTGCACCTGCACCAGCCCCACCGACTTGCCGTAGCCGTTGATCACGTCCACCGCCGCCGGCAGCGGCCGGCATGGCAGGATACCGTCGTCGGGGATGATCGCCGTGACGCCGGTGCGCACCGGCCCTTCTCCCGGCACCAGCTTCCCCTCTCCGCGGATCAAGGTGACGTGGCCCACCCGGACACCCGCAACGTCGGACAGGGCGTTCTGCGGCCCGCACGGCAGTCGGCCGATACTGACGCCGAGGTCGCGGAGGCGAGGGCGGAGTTGAGGGGTCATGGGACGCTCCTTTCCTGCCTGGTCTGTTCCATGCCCACAACGTGATTCCTCTCCCTCTTGCAGCAGGCAGTCGAGAAGATCCTGAAAGGCTGGCTGCGGAACCAGCTCCCCGCGCGAGCCGCCCTCACCGCCGCCCTTCCTCCTTCGGGAATGCGTCGTCAATCCGAGCCGCTCCCTGGCCCATGGGGCACCCCGTCGCGGCTCGGATGGGCTTGCGTTTCCACCTGCCGGGATGTTCGGGCGAAACGCGAGCATGAGTGATTCCTGTTCAGAGCCACCTTTGTCGTCTGGCGCCCCGAGGGGGACGACCTGTTCCATGAACGTCCGGACGAGGCCGTTGAGCGGCTCCCGAAGCGCCCAGACTTGCACGCGACGGTCCGAGACCTGCTGGAGACGATCTGCGACCTGCACGCAGTGCTCCGCGACCTGCACGCGGTGCTCTGCGACCTGCACGCAAGCCTCCGCGACCGAGACGCGACCCCTACTGAGTGCGCTGGCTTCGCGCGGAGCTTCGAGGGGCCGGAAGGGGGACGCTTGCCGGGCACCGAACAGACACACCCCATGCCTACCTGGTGCCAAAGTCCAAGCCTCCGACTGGGGGTTGGCCGGCTTCTGCTGTCGATGCTGCTGGAAGTGAGCCTCCTGCCGGGCTCGGGTGCGGCCGAGGTCCTGGCCGAGATCACGCGACCTGTCGCGGGGCGGCCCATGCGGGCCTCCAGTGGGCTGTTCGACCCCGAGTCCAACCGCGATGCGCACCACGTGCGGGCGGGACAGCGCTTCGTGCTCGCCGAGTTGGAGGGACCGGGGGAGATCCGACATCTCTGGTTTACCCTCGCGAGTCGTGACCGGCGCTATCCGCGGACGATGGTGTTGCGGGTGTTCTACGACGGGTCCGGGGTGCCGTCGGTGGAGTCGCCCATTGGCGACTTCTTCTGCGCCGGCAACGGGATGAAGGCGAACGTGTCGTCGATTCCCGTGGAAGTCAGCTCCTATGGACGGGCGCTCAACTGCTACTGGCGGATGCCGTTTCGGCGGCGCTGCGTGATCGAAGTGCACAACCAGAGCAGGGAGACCTGCACGGTCTACTTCCAGTGCGACTGGCTGAAGCTCGACGCGCTGCCGGAGGACGCCTACTACTTCCACGCGCGGTATCGGCAGGAGTATCCGGCGGCGCCGTTCTCCTGGTACACGCTCTTCGAGGGCGAGGGGGAAGGGCAATACGTGGGTACAGTGTTCTCGTCGCAGAACACCGTGGCGAGTTGGTTTGGCGAGGCGGACGACCGGTTCTACGTGGACGGCGAGGAAGTGCCGTCGATCATCGGCACCGGCACGGAGGACTACTTCAACGACGCCTGGAACCTGCGGCTCACCGCGCACGGCCGCGTCGGCACGACGATCTGCGAGACCAAGGGCGACGAACGCCGGGTCACTGCGTACCGCTGGCATCTCGAGGACCCGGTGCCGTTCAAGAAGTCGCTCAAGGTGGAGATCGAGCGCCGGAGCTTCCTCGAGGTCGCCGACCCGGAGACGGGCAAGCGCACCACGCACGACTTTAAGTACCGGCCCGACTACTGCTCGTCCGTCGCGTTCTGGTACCAGCGGGGCATCGCCCGGCCGACGAAGCAGCTTGCCCCGGTGGAGGAACGCGTGCTGCCGGAGGTGTGGATCGAGCCGGCGTGGATCATCGACAAGGTGCGCACTTCGCCCGGGCTCGCGCCGCGCAACGCCGCCAACCGAACGTGCAATCTGAACCGGTTCTTCTACCTGCGCAACGACGAAGTCGGCGGCTGGGTGGAGCTCCCGGTGACGCTGCCGGAGAGAGGGCGGTACGCGGTGTCGGTGTTCCAGAACCTGTACAAGCACTTCGGGATCTGGAAGGTGACGCTGCGAGGGGAGGGCTTCGAGAAGGTGTTGGCCGAGCGCCTCGACTTCCGTGACTACCTGGAGGGCAACCAAGAGAACTGGCCGGAGAACTTCCACCACGGGACAACCGTCGAGACCAAGGTCGGCACGCACACCTTGGGCGCCGGCGACTACTATCTGCGGTTCGAGTGCGTCGGCGCCAACCCGCTTTCGGAGCACCCGGAGACCGGCGAGTTCGGCAACGGGTACTCGCTGGGGCTGGACGCAATCGACTTCCGCCGCCTGTCGCTCGACGATCCGCACGCGTGGATGCAGGACTATCTGCAGAAGGAGGAAACACTGCTCGCCGCCTGGCAGCGAGAGGCAGGCGACACGGTTGCTGCGCTGGCGAAGGCGGCGGCCGACTTCCGGCGTGATGCGGGCGCGTACCCGCACACGCTGGCCGAACTGCTCGGCACGCCGCACTGGACTGGCGACCGCACTTTGCTCGATCCGTGGCACCAGCCCTACTGCTATCGAGAGCCTGGCGTCGTCCATCCCGGGAGCTTCGACGTGTGGTCCGTCCACGGCAACAGCCGCGATCCGAGCACGTGGATCGGCAACTGGAGGAATCCGCTGGCGCTCGCAAACGAGGTGGCGCCGGGCTGGCGCGTGTTTGAGGGCGAGTCACTCGAAGCAGCGCGCAGGAGCGCAGGCGCCGGCACTGCGCGCCAGCAGACCGCGTCGTACGGCAACGCGCCGCTCTCCGGAACCGGCTTGCTCTTCCTCCGTCTCGATGCGCCGGGAGACTGGGTCGAAGTCGAGTTGCCCGGCAAGCTGGCAGCAGGGAAGTACCAAGCCTACGCCCTCCCGGTCACGTCGTGGGACTACGGCCTCTGCCAGTGGTCCCTCAACGGGACGCCGTTGGGCGCTCCCTTCGACGCCCACTCGCAAACTCTCGGCGTGGAAGCGCTGCCGGGCACGGTCGTCGCACTTGGGGAGGGTCCCAGTGTGCTGCGGATCGAGGCGACTGGCAAGGACGAATACGCGAACGGGCACAATGCCGGCTTGGACGCGTTGGTGCTCAAGCCGCTCCCGTAGGCGCGCGCCCCAGTGCGTAGAGAGGAATCAGGTTCCACCGGCTGGTGCCGGCGGCAACCAGGAGCTCAGCCCAATGCCTCAGTTCACCGTCATCGCCGACTGCCACCTCAGCGCCGAGCCCACCGCGCAGTCCAACGCGTTAGCCTGGGCGTTGGCCGACATGCGGCGGCACGCGCCCGAGTTCGTCCTCTTTCTGGGTGATCTCACTGCCGACGGCCAGGCGGAAAGCTACCACCATTTGCACCGACTCCTCGACCTCACCGACTTCAAGTGCCACTACGTCCGCGGCAACAACGAGAACCAGGGGGCGGCCGACAGGCGTTTCTTCGACTTCCTCGGGAAGCACTGGCACTCGTTCGAATGGGAGGGGCTGCCATTCGTGTGCCTCGACACGACGGAGACGCCGCTGAACGTGGCGCAGTGGACCTGGCTGGACGGTGTGCTGACGGCGCAGGGCAGGGACCCAGTTGTCCTGTTCGGCCACCACTACCTGGAGTTACTGGATGAGACCGACCGGGTCAGGCTGCTGGATTCGTTGGGGTGCGCCCAGTACCTCTGCGCCCACCAGCACCTGGAGCGAATTGACCGCTTCGAGTCTGTCGAGCAGAGCGTGCTGACGTGCCTGGATCCCGCGAAGCCGAGGGAGGGGAGCGCGGGGTACTACGTGGGACACGCGCATAACGGGCGAGTTGAGTTGGCGCTGGTGCAGTACCCTCGCGCCGTGCTCGACAGGGCACGATCAGCCCGGACAGTCTGAGCGGCCAGCGCTTCCGGGAGGGTGCCCGACTACGCCTGCGGGTTCGGCGGCGGCACGGGCAGGTCGGCTTCGGGCGTGCCTTTCCACTTCTCGCCTTCCTCGATGAGCATCACCGGGATGCCCTCGACGAGGGGGTACTTTAGGCCCGAGTCGTCACACACCAGCCAGCAGTTGTGGACCAGCCGCAGTTGGCCGGGGTCGTCGCCCTTGTCCTTCCACTGCACTGCCAGGGGACAGCGGAGGATCTCCAGCAGGTCGGCGCTGATGGGGAGGTCGTCATTTGGGGCGGGCTTCTGTTCGTTGCTCATGTGCGGGTTCTCCGTGGGGGTCTGGTGTCGTCGTCAGCCGCTGCAAACAGTCGTGGTGGTATTGTAACGCACGCCTTGGCCGGGGGCCAACAGCAGCTTGCGGCGAGCGAATGGCGCATACTAATAGGAGCGCGCCGGAACCGTGACGAACGCACAACTCCTCGCCGGGTGCCGTTCGCACGGCAGCAGCGTCGCGCGACACGTGTGGAGAAGACCGTAGATGGCATTGGTTACCGAGATCCTGCGGAACACCGCTGGCGTGTTCGTCGCGATGGCGCCGTACCTGCTGTTGGGCTTCGCTTTGGCGGGCGCCCTGTATGTGTTGGTGCCGCGCGCCTGGGTCGTGCGCCACCTGGGCGGGCGTGGATGGCTGCAAGTGGTGCAGGCGGCACTGGTTGGGATCCCCCTGCCGCTGTGCTCCTGTGGCGTGATCCCCTTCGCCAGCTCGCTGCGGAAACAAGGGGCGGGGCGCGGGCCGATCACCGCGTTTCTCATCGCGACGCCCCAGACCGGGGTCGACTCAATCCTGGTCACGTACTCCTTTCTGGGACTCCCCTTCGCGCTCTTTCGGGTCGTGGCCGCACTGGTAACTGGCGTCGTCGGAGGTTGGTTGGCGGCGGCGCTGGACCACAGCCCGCCGGTCGAGCCCGGCAGCCGACAAGAGCAAGCCGGTGTCGCTCTTGGGCTCGCGGACAAGGTTCGGTTGGCGGTGCGCTTCGGTCTGGTTGAGCTTGTCCAGGATGTGGCGGGTTGGCTTGTCGTTGGCGTGCTGATCGCCGGGCTGATCGGGACGCTGCTGCCGCCCGGATCGCTCTCGCCGGAGAAGCTGGGAGGGCAGTTCGTCTCGATGATTGCCGTGTCGACCGGCACCTCAACGGTGTACTCCGCCTTCGGCTGGAAGCTGGGCGGGCAGCTCGTCTCGATGATCGCCGTGGTGGTCGTCGCAGTACCCATGTATGTCTGCGCCACGGCGTCGGTGCCCATTGCCGCCGCTTTGGTGGCGAAGGGCATGCCGCTGGGCGCAGCGTTGGTCTTCCTGGTTGCGGGGCCGGCGACGAATGCCGCCACGATCGCGGTGTTCGCAAAGGCATTGGGCAAGCGCACCGTGGCCGTCTATGTCGGCACGATCGTGGCGCTTTCCATCGCCATGGGCTTGCTGTTTGAGACCGTAACCGGCGGGCTGGGGCTGCCAGCGTACTCAGCCCACCACCAGCATGGCGGAGTCACGTGGCTGACCGGAGTTGCAGGCGTGCTGCTGGCAGTGCTCTTGGCTCGCGCGTTCCACCAGCGAATGCGGGCGCGACTGGCTCGCCCGGAAGTCGCGCCGACGGCGCCTGACGCCCCCCGGGCGGAACTCCTGGTAACCGGCATGACCTGTGACAACTGCCGTCGCCATGTGGAGGAGGCGCTTCGTGCCGCTGCTCCCGGGACATCAGTGCACGTCGATCTCGAATCAGGACGGGCCTGCATCCTGGGGACGGCGCCGAGCGTCGACACGCTCGTGCAGGCGGTGACGAAGGCCGGCTATCGGGCTGAGGTCGCCCCTCCCACCGGCGCCGCGGCTGCCTGACACTCGGTTGCCGCCAGGGGACGCCATACTGTTGTTGGAAGGGGCATGCAGACAGAGGGAGCAGGGAAGATGAGTGCGAGCACTGACACCTTCGGCGCGAAGACCCCATTCGAAACGGGCAGCGGCACGCTGTCTCTCTACCGGCTTCAGACGCTGGAGGATAGAGGCGTCGCCGTTGTCTCGCGGCTGCCGTTCTCCCTGAAGGTGTTGCTCGAGTCAGTTCTGCGCCGGTGTGACGGGCATCTGGTCACGGACGACGACGTGACGAGCCTGGCGCAGTGGCGGCCGACAGAGCCCGGCGCGCGCGAGATTCCTTTCATGCCCGCGCGGGTCTTGCTGCAAGACTTCACCGGCGTGCCGGCAGTGGTCGACTTGGCGGCGCTTCGTTCGGCAATGCAGCGCGCTGGCGGCGACCCAAACCGCACCAATCCGCTGATCCCCGCGGACTTGGTGATCGACCATTCGGTAAACGTGGACTTCTTCGGCACCTCCGACTCCTTGCGGGCCAATGGCGCCAAGGAGTTTGAGCGGAACCGAGAGCGGTATGCGTTGCTCCGTTGGGCGCAGGAGGCGTTCGACAACCTCACCGTCGTGCCGCCCAACACGGGCATCTGCCACCAGGTCAACCTAGAGTTCCTCGCCAAAGTGGTCCGCACCGCGGAGCATGGCGGCGAGACGGTGGCCTTCCCCGACAGCCTTGTCGGCACCGACTCACACACAACCATGATCAACGGGCTGAGCGTGCTCGGCTGGGGCGTGGGCGGCATCGAAGCTGAGGCGGTCATGCTCGGCCAGCCCTACTACATGCTGCCGCCCGAGGTCCTCGGCTTCCGGCTTTTCGGTCAATTGCCCGCGGGCGCCACAGCAACGGATCTTGTGCTGACAGTGACCCAGAAGCTCCGGCAGAAGGGCGTTGTCGGCAAGTTCGTCGAGTTCTACGGGACAGGACTGAGCCAGCTACCGCTGGCTGACCGCGCAACCCTTGCCAACATGTCGCCGGAGTACGGCGCGACGATGGGGTTCTTCCCGGTAGACGAGCAAACGCTGACGTACCTCCGCGGGACCGGCCGCGACGAAGCACTCGTCGAACTGGTCGAGCGATACACCAAGGAGCAGGGACTCTTCCGCACCGACGAAACGCCGGCCCCCGAGTTCACCGACACTTTCGAGCTGGACCTGAGCACCGTCGAGCCAAGCCTTGCAGGGCCGAAGCGCCCGCAGGATCGGGTGCCGCTGCGGACGATGAAGACGGCGTTTGCGGTGGCGCTGAGGGAGGTGTACGCAGTGCCGGCGGCAGACCAGTCGGACGGGTCAGACAGGTCGGACGAACACCCGACCTCATACCCCGCTCTCAGCCACGGCTCCGTCGTCATCGCCGCCATCACGAGTTGCACCAACACTTCCAACCCCTCCGTCATGATCGGCGCCGGACTGCTGGCGAAGAAGGCGGTGCAGGCAGGGCTGACTGTGCCGCCGTGGGTGAAGACCAGCTTGGCGCCCGGCTCGCGCGTGGTGACGCGGTACCTCGAGAACGCAGGTTTGCTTCCTTACCTTGAGGCGCTGCGGTTCCACGTGGTCGGGTACGGCTGCACCACCTGCATCGGCAACAGCGGCAAGGTGCTCGATTGGGTCGCGAGGGAGATCACCGACAGGAAGCTCGTGGTTGCCTCCGTGCTCAGCGGTAACCGCAACTTCGAGGGACGAATCAACCCGCTTACCCGCGCCAACTACCTTGCTTCGCCACCGCTGGTGGTGGCGTATGCTCTTGCCGGGCGAGTAGACGTCGACTTGAGCGAGGAGCCTATCGGTCGAGATCCGAACGGAAAGCCGGTGTACCTCAGAGACCTATGGCCAAGCCCGGAAGAGATTCAGGGCGAGATCGCCCAGACGCTCCGCCCCGCGCTGTTCACGGAGCAGTACGCCCACGTCTATGACGGCGACGAGCAGTGGAACGCCATCCCGCTGCCGGAAGGTGGTCTCTATGCGTGGGACGAAACCTCGTCGTACGTCCTGGAGCCGCCGTTCTTCGTGGGTCTGGCGACGGAGCCGCTTCCCGTTGCCGACATCCGTGGCGCGCGCGCACTGGCGGTTCTCGGCGACACAGTGACGACCGACCACATCTCCCCTGCCGGGACGATTCCCGGCGAGGGTCCCGCCGGCAAGTACCTGCTCGCGAAGGGCATCGAGCCGCGTGACTTCAACTCCTTCGGGTCGCGCCGCGGCAACCACGAGGTGATGAGGCGCGGCACGTTCGCCAACATCCGGCTGCGCAACGAGTTGGCGCCAGGCACCGAGGGCGGCGTGACAATCCACTTGTCCAGCGGCGAGCAGACGAGCCTCTACGACGCCGCCGAGCGCTACCAGCAAGAAGGCATCCCGCTGATCGTCCTCGCCGGGAAGGAGTACGGCACCGGTAGCTCCCGCGACTGGGCGGCCAAAGGCACGCACCTCCTCGGCGTCAGAGCCGTGCTCGCCGAGAGCTACGAGCGAATTCACCGCGGCAACCTGGTCGGCATGGGCGTCCTGCCGCTGCAGTTCCGTGCGGGGGAGACGCGGCAATCACTCGGACTGACTGGGCGCGAGGTCTTCTCCATGGAAGGGCTATCCAACGGTCTCAGCCCCGAGCAGGAAGTGATCGTCTGCGCTGTCGCCGAAGATGGGGCAGAGAAGACATTCACGACGGTTGCTCGACTGGACACGCCGGTGGAAGTCGAGTACTACCGAAACGGCGGGATTCTGCAGACGGTGCTGCGGCGGATGCTCCGGTGCGCGGCGACCTGACAAGGCGCCGGGCTGACGCCATGGAGCTGGTGGTTGGGGTGTCGTGGCAGGTCAGTTGCATTCGATAGCGCCCTATGCCACCTCTGTGTGTTCCCGCGAAGGGCACTGCCGCGAGCGCAGGAGTCCGTGTCGGCGAGGAACGGTACTTCGGGACGACGGGGGGTATCCGCTCGGGGGGCAAGGGGGCGAGGGAGCGGTCGCAAGAACACCGACTGGCGCCCGGCCGGCCGGTGCGTGACGGCAGTCGGGTCGAGTTGGGGAGCGCCTTACAGCCCGCCCAATTCCAGATTGGATGGTGTTGACCGTTGGCGAGAAAGTCGAAAGCCTGTGACATCGACCGTCTCATCTCAGAGCTTGACGGTAAGAGTGAGACAGCTCAAGAGCCGATTATCGACGAGATCGTCGGTTGCGGGTTGGCGGCAATCACGCCGTTGACAGACGCGCTCCAATCGGGTGCCTCATACCAAGTGCGCATGGCTGCCGCCGTCGCGCTGGGCAAGATCTGCCACAAGCGGAGCATCAAGCCGCTGATGGACGGTCTGCGCGACACCAGCCTCAACGTACAACGCACCGCCGCTGAGGGGCTCAAGCTCCTGGGTGCGGAAGCGGTGGACCAGCTCCTGGAGGGGCTGAACAACACCCCAGACGAGCACGTGGTCCGCAAGTGGTGTGCCGAGGTACTGGGGTTCACCGGTCGGAAGTCTGTCGCGACGGACCTCATCAAGCGGCTGCCCACCGAGGTGACCGACGTTCAGAAGGCGATCATCGTCTCCCTGGGGCAGTTGGGCAGCACCCGGGCTACCAAGCCGCTTGTCGAAATCCTGGGCAGCGAGAACGTCGACCTCACTCGGTATGCAGCGGAGTCCCTCGGCCAGTTGGCCGACCCGGAGGGGATCAAGGCGCTCATCTTCTGTCTCGACTCTCCCAGCATCGACGTTCGCCGAGCCGCAACCGACGCCCTGGTGAAGATCGGCCCGGAGTCGGTTCCCGCCCTGACCACTGCGTTGACGCATGGCAACTACGTCGTTCGGCGGTGGGTCGTCGAGGCGTTGGGTCGGCTCAAAGACAAGCGCGCCGTACTGCCCCTCATCGAGTCCCTTGCTGATGACAACATCCGCGTGAGCCGATACGCGGCGTTGGCACTGGGCGAGATCGGTGACGCTCGGGCGCTCGACGCGCTCAAGAAGCTCATCAAAGACGAAGACCCAGACGTCCGCTACAGCATCACCCAGGCAGTCGCGGGCATCGGCGGACCGGCCGCGGTCGACGCGCTGGTATCCGCTCTGGGCGACGACGATTGGGTCGTCCGGGTGACGGCGGCTCGCGGTCTGGGTCTGGTGGCGGACCCGGCTGTGGTTCCCCCGCTGTGTGAAGCACTGCGTGATCCGGAATGGAGCGTCCGGCTCCATGTGGTCGAGGCCTTGGGCAAGCTGAAGGACCGTTCGGCGGTAATCCCACTGCTCAAGATCGCCAAGGATCCCAAGGCGGCAGTCAGGCGACAGATTGCCTCGTCGCTGGGGGAGATCGGTGATCCGCGGGCGCATCATGTGCTCTTGCGCATGCGCCGGGACGACGACGAGGAGACGAAGACCAGGGCCGAAGCCAGTCTGCAAATCCTGCCGCCTCCCCCCCAGCGCACGGAAGAGAAACCGGCCGACCGGAAGAAAGCAGCCAGCAAGGGGGCGGCGACCAAGTCTTCGACGCGAAGAAAAGCCGCCCCGAAGGCAACGCCCCCCGCCGCCACTGCGAAGAAGCGCGCCAAGAAGTAGACCGCCGGTGCGCGTTCGTCAGCCGGCGAGTGGCGCCGTTTCGGCGGGGAGTTCCACGTGGAACGTGCTGCCGTCGCCCGAGGTGCTTTCCACCCAGAGGCGCCCGCCGTACCCCTCCACGATCTCCCGGCAAATGTACAGCCCGAGGCCGGTCCCCTCTACGTCGGCCGTCTCCGGGGAGCGAACCCGGTAGAACCGGGTGAAGAGTTGCTCCTGCGCTTCCTGGGGGATGCCAATCCCCTCGTCCGACACGCTCACTCGCACCATGCTGCCCACGGCCCCCGCTGTCAGGGCCACGGTCCCACCGGCGGGCGAGTACTTCGCGGCATTGCTGAGCAGGTTCACGAGGATCTGCCGGACACGCTCCCGGCCTGCCCGGAGCAGTGGCAGGTCCGGCGGCACCCAAACCTCCACGGTGTGCTGACTGCTGGCGCCCACCGTCACCCGAATCGCCTCCTCGGCGACCAAGGCGAGGGCGCAGGGGCCGGGGTCCAGTCTCAGTTTTCCCTCGTCCAACTGAGACATATCCAGCAAGTCGGTCACGAGTGTCTCCAAGCGCTGCGACTCGTGATCGATGATCTGGACGAACTCCTTGAACTCCTCCGAGTTCAGCTCGGCGGCTCCGTTTGTGAGAGTCTCCGCGTAGCCGCGGATGGAGGTCAGCGGCGCCTTGATCTCGTGGGAGGCCAGTGAGACCAGCTCGTTGCGGAACTGCTCCACCGCGCGCCGCTGGTCCTCCAGCTTTTTCTGCTCGGTGATGACTTTCGCGTACTTGATGACGCCCGTGACGTTTCCCTCGGCGTCTTTGAGCGGGTACGCTGAAGTCGCGAGCACTTCGTTGATGGAGGTCGCCAGCACTTCGGCATAGGCCGGCTTCCCGGTCTCGAGGACCGTCGCCACCGGGCACGCCTCGCACAGCTCGTGGGAGCCGTGGAGGAGCGCGGAGCACTTGCCGCCGACGACCTGCTCACGGCTCAACCCGTAGAGCTCGACGGTTGCGTTGTTCGCCATGACGATCCTGAACTCCGTGTCCAGGACAGCAACCGGGTCCGTGATGGCGTTGAACGCCGCGTTCTGGAACGCCTCGAGCCGCTGGATCTCCTGCTGCTTCGTCTCCTCGGCGACCATGTCGTGAATCCACCGGCGGCACAGCACCAGCAGGATCACGACCGCCCCGATCAGGTTCATCGCCTTTGGGATGATGAACAGCTCCGGGTGACTGAGCAGCGTATAGAGGCGAGGATCGAGCAGGTTGGTCTTCGCGGCATACCACATGCCGAAGTAGAAGCTCTCGAAGAGCGTCCTGCCGGCGTCGATGAACAGCACAATCAGCAGCGTCTTGAGGAGCGGGCTGAACCCCTGAATGCGGCGGAACTCGACGGCGTAGAGGAGCACGATCAGCGCCCAGATCGTGATGAGTGCGAGGTAGGTACCGGTCGTCAGGTACTCGAAGTAGCGCGCAAAATCCACGGCAAGCTGGCCTTCGTGTTGGAGGCGGCTGGGCACGGCCTCCGGGTCCGCGTGTACCCAGACCTCTCGCCTCCGCCTCTCACAGCCCCGTTCGTTCGCCGCGCCCCGCCACCGCTCTGGGGTGCCGCTCCGCTCCCAGTCAGGTGGGCGGCCGCTTACGGGCGGCTTGGGCGGGACGAGGCGGGAGACAGCGCAAAGACGTTGCCAGGTCGGGCGCCGGGGCAGTGGGCCCGCGCCTGCCGCAGTGGGCGGCACGCTACGGCAGCTTGTTCTCCTCTGCCTGCATCCCCGCGTCAAGCATGTCCAGGTAATACTCCGCGCTGACGCACGACCAGCTCCAGGGGTACTTGTCGACCACCTTGAGCAGTTCGGTGCGACCGCGCTCCAGATCGCCCGGCTCGAACTGGTAGTAGTAGTTCAGCGCCAGGCTCAGTTGCGCGCCGGGGACACTGTCATACCCCGGGTAGTTGTCGATCAGGCGCTGATTCTCTGCAATGTACTTCTCACGGCTGTAGTGGGTGCCGCTGAAGGCGTACGCGTTGGCGATGTAGTACTGGGCGGTGACACACTGGTCGCTGTCGGGGTAGACCTCAAGGAGCCGCTGCAGCTCCCGGATGCCCTCCTCCACCCGCTCAAGTTGGTAGGCCAGCTTGTACCCGATCTGCCACTGCATCGTGGGGCACCGCTCGTCTGCGGGGAAGAGCCGGACAAACTCCCGCCGCGCCTCCAACTCTTTGTCGGCGTCCTTCTGCTGTTGCCACAGGGCGATGATCTGCTCTTGCGCAGTGCGCGCGTAGCTCGTCCACGCGTACCCGGTCACCACCTTGGCGTAGGCGGCCGCTGCGCCCGGCGGGTCCTTCTTGGCGAGCTTCGCCGCCTCTGAGTAGGCCGCCGCCGCGGCCTGGCGTTCCTTCTTCCTGGCTTCCTCCGTCTCCAACTGCTGTGCTTGCGGGCTGTACGGGTAGTCCTGCAGCAGCTTCGCGCGCACCTCTTCGGCCTTGTCCTTCTGGTTCGAGGCATTGTGGAAGCTCCACAACATGCTCAGCGCCGACGCTGCGTAGCTGGTGTTGGGGTACTTCCCGAGCAACTCCTGGCACGCCGCCACGGCCTTCTCGCGCCCCTCCGGTTGCTGGTTGTACAGCGAGGCGAGGGACAGCAGGTAGGCTGGAGCGCTGTCGTTGTCGGGGTATCTGTCAACATACTCCCGGTAGGCCGCAATGGCCTGCAAAGGGTCCTTTAGCTGGTTCTGGCACAAGGACGCGATGGTCGCCACAACACCGGGGCACTCATCCGCTTCCGGGTAGAGCCGCAGGAACCGTCGTTGCGCCTCGACTGCTTTGGTGTAGTCCTTCTTGTGGCTCTGCCAGAGGCTGGCGATTTGCGTCAGCGCGGAACGGGCGTACCAGGCGTTGGGGTGCTCGGCCACCAGCGACTCGTACACTTGGAGGGCCTCGTCGAGCTGTTTCTGCTTAACCAGGGCGGCGCCCTGGTTGTAGCGCATATAGGCCAGGTACTGCTCCAGATACAGCTTGCCGCGTCGGCTCTTGACGGCCTGCCCGCCTCGCTTCAGAACCTCAGCCGCGCCCTTGTAGTCGCCACTCTTCTCGTAGAACTGCGATCGGAGGTAGTAGTTGAGGATATTGCGGGGCTGCCGCTGGATGGCGGCGTCGAGCTCGGCCACGAGCCGAGCGTGTAGCCCCTCCCGGGTTGCCTGGTCTGCGAAGCTGTACTGCCCCTCCCAGATCCGGTCGAACTCGTCGTAGAGGCGCCGCATCTCGTTGGTGCTGAGGGTGGGTCCGGTGCAGGCATCGAAGCCCTTCGCGAAGGCTTTGAACGCTTCGTCGAACCGCTGCAGGCGAGCGTAGAGGTGCCCCAGGTCGTAGTAATTCACGATCCGGCCGGGGTCCCGCTCGATGGCGGCGAGGAGATACGCCTCCGTCTTGCTCTCCAGCTCGCGTTTGACGACGACTTCCTGTCCCGCAAGCACCTCGACCGGACCTTGCCAGGGCAGGCTCCAGTCCGCCTCCAACCGCACCTCGTACTTGCCGGGGGCCAGGTCGGTGAGCACCAGTGGCGCCTCGCCCTTTGACTGGCCGTTCAGGAAGACCCGGGTGTGTTCGGGCCGCACCTCAAACCGGAGGGCGCCGCGCCCTGCGGGGACCAGCGTCAGTTGCACCTGGACCTTGGGTTCGCCGACGCGCACCACCTGCGCGACAGCCGCAAACCGGTACTTCGCCGCGCGCACAAGATGGGCACCGTAGCCGATGCTCGGCACTTCGCACGGCGCCACACCAACGTACCGGCCGTCCAGATGCACCGAAGCGCCGACAGGCGTGCTGGTGAAGACCAGCGTGCCGGTGCCTTCCTCCGCCCGAACTGCACAACAGAGCATGGCGACTGTGGCTGCTCCCACCGCAAGCAGCCGCCAGGATTGCCTCCACACGGTCACTTGGCCACCTCGTAGAACGTCCTGCTCCTAACGGGCCACGCTTCGTCCACGCCTTCCAGCGGGCCGATCTCTTGGGCGCACACTCTGAAGCGCGACACCATCATCCCGCCGTTGTAGGTCCACAGCGCCATCCGGTCACCGGTCAGGGGAGCCGGGTCCTCGTACTCGCAGACCTTCTGGTTGTCGACGTAGAAAGCCACGTGCGCTCCGCGCTTCTCCCCGCGCAGCAGGAACCACTGGCGGTGGATCTTGTAGTTCAGCTCGGGCGGGGGTGCCTCGGCGACCACTTGGGTCCCGCGGACAATGGCGTTCTTCTTGTTGCCCCAACCGGCGAACACGAAGCTGTACCCGGTGGACACGTCCTTCCCGTCTGCGCAGAGCACCAAGTTCAGGTCACGCCCGTATGCGGCGTAGTCGCCGTACTGCCGAGCCATCTTCACGCCCGCGGCAAACTCGACGTCTTGGTCGCCCTGCAGGGGGCGCTTGTACCAGAGCACCGCCGGTCCTTTGGCGTTTAACCCGGAGAAGAACGACCAGCGCGGATCGCATTGCCAGCGTCGGCTCACCGCCCACCAGCCGCCCGCTTCGCGCCAGTCCACCGGGGCGGTCCGGAACATGTCGGTAGCCACATTGGGGTTGAACACCTGGACGGTCTCGACGGCGGCGGCGTTGCCGGTCGCGTACCAACCGACGTTCGTCCCGGACAATGGGGCAGCGTCCGTGTACGTCAGGCGCGGCTCGCCCTCCACCGAGGCAACCAACACGTTGCGCCCCCGGCGCAGCCGGATCGCCGTGATTCCCTCCTGGTTGGCCAGGTCCGAGCGGGCGACCTCCTGGCCTTGGCGGAGCAGGACCAGGCTCGCCTTGTCCGCCGTGAGCTGATACCCTGAGTTGGGAGCCGGTTGGGCAGCCGACACGACGAGTCCGAGGCTGCCCTTGTTCAGATTTGCCTCCGCCTGGATCTCGGTTTCCCCCCAGAACGTCGCCCGGTGCCACTGCAGGTCTACTTCCTGTTCGCCGACTTTCGTCTTCTCCGGGCGCCAGTCGCTTTGGGCGGCGGCCCAATTGGCCATGCTGACTTCGCCCTCAAAGGTCTCGTGGAGGGTGAACACCGGCGGAACGTCGCGACGCGGGAACTCCACGGCGAAGTCGTTGAACTGCGACGGCGAGGCGCCCTCGGCGAACAGCCCGGCGCGACCGGACGGCGCGGCTGCGTCGAACACCTCGAACAGGTCGTGGCCGTTGGCCTGCGCGCGCACGACGCCGCGGTTGAGGTCGACCGAGAGGGAAGTAGGCGGGCCGGCGGCGTTGGGTAACGGCGCCGAGCCCAGGACCGTGGCTTGGCCGGCAGCCGTCTTCACCAGGGCGACGGTCGGCGCGTCGCCTCCTTGGAGTTCCAGCGAGAGGTGGTCGCCTTCGTCTTGGTAACAGAAGAGCAGCCCCGCCTTGTCCCCCCGTCCCGGCGCCACCCGAGCGCGGACCAGGTAGTCGGCCCACTGACTGGTCCCGAGGAGCGCTCGCGCCGGGCTCGCCGGGTGCGCCTCGCAAAGACCGCCACCGTCGTCCCCACGCCTGCAGACCCACTCGCCGCCCTCGACGCGCCACGCCCCGCCGCTTAGCGCTTGAAGCTCGCCCTCGCCACCGAAGTTGCTGGTGACTGCCGGCGCAGAGTCGACAGCGGCGTCATCGTAGTAAGTCCCCTTGTAGTTCTTCGTGTACAGCCCTACCTTGCCGCCCGGGAGGGGAGGGATTGGGCTGGCACAAACCGGCATGTCGTCCACGGTCGCCAACAGGAAGCCGCGGCGGAACGTCAACGCCAGGCGATACCACTGCCCCAGGCGGAACCCGCCTGGCGACTCCGTCAACGTGCGGGCTCGGCCGTTCTCCACGAGGACCAGCCGGCGGGCGCCCTTGTCACGACCTGTCCGGCAGGTCCACTCGAACAGCACGTAGTCCTGCGGGCTCCGCCAGCCGGCGATCAGCCCAATGGGTTTGTCGCCGTCCGTCTTCGCGGCAGCGCTCAGGCGGTAGTCGTCCCAGAACCACTCCCCCGCGAGGGCAATGGCCGGGCCGTTGTGCGCGGTCCCGGAGTATGTGAACGCATTTGCGCTGCGGAGCGGGTTGAGCAGCGACTTGGTCTCCCAGCGGCCACTGACGACCGTCCAGTCTCCCGCCTCCCCTTCCGCCCGCATGAAATCATCAGTGAACGCGAGAGACTGGACGGGCTGCAGGCGGACAGCGGAGAGCTGAGTCGGCCCAGCGAGGGAGGCGTACCCGAGGCCGCCCTCCTCGAACGCCCCGTCATACGCGACCAACACGCTGTGCGCGTCCCGGAACAGCTCGAGTCGCTGGCCCCGACGCTTCAGCAGGAGTTCTCCTGTCCTCCCGGAGCCAAGTCCCGCGCCCCGACCGACCTGCAGGCTCAGACCCGCCTGGACCCGCTCCAAACTGGAGGCGCGCCTGCTCACGGTCAGCCGGTAGTGGTTGGCCTCGTCGACGCGGTTGAAGACCACAAGCACCACCGGCTTTGCCGACGCCTTCGACTTGTACGTCAGCCGCAAGTTGAAGTCCCCCCACGCCTCTTCGTCCAGCCACTTGACTCCCTCCGGCAGCCTCCCAGCCTCCGTGAGCGCCGGGAACGCGGGGAAGGGGCTTTCCGCCGCGACGACCAACCCGGCGGGCGCGACGTACAGGCAGACGGCAACAGACAGCAGAGAAAGTGGGTACATGATTGGCGCGGCAACCTTACTGTAGGGCGGAGTAGACCCGGTAAGCTGTGACAACCTGCCGCAGGGATGGTTTCTTCAGCCGGTGTCCTGTCGGGCAGCCGCTTGCAGCACCCATGAGCCGCCGTGAACACCGCACTTCAGGCCCTGCTGCCGCGCCAGTCACCATACGTGTGTTATCAATCTGCCCGCGGGCGACGTCTCGGTATGGTGATCGCTGCGTCTCAGAGAACCATTCGGTACCCGTCGTGGGCAATGTGCACCTGCCCGTTGAGGCGCGCTTTGGCCCGCGTTAGCATCGCCCCCCAGTCAATGAAGTCCTCGAAGTGCTTCTCGTACACGTGGTGGAACAGCACCGTGCCAACGTCGAACTGGCCGAGGAACTCGAAGTAGGGAGCCGGGTCCATGTGCGTCAGTTCGGACAGCAGCAAGTCGGTGGGCTTCTGAAGCAGCGGCCCCAGTTCGTCGAAAGTGCGGGGCACGTCGCCGGTCCACACGATCCGCTTGCCTTCCACGTGGGCTACGAAGGAGAAGCTGTGCGCGCCGTCGTCCCGGGCGCCTGACGGGCCGAACCACAGGTGCGAGTTCCGGTGGGCTTTCAGCGACAGGTTGCCATCAGCCCACACGGATGCCTCGGGGCGGATCGGAGAGAGGGTGAGCGGGAAGTTGAGCAACTCAGGAGCGCAGTACACGTGCGGCAGGAACTGCCGCAACGGCTCGATCGCCTCTTCCGGCAGACACAGTGTGAACGGCGTCTCTCGCCTGCCGAGGTGCATCTCTTTGAGCAGCATGAACAGCCCGCACGAATGATCCGGGTGCATGTGCGAGACGAAAGCGGCGCGCACGCGGTGGGGATCCAGCGCCTCGCGGTGCAGCCCGGCTGCGCACGGCTCGCCGCAGTCCAGCAAGTACAGGTCCTCCCCTGTCCGAAGCGCAATGCTGGTGTGCAGGCGCCCGAATATGGGGCGACCGTGAGCCGTGCCGAGAACCACAATCTCCATGAGCTTGGAAAACCTCCGTGGGCGGAGCAAGGAGGTTCGACGCGGCGGGTCGCGGTCCTCCACCAGCCATCCGGAAGGGGATCATCCGCGCCTTCCCGGGGCAACGCCCTTGGCTGACGGCTGATAGCTGATGGCTGAAAGCTGTCTTCGAGGGAGACCACGGTGGACACCCGGACCGAAATGAGGAACACTTCTGGCAACGCCAGCACGGAGGTGCGCTTTGTCCCGACGCAACATTGCCCTGACGGTGTCACTGGTGGCGCTATGCATTGCCTCGGCCCGAGCCGACGAGATCACCCTCGCCACGCTCAACGTCCACAACCTCTTTGACGCCAACAATGACCCCTACCGGCAGGACGAGGACACGCCCGCGAAGTCGGCTGAGTCGCAGGCAGTTCTGGCCGCCGCCATCAAGGGGTTGGGCGCCGATCTGCTCGCCGTGCAGGAAGTGGAGAGCCGAGAAGTCCTCGAGCAGTTCAACCGCACGCGGCTCGGCGGCATGTACGCCCACGTGGTGTGCATTGAGGGCAACGACGGCCGGGGCATCGACGTGGCGCTCTTGAGCAAGCTGCCGGTGGTGCTCGCCGCCACCTACCAGCACCGGCGTTGGCCGGCGGCCGGTGGCCTCCCGCACGCAACGAGCTTCGCGCGGGATGTCCTGCGCGTTCGCGTGCGGGCGCCCGACCAGACCACGATCGAACTGCTTGTGCTGCACCTGAAGTCCAAGAGCGGCGGCGAGTCGAGCGACCCCTGGCGCTCGCGGGAGGTCGAGGAGGTCCGAGCCATCGTCCGGGAGATCACCGGCGAGCAGCCGGAGCTGCCGCTGGCGGTACTGGGCGACTTCAACGATCTGCCCGCCGCCCCGCCGCTGTCGGCGTTGTTCGACCCGAATGCTCAGCCGCGCCTGCTCGACTTGACCCGGGAGGTGCTCCTTGCCGACCGCTGGTCGTTCGTCTACAACGGCGAAAGGCAGCAGCTCGACTACTTCCTTGCCACGCAGCCCTTGCGAGAGCGGCTGGTGCCGGGCAGCGTCCGGTTCCACCGGTTGCCCCCTGAGGCGACAGACCACTCCGCGGTCTCCGCCACCTTCGACCTACCCGGCGCGGCCGAGCTGCAGACCCTGGGTCCGCCTCCCTGGGCGGGCCTGACCGCGCACGGCCCGCCGGACCTGACCACCGCAATCCCAGCCCTCGGGCCGCCCGACCCGACGACCGCAATCCCCGCCACCGACACCGAACGCCTCCGCGCCCGCTTGGGGAGCTGGACAGTGGTCAGCGGCACAGTGAAGCAGGTCTTCTGGTCGCCGACCGGCAAGGTCTGCTACGTGAACTTCGCCGCCCGCGCCGATCGGGCGCTCTCCGGCGTCGTCTTCCAGAGCGCCTTCGACACCTTCCCCGAGCTGCGCGACCTCACCGGGAAGTCGGTGACGATCCAGGGCCTGGTGGAGCAGTATGAGGGCAACCTGCAGATCGTCCTGAGTGGGCGGGGGCAGTTGGTAGCCGTCGCCGTCCGCGGCCCGCGCTGAGGTAGGGCGGCGAATCCCTTCGCGCCGGCCGGGCGGTGAACGAACGCCCGGCGAGAAAGGATTCCTCGCCCTACGCTGCGTTCGTGGCGGTGAGGGGACCGAGGTGAGCGCTGCCTTGACCGGCTGCGTGAGGTAGAATGGACGCCGAGGTGAGCTCCATGGCGAGTGCCGATCTGGAGTGGAGCGCGGTGCGGCCGCGCGTGACCAAACGGCTGCTGGGCCAGATTGCCAGCCGCATTGCCGAGCGTTTCCACCCGGAGAAGATCATCCTCTTCGGCTCCTACGCGAACGGCCGACCGACCCTGGACAGCGATGTGGATCTGCTGGTGGTGATGCAGTCGGAGGAACCCTTGTTCCCGCGAATCCGGCGCGTCGCTGAAGTCGCCCAAGTCCCTTACCTGCCCATGGATGTGATCGTCCGCACCCCGGTCGAGGTGGCAGAGCGCTTGGCGATGGGCGATTCGTTTCTGGCCGGGATCCTGGAGAAGGGGACAGTCCTCTATGACCGCGGTCAGTGAGTGGGCGGACAAGGCCGAAGCCGACTACAAGGGCGCCGCGGGCCTGAACCGGCGTCGCGACCCGCTGCCTGACCTGGTCTGATACCACGCGCAACAAAGCGCCGAGAAGTACCTGAAGGCGTTCCTCGTTGCACAGGGCGCGGTCCCGCCCGCCATCCACGACCTGCGCCAGTTGTTGCTGCTGTGTGGCGGCTACGATCCGCTGCTCGCCGGTCTCGAACCGTTGGCTCAGTTCCTCAACCCATACGGCGTGCTGGTCCGGTATCCCGGTCTCTCGGCTACCGTGGAGGAAGGCAAGGAAGCCGTCAAGGCAGTCCGCCAGATTCGTGCCGTGCTGCGCGCGAGACTGGGGCTGTGAAGCCTCACGCGCCGCCGCCATCGAACAGGCGTGGGAGCTGTTCCAGGAGCCGACGCGGCGTCAGTGACGGGCCGTTAGCGAACGGGTACAATGGCGGGGCGGATAACCACTGCCGTCGAACAAGGACGTGACGCGTGCCAGAGCCTGTCTTGGCGAAGTTACGAGTGTTCCTTGACACCTCCGTCTTCAGCGCCTACCATGACGACCGAGTGCCCGACCGACGCGCTCACACCGAACGCGGCACGAGGTGTTACTGTCCTGGAACTTCCAGCACTTGGTCAACCGGCGACGGAGCGGAGATCCCAGGTGAACAACGTCAACGTCACGCTGGCGCTTCCGAGCCTCGAGATCGTTGCGCCGCCCGAGCTGTAGGAGGGAACGACCATGCGCTACTTCGATTACGAGAAGGTCGCGCGCGAAGCGAACCTGTCCCAGAGCGCGGTCTCCGACCTCTGCCAGCAGATGCGGCGAGAGTTCCCGTGGGATGACCTGCTGTACGAGCTGCACGTGCTGCGCGCGTGTATGGCAGTCCGCGAGGGCCAACTGACGCTGGAGGCCGGCACGAGCCGGCGACCAGCGATTGCGGCGTAACGCACAGGCGCGGAGCGCGCGGTCACCGAACGGCGTCAAATCCGGCTGGGCTTGGCGTCAGGGAGCGGCCCGGCAACCGGTAGCACCGCCCCTTGCGGGCGTCTCCGGGGCGGTCTGACGAAAGGTGAAAGTCGGTCATGCATCCTGTGCACTTCGCATCTTCGGTCGTTCTGCTCCTCTGCCTCGCCTCCCCAGGGCGCTCGGCGGCGCCGCCTGCCGCCGCCCAG
>PEVN01000336.1 GCA_002779825.1 Armatimonadetes bacterium CG06_land_8_20_14_3_00_66_21 | reverse complement strand
CGACCCGCCCTACAACACCGGCAACGACTTCGTCTACCCCGACAACTACGCCGACCCGCTGGACACCTATCTGCAGATCAGCGGCCAGAAGGACGCCGCAGGCAACCTGCTCACCAGCAACCCCGAGACCAGCGGCCGCTATCACTCGGCGTGGCTCTCGATGATGTACCCGCGCCTGTTCCTCGCTCGGCAGTTGCTGCGGGAAGACGGCGTCCTCTTCGTCAGCATCGACGACAACGAGGTCCACAACCTGCGGATGCTGATGAACGAGGTGTTTGGGGAGGAACGCTTTGTCGGTGCAATAGTGCGAGCAACCGGGCAGACAACCGGCCAGGACAGCAGTGGTTTTGGCAGTTCCTTCGACTATTGCCTCTGCTATTCAGCCTCGGAGAGCTACGAGGTGGGTGGCGTTCCTCTCACCGAGAAGGACATCGCTCGATTCGGAGGTGAGGACGAGAGGGGCCGGTACTGCTACTGGCAGTTGCGCAAGACCGGGAGTCACGACCGGCGGGAGGAACGGCCCCTCCTGTACTACGCCCTTGAGGCACCGGACGGGTCGCAGGTGTACCCGATCGGGCCGGGAGGCTACGAAAGCTGCTGGCGGTTCGGACCCAGCAGCTACAGGAGGCTCTGCACCGAGGGGTTCATACTCTGGAAGAAGAGCGACCGCGAGGGGGAAAACGTGTGGTGGCCGTATGTGAAGCAATACCTCGAAGGCAGGACGAAACGTCCTTCTCCGCTTTGGACCGATCTGGACGGCAGCAAGAAAGCTACTATCGAACTCCGAGACCTCTTCGGCGACAAGGTGTTCGAGAACCCCAAGCCAACCGCGTTTCTCAAGAGAGTCCTGCAGATCGCCACTGAGTCCGACACAGCCGATGTCGTACTGGACTTCTTCGCCGGTTCCTGCACCACCGCCCAGGCCGTCCTCGAACTGAACCGCGAGGACGGCGGCAACCGCCGGTTCATCATGGTCCAGTTGCCGGAGCCGACAGGCAACACGCAGTTCCCGACCATCGCCGACATCGGCAAGGAGCGTATCCGGCGCGTCATCGCCAAGATGCAGCAGGCGGACGAGGGCAAGCTGCTCACCGGCCGCGAGACGCCGGAGGATCTCGGGTTCAAGGTGTTCAAGTTAGCCGAGTCGAGCTACCGGCCATGGGCAGGCGTGGCGGAGCTGGATCGGAATCGTACGCCGACCAGATGGAGCTGTTCGCCGATCCGTTGGTGGACGGCTGGACGGCGGAGAACGTGCTCTACGAGGTGGCGCTGAAGGAGGGCTTCGGGCTCAACTGCCGGATCGAGACGGAGAAGGCGGTGAAAGGCAACACCGTGCACCGCGTGACCGACCCGCACAAAGAGCAGACCCTCCACCTCTGCCTCGACGACAAGCTGAACCTGGCGAAGCTCAAGCCGTTGAACCTCACGCGGGAAGACCTGTTCATCTGCCGCGATGTAGCCTTGGACGACGAGGCGGCGGCGAATCTGGCGCTGCAGTGTCGGTTGAAGACGATATGACGGGAGGATCGGCATGAATCATGCGACTGCGATCACTGAGGCTCTCAAGCTTTCGAACGGCGCGCGCTTCCGCCGGTGTGCGCTCCAGGTGAATCCATTCGCGTACCTGCAGCGGCACGACAAAGCAACGTCGTTCGCGGACGAGGATTCATACAACGAGGCCATCGTCCAGAGCTGTCTTAGGAACAGCATTGAGGCCATCGCCGTCACAGACCACTACCGCATCGAGACGGCACGCTCTCTCACCGAGGCGGCGCGCGCGGCTCGCATTCACGTATTCCCGGGATTTGAAGCGGTCACAAAGGATGGGGTTCATTTCGTCTGCCTCTTCGACCCTGATCGGGACTTCGCCTCCATAGAACGCGTGTTGGGTGATTGCGGGATTCACGACGAGCCAATCGGGTCGCCGACAGGAAAGTACGATGCCGTTGAGTTCCTTGAGGAAGCACACAACTGGGGTGCTATTCCTGTTGCAGTCCACCTATCCGCAGACGGGGGACTCCTTGCGACACTCTCAGGACAACCTCGGATCAATGCCTGGCTCTCGGCGCACCTTCTGGCAGGTGCCCTACCGGGTCCTGTCAGCGATGCGCCGGATAACCACCGGGCAATATTGGAAAACAAGTGCGAGGAATACCGCCGCACCACGCCCCTTGCCATCGTGAATGCATCGGACGTGAACTGCCCGGAGGACCTGGCGACCGGAAGCGCTTCCTGCTTCATCAAGATGTCCGAGGTTTCGGTGGAAGGGCTCCGTCAGGCCTTCCTTGACCCGGTGTCCCGCATCCGACTTGCGAGCGACCCGCTGCCGGAGCAACACGCGGAGTTCGTGGCGATGGCCTGGCAGGGCGGCTTTCTGGACGGGGCAAGGGTTCACCTCAACGAGAATCTAAACGCACTCATCGGCGGTCGCGGGACCGGCAAGTCTACGGTCATCGAGAGCCTGCGTTACGTCTTGGCGCTTGAGCCCTTGGGGGAGGACGCAAAGAAGGCGCACGAGGGGATCATCCGTCAGGTGTGTCGGAGTGGCACGAAGGTCTCTCTCCTCGTCCGTTCCTACCGCCCCGCCAAGCGGGAGTACCTGATCGAGCGGACGATCCCCAACCCGCCGGTGGTCCGCGACGAAAGTGGCGCGGTCCTCACCCTGACGCCAACGGACGTCATCTCTCAGGTGGAGATCTACGGGCAACACGAGATCTCCGAACTCGCCAATAATCGGGACAAGCTGACGCGTCTGCTGGAGCGGTTCATGGAACGCGATGTCATCCTGGCAAGGCGGAAAAGCGACCTCGTGCGCCAACTGGAACGATCCCGAGGGCGCCTCGTTGAGGTGAACAAAGAGTTGGCGCAGATTGAGGAGCGCCTCGCCTCGCTGCCGGCATTGGAGGAGATGTTGAAACGGTATCAGGATGCCGGGCTTGAAGAGAAACTGAAGGAGCAGAGCCTGCTGGTCCGCGAAGAACGGGTGCTCAAGACGACATCGGAACGGATGACCCCGTTCAGGGAGCTGCTGGAGCAACTGCAGCGTGACCTCCCGATTGACCGCGCCTTCCTGGCCCCCAAAGCGCTGGAGGACTTGCCCGGCAGGGACATCCTTGCGAAAGCGGCGACCGTGCTTGAGGCGCTGGAGCGAAAACTCGACATCATCGCCGATCAGATGGCCCAGGCGCTCGCGAAAGCAGACCAAGACCTCGCGGCCGTCCGCCGCCAGTGGGCGGCGCGAAAGGCCGCCGAGCAAGCCACCTACGAGCAGATTCTCCGGGAACTCCAGAAGGCCAAGGTGGACGGAGAGGAGTTCCTACGACTTCGCCGCCAGATTGAGGAGCTTCGTCCCCTCCGAGAACGGAAGTCGATTCTCGGCCGAGACCTCAAGGAGCAAGAAGACAATCGTCGGAATCTTCTTGTGGAGTGGGAGGACGTGAAGGCCGAGGAGTTCCGTCGACTTGAGCGAGCGGCCAAGAAGGTCACTCGAAAGCTGTCAGGACGCGTTCGGGTGCAGGTCACCCGTGCGGGGAACCGAGAGCCGCTTCTCCAGTTGCTGCGTGATGAGGTGGGCGGCCGCTTGTCAGAGGCAACGGAGGCGCTTCGGGAGCGCGAGGACCTGTCGCTTGCTGAGCTTGCCGGCGCCTGTCGGAACGGGAAGGATGCTCTGGCGCGAGGCTTCGCACTTCCGCCGGCCCAAGCGGAGCGAATCGCTCAAGCCCCCCCCGAAGTGCTGATGCGAACGGAGGAGCTGGACCTTCCCCCAACCACCACCATCGAGCTCAACGTTGCTGCCCAGGAGGAGACACCGGATTGGCAGGCGCTCGACGACCTCTCTACGGGGCAGAAGGCCACGGCCGTCCTGCTGCTTCTGCTCCTTGAGTCCGACGCGCCGCTGGTTGTGGACCAACCCGAGGACGACCTCGACAACCGCTTCATCACCGAAGGCGTAGTTCCCCGGATGCGGGAAGAGAAGCGGCGCCGCCAGTTTGTCTTTGCCACCCACAACGCGAACATCCCGGTGCTTGGCGACGCTGAACTGATCGTTGGGCTCACTGCTGTCGGCGAGGCCGGGGAAGGCAAGGCGAGGATGCCTGTCGAACACATGGGCTCCATTGACGCCGATCCGGTGCGGGAACTTGTCGAGGAAGTCCTGGAAGGTGGCAAGGATGCTTTCGAGATGCGGCGACTGAAGTACGGCTTCTAACGGAGACGGAAATGACGAAGACCGAACTACTGGAGATCCTGAGGAACGGAGAGAACTCCGGCGTGGAGTTCAAGCGAGATACCATCACCAACCGGGACCTGGCCAAAGAGCTGGTGGCCCTGACGAACTTCGAGGGAGGACGTGTGTTCCTGGGCGTTGAGGACGACGGTTCGGTGTCCGGGGTGACGCGCCTGAGTCTCGAAGAGTGGGTGATGACGGCGTGTCGCGACAAAGTCCGCCCGGAGTTGATTCCCTACTTCGAACTGGTGCGTGACGTGGTGCCCGGGAAGGACGTGGCTGCGGTGGCAGTGAACCGGGGATGGGGAGTACACCACGTCTGGCACGACCAACATAGGACGTACTACATCCGTGTGGGAACGCAGAGCCGCGAGGCCAGTTGGGAGGAACTGGAGCGGTTGTCCCAGCAACGAGGGGCATTTCGGCTTGAGATACGCCCGGTGTCCGGTTCGTCGCTGGGGAGTCTGGACCTCCGCCGCCTTCGCGACTACTTCGAGCGAGTCCGGCAACAGGAGGCGCCTCCGCAGGAACCTGGCGCCGAGTGGAAGATGGACGTGGAAGCCCGGGCGAAGGCTGACGCGGACTGGGAGAAGTGGTCTGAGAGCGAACGAGACCGCTATCTGGCGCAGTGTTTGGAGAACGCGCGAGCCCGCTGGCAAAGGGAGGCCGACCTCCAATGGCAGAGCATTCTGGTCAACACGGAGATTCTGAGTGACGAGGGCGGTAATGTCCCTGCAACCGTCGCGGGGATCCTGCTCTTCGGCACGAACCCCAACCGTCTGCTCCCTCAGGCTGGCGTCGACGCCGTCGCTTACCCTGGCAAAGAGAAGGACTACGCGGCCAAGGAGCGAGCGACATTGCGCGGACCGATGACTCCGCTCTACAGTGCCGAGCCGCTTCGGGGTAACGGTGTTCCGGAGTCCCACCTCGTGGACAACGGACTGGTCGAGCAAGCTCTCGAGTTCGTGCGGCGGAACACTGAGGTCACGGCTCATCTTAAGGGAGGAGCGCGACGCGAACGGTGGGCTTACCCGGAGGAAGCAGTCCGGGAAGCTGTGGTGAACGCGTTAGTTCACCGAGATTACCTCCTTTCTGGCACTGATATTGAGCTTTCCCTCTATCAGGACCGACTTGAGGTGATCTCTCCGGGGCGTCTCGCCAATGGAATCACCCCGGCGAGGATGAGGGTCGGCTGTCGCTCCGCGCGCAACCTGCTTGTCAAGGACATCATGCGCGACTACGGCTATCTGGAGCACATGGGCATGGGTGTACCGCGCAAGATCGTGAAAGGGATGCTTGCGCACAACGGCACGGAGCCGGACCTGATCGAAGAAGACGAGCGGTTCACGGTCCGGCTCTGGAAGTAGCAGCCCGATGCAGTTTCGCTTCGACGCTAACCAGGACTTCCAGCTTGCGGCCATTGAGTCGGTCGTGAACCTGTTCGAGGGACTGGGTCACGGCGCCGCACCGGAAGCGCGGACGTTGACGGGAACGCTGTTTGCCGCGGTGCCCAATCGCCTCGGGACCGACGACGAAGACGCGCTCCTCGCGAACCTGCAGGCGGTGCAGTCCGCCAACGGTCTGGCGGCAGACGCAAAGCTGGAGTGCATCGCGGCGACCATTGAGACGGCTGAGGGCGAGAAGGAGGCCCGCTTCCCAAACTTCTCGATCGAGATGGAGACGGGAACGGGCAAGACCTACGTGTACCTGCGCACGGCGTTGGAGTTGTACGAGCGGCACGGTCTGCGGAAGTTCATCGTTGTGGCGCCGTCCATTGCCATCCGGGAGGGGGTCCTCAAGACGCTGCAGGTCACGGAGAAGCACCTGCGCGAGCACCACGGCAACGTCCCGTATCGGTACTACGTGTACGACTCGGCCAACCTGTCGCAACTCCGGAGCTTTGCGCAGTCGGACAATGTGGAGCTGATGGTGATGACCATCGACTCCTTCAACAAGGCGTCGAACGTCATCCGCCAGACGACCGACCGGCTGCAGGGCGAGACGCCCATCCATCTGGTGCAGGCGACACGGCCCATTCTGATCCTCGACGAGCCGCAGAATATGGAGAGCGAACTGCGGGTGAGCGCGCTTGCCGCCCTCGATCCGCTGTTTGCGCTCCGGTACAGCGCCACCCACAGGAACCCGTACAACCTCGTCTACCGCCTCACCCCGTTCGAGGCGTACCGCCAGGGGTTGGTCAAGCGCATCGAAGTCGCCGGTGTGGAGCAGCAGGACGACGCAAACCGCGTGTTCCTGCGCCTCGACGAGGTGCGGAGCGAGAAGCACACGGTGTCGGCACGCCTGGCGGTCCACAAGCTGAGGGCAGACGGCGCGATCAAGCAGCAGGTCGTGCCGGTCCGGCCGGGCGACGACTTGGCGCAGAAAACCAACCGCCCTGAGTATGCGGGCTTCGAGGTGGAGGAGATCAGCGTCGGCGGCGGGTACGTGCGCTTCGCGAACGGGGTGGAATTGCAGACCGGCGAGGCGCAGGGAGCGGACAAGGAGGCGGTTTTCGAGGCGCAGATTCGCTTCACTCTGGAGGAGCACTTCCGCAAGCAGGCGCGGCTGAAACCGCTGGGCATCAAGGTGTTGTCGCTGTTCTTCATCGACCGAGTGGACAACTACGCGCGAGAGGACGGGGTGATCCGCCGCTTGTTCGCCAAGGCGTTCGAGGAACTTCGGCAGCGCTATCCCGCTTGGTGCGAGGCGGAGCCGGAGAGCGTGCAGGCCGCCTACTTTGCCCAACGCCGCACGCGGAGCGGCGAGGTGATTCTGGAGGACAGCAAGAGCGGCGAGGCGGAGAAGGACAAGGAAGCCTACAACCTCATCATGCGCGACAAGGAGCGCTTGCTCTCCTTTGCGGAGGACGGCAGCCCGGGCGTGGCCTTCATCTTCTCGCACTCGGCGCTGCGGGAAGGCTGGGACAGCCCCAATGTATTCCAGATCTGCACGCTGCGGGAAGTCGGGACGGAACGCGAGCGACGGCAGCAGGTTGGCCGAGGCGTGCGGCTGGCTGTGGACCAGTCCGGAGAGCGCGTGCATGACGAGAAAGTCAACGTGCTCACGGTTGTCGCCAATGAAAGCTACGGGAAGTACGTGACAGGTCTGCAAGCACAGATCGAGGAGGAGTACGGTAAGGAGGGCGTGCCGCCGGTGCCCGCCAACGCTCGCAAGCGCGGCGTGGCGCGACTGCGGAAGCACTACACGCTCAAGCCGGAGTTCAAGGAACTGTGGGAGCGCATCAAGCACAAGACGCGCTACGCCGTGAAGATCGACACGGAGAAGCTGATCGGCGAGGTGGTAGCCGAACTCGACAAGGCCGAGATCCGTCCTCCCCGCGTGGCGGTCACCAAAGCCCAGGTCCACGTCGGCACGGACAATGCCTTCGAAGCGCTGCAGATGAGCGCCGCGAAGACGGTGCTCGACCTTTCGGGCCGCTACCCGCTGCCCAATCTCGTCGCGGTGATGGCGCACCTGCTGGAGCACACATCCCCGCCGGTTCGACTCACGCGGCACTCCCTGCTTGAGGTCTACAAGGGGACCGCGAACCAACATGCCGCATTGGACAACCCGCACGAGTTCGCCACGGTTGCCGTGCGCCTCCTCAAGGAGAAGCTGGCGGATCAGTTGGTGGACGGCATCCACTACGAGAAGATCGACGAATGGTGGGAGATGGCGCGGTTGGAGGCTGAGATTAGCAGTTGGGAGGAGTGCCTCACGCCCGCCGATCACTCGGTCTACGATCACGTCGTTCTGGACTCCGGTGTTGAGAAGCAGTTTGTGGAGGGTCTGGAGAAGCGCGACGATGTGAAGCTGTACCTGAAGCTGCCCGGCTGGTTCACAGTCCAGACTCCCGTCGGTGAGTACAACCCCGATTGGGCTCTGGTGATGGAGCCACGCGACAGCCATGGACAGCCCACCGGTGAGCCGCTGCTTTACCTCGTCCGAGAGACGAAGGACAAAGACTTCGACCGCAACGCGCGAGCGAACGAGGCGCGCAAGGTGAAGTGCGGGGAGCGGCATTTCGCTGGCGCGCTTGGGGTGAACTACAAGGTGGTCACACTGGCCAGCGAACTGCCGTGAGGTGGGGTCGTTGTGCGATTGCCGCGAACAGGCGCGCCGGCCCCCCCCGAGGTGCCCGGCTCTGGGGACGGGTCCGCCTCCCAGATCTCAAGCAAACCGCCACGACAGCCCCGCCCGGGCCCACCTGCAGCAAGCACGTAGCGGCGAGCCAGCGGATTCCTCTCGCCCAGGCTCACCTGCTCGCTCGCTTGACACGCCGCTCCGTTTTCACATATAATCGCGCAGTTGAAGTGTAGGGAGTTTTCCGCCCGCTCATGTCCTCCATGAGGGGCGATCCAGGCAGCTTCGGCCCAATGATCCCCCTCTGCTGTTCGGACCGACGGACGAGCGAAGACTCGCAGGAAAGGGGCCTACGCAGGTGAACCCCCAAATGAGACCAGAAGGCTATGCCAAGATTAAGGTGATCGGTGTCGGCGGCGCAGGTGGCAATGCCGTCAACCGGATGATCGACGCAGGACTCCGGGGTGTGGACTTCGTGGCGATCAACACGGACAAGCAGGTGCTGGATCAGTCCGCAGCCGAGCACAAGTTCCAGGTCGGCTCAGGCACGACCGGCGGGCTGGGTGCCGGCGGGAACCCGGAAGTGGGCGCGAAAGCTGCCGAGGAAAGCCGCGAGGAAATCGCTGCCGCCCTGAACAAGCCGGACATGACCTTCATTACCTGCGGCTTGGGCGGGGGCACGGGCACTGGCGCCACGCCGATTGTGGCCGACATCGCGAAGCAGGCCGGCGCGCTGACGATCGCCGTTGTCACCAAGCCGTTCGCCTTTGAAGGACCGCGGCGCTGCCGCATTGCTGAGGAGGGCGCGCAGAAGCTGCAGGAGTCGGTCGACACCCTCATCTGCATCCCCAACGACCGGCTGCTGGAGGTCATGGAGAAGAAGACGCCCATCCTCGAGGCCTTTCGGGCGTCAGACGACGTGTTGCGGCAAGGCGTACAGGGCATCTCGGACCTCATCACCGTGCCCGGGCACATCAATCTCGACTTCGCCGACGTGAAGTCCGTCATGCGCGAAGCCGGCTCCGCCATCATGGGCATCGGCACGGGAACCGGCGACCATCGCGCGGCCGACGCGGCCCAGGCTGCCGTCGCCAGCCCGCTGCTCGATCAGTCGATCCACGGCGCCCAGAACGTGCTTATCAACCTCACCGGCGGCTACGACTTGGCGCTCTCCGAGGCGGAGGAAGCCGTGCGCATCATCCGCGAGAACGCTGGCGCCGACGAAGCCAACATCTTCTGGGGGCTGGTCATCGACCCGGCGTTGGAGGACGAGATCCGCATTACCGTGGTGGCAACAGGGTTCAAGTCCGGCATCGCCCCGGCCCGCCCGGCCAGTGCGCCGACAGCAACTGCCGCCCCCCGCGAGGAGCGACCGAGCGTCGACCTCCGACAGCAGACCCAAGAACTCTCCCAGCTCCCGGAGGAGGACGAGATCGACATTATCCCGTCGTTCCTCCGCTCCCGCTCCTGATCGGCCGGATCATTCCAGTTAGACGCTACCGCCCGGACGAGTGATCGCTCCGGGCGGTTCGTCTTAGTGAGCTCGCCAGCGGGAGTGTAGACGCCGAGGCGACAGTTGCCAGGCCGCTACCGGCGCCAGGGCGATTTCCGCGCGGCAACAGGAACCGGGGCAGACGGTAGTGAATCTGTTGCCGCGCTCGGCTCTGCGAACCCACGCCGCTGTCACTACGAACCGAACTCGTATGGAACTTGCACTGACCTCAAGGGTTGCCCGCGTAAGGGAAGCCCGCGAGATCGTCCTCAACGAACTGAAGAAGGTAATCGTCGGCCAGGAGCAGCCGATGGAGCAGTTGTTTACGGCGATGTGCGCCGGTGGGCACTGCCTGATTCAGGGACCGTTGGCGTCGGCGAAGACGATCCTGGCAACCTCCATTGCGCAGGTGATGGACCTCGATTTCCGGCGCATCCAGTTCACGCCGGACCTGATGCCCGCCGACATCTCGGGCACGGAGATTCTCGAAGAGGACACTGCGACGGGGCACCGGGTGGTGCGGTTCGTGCGGGGCCTGTGTTCCCCAATGTGCTGATGGCCGATGAGATCAACCGGACGCCCCCGAAGACGCAGGCGGCGCTGCTGGAGGTCATGCAGGAACGGCAGGTGACGTTGGGCGGGAAGACGACGCCGTTGCCGGAGCCGTTCTTCGTACTGGCGACGCAGGTGTCCATCGAACAGGAAGGCACGTATCCGCTGCCGGAAGCACAGCAGGACCGGTTCATGCTGTCGATCCGGATGGACTACCTGAATGAGGCCCAGGAAGTCGAGGTGGTTCGGGCGTCCACCGGTGCCGGGGAAGTCAGCCTCGACAAGGTGATCAGCGGCGCCGACTTACTCGAGATCGCCCGGACCGTGCAAGCAGTTCGGTTGCCCGAAGCCTCGGCAAGTACATTGTCGACCTGGTCGGCGCCAGCCGGCCGACGGTCGAGTCGGCGCCCGACTTTGTGAAGGAGTACGCAGTGTGGGGCGCCGGCTTGCGCGCGAGCCAGAACATCGCCCTCGTCGCCAAGTCGATGGCGGCCCAGAATGCCCGCGTTGAGGTCACGCTGGCAGACATTCGCCGCGTCATCGTCCCAGTGATGCGGCACCGAATCTCGCTGTCGTTCCGGGCGGACATCGACAAACTGACCGTTGAGGAGCTTGTGCGGCGATTGGCCGAGGCGGTGCCGGAGCCGCGATAGCGCGATAGGTCGCATAGGACCTACGGGACGTATGCCAGCCACCAACGCGATGACCGAACCAGCTAT
>PEVN01000566.1 GCA_002779825.1 Armatimonadetes bacterium CG06_land_8_20_14_3_00_66_21 | reverse complement strand
CGGACGAACGCGCGTCCTTGCCTCAGCCGTCCTGGCCGAAACGGGCTCCTGTCTCGAGGACTCCTTGTTCGCAGGCTTGCGCGCCGGACATCTCTGGGGCGCCTTCGAACTCGAGGGCGTTCAGCCGCAGCAGACCGGCGCCCGTGGCTGCCAGGAGGCCTTCGCTGTCGGCCGCTACGACCTCCCCGGGCCGGCCGCGGCTCGGCTCAGCGGCCAGCGGCTGGGCCTGCCAGACGAAAAGCCGCCTGCCCCGGTACGTCGTGAAGGCGCCCGGGTAAGGGTGGGTGACGGCGCGGATGAGATTGTATATTGAATCGGCCGGGGCCTGCCAGGCGATTCGCCCATCCTCCGGCTTGCGGCCGCCGAAGTAGGTAGCCTGGGCGTGGTCCTGCACCGTTCGAGGCGCTGTTCCGGCCAGAACTTCGGGGAGCCAGCGACGCAGCAGCTCGCGCGCAGCCGCGATGAGTTTGTGGTGCAGGGAGAGCGCGGTGTCGGCGAAGTCGATGGGCACAGCCGCCTGCGCAACGACGTCGCCCGCGTCGGCGCGGAGCACCATGTGGTGGAGCGTGACACCGGTCTCCGACTCGCCGTGGACCAGCACCCAGTTCAGCGGGCAACGCCCGCGGTACTTGGGGAGCAGCGAACCGTGCAGGTTGTAGGCGCCCAACGGCGGCAGGTCGAGAATCGGCTGTTTCACGAGCTGCCGGAAGTAGAAGGAGAAGATCGCGTCGGGCGCCAGCCCCTCCAGCAGCTTCACGAACTGCGGCTCGTTCACGTCCTCCGGCGTGTAGACGGGAATGCCTCGCTCGTGCGCCACGGGCGCCGGGGTGGGGAACCAGAGATTCTCGTTGAGGCTGTCTTCGTGGGTCACCAGCGCCGCTACTTCGGCGCCGGCCCCCAGCAGCTCTTCCAGACCCACCACGCAGTGCTCGTGGTACCCCAGCACAATCACTCGGGGCATGCGTCACCCTCCGCGCTCGGCGCGTTGGCCGGCGCCGGGAAGCAGCTCGCCGACGACAGCCGCCCGTGCAGCTTGCGGACGACGTACCGCGGGCGGGCGCGCGCTTCGGAGTAGGTGCGGGCGATGTACTGACCGACCATCCCGACCGCCAGCAGTTGCAGGCCGGTGAAGACGAACAGCACAGCCATGAGCGTGAACACGCCTTCCGCTTCCGGCCCCATCAACAGCCGGCGCAGCAAGAGAAACGCGCCGGAAGCAAACCCAGCCAACGCCATCAGCAGGCCCATGCTGCTCACCCAGTGAATGGGCAGGACGGAGAAACCGGTGAGCAGATCGTAGTTCAGCGAGACGAGCTTCCTCAGGCTGTACTTCGAGTCCCCGCGGGCCCGTGCCGCGTGCTCGACCGGCACCTCCACCACCGACCGCGCGAAGACGTTCGCCAGCGCTGGGATGAAACTGCTCCGCTCGGCGCACGCGCACAAGCAGTCCACGACCTCGCGCCGGTAGGCGCGCAGCATGCAACCGTAGTCGTGCAGGTTCACCCCGGTGGCGCGGGACATGAGCCGGTTGACCAGGTACGACGCCACCCGGCGCAGGAGCGGATCCTGCCGATTGGACCGCCAACCCGCCGCGACGTCGTGTCCCTCGTCGAGGGCCGCCAGCAGCTTGGGGATCTCCTCCGGCGGGTTCTGCAAGTCGGCGTCCAGAGTGACCACCGCGTCGCCCGCAGCGGCCTCCAGTCCGGCGAACACGGCAGCGTGCTGACCGAAGTTCGCCTGGAACTCGACAACGCCCAAATGCTTGTCCTGCCGCGCCCGCTCCCGCAACCACGCCACCGACCCATCGGAACTGCCATCGTCTACGAAGACCATCTCGTAGGTCCTATCGAGGCCGCTGAGCACTTTGGTCAGCCGCTCCAGCAGCTCCGGCAGGTTCTCCTGCTCGTTGTAGACCGGGACGACGACGGAAACGTCGACGCGGTCCGCGGGGCGGGGTTGTTCGAGCAAGAGCATCTGGGAAGTTCCCTTGAGGGCTACCGGGAGACGACTCGCCGGACCGCCGCGATCACATCTGCCTGGTCTTGGTCGGTCATGCCCGGATACAGCGGCAGCGACACGATTCGGTCGCATACCTGCTCTGCCACCGGGCAGTCGCCGGGAGCGCAGCCGTAGCGCTCCCGATAGTACGTGTGCAGGTGCACTGCGGTGAAGTGCAGCCCGGTGCCGATGTTCTCCGCCTGCAGCGCGAGCATGAAGTCGTCCCGCGAGAGACCGGCCTGCGCGGAATCGATCAGCACGTTGTAGAGGTGCCAGGCGTGGCAGTCCTCCGGTCGCGCCGGCGCCGGAACGGTCAGTCCGGGGAGGTCGGCCAGCGCCTCTTGGTACCGCCCCGCCAGCTCGGCGCGCCGCCTACAGAACTCATCCAAACGACGCAACTGGTGCAGGCCCAGCGCAGCCGACATGTCCGTGAGATTGTACTTCAGTCCCACCCGCACGGTGTCGTACTGCGCCGACCCTTTCCCCTGGGCGCGCTTGTAGGCGTCTTTGGTGACGCCGTGGAAGCGGAGCAGCCGGAGCTCCGTTGCCAGCGCCTCGTCGTCGGTGGTGACCATGCCGCCTTCGGCGGTGGTCATGTTCTTGATGGGGTGAAAGCTGAAGACGCTGCTCCAACTCAACGCACCGACCTTCTTCCCGCCATAGGCGGTCCCGGCGGCGTGGGCGGCGTCTTCGACGATCTTCAGGCCGTGGCTCTGCGCAAGCGCCTGCAAGTCACCCAGGGCGCACGGCCGGCCGGCGAAGTGAACGGGCATGAGCGCCCGGGTGCGCGAAGTGATCTTCGCCGCCACCTCCGTCGGCGACAAGTTCCACGTTGCCGGGTCGATATCCGCGAAGACCGGCGTGCCCCCGGCCAGCACGATGGCGTTGGCCGTCGCAGGCCAAGTGAGCGGCGGCAGGAGGACCTCGTCGCGCGGCTGCAGGCCGAGTGCCAGCAAGCTGATATGCAGCCCAGCAGTGCCGGAGTTCACCGCGATGGCGTGCGTCGCCCCGACATACTCGGCGAACTCCGCCTCGAACCGCGCGACCTTCGGGCCGGTGGTGATCCAGCCGGAGCGGAGCGAGTCGACGACTTCCGCGATTTCCTCTTCGCCGATAGACGGGCGCGAGAATGCCAGCATGGTCTCTCGGCGCGTCGCATTCTGGTTCGTTGTCGGGTCAATCGCCACTGGCGTTTCCTCCAGCGTTCGGGCAATGGGTCATGGGCGCGCACCCTCCGCGGCGGTGGGCGCGGGTCGATTGGAGAACACCACGCGCTTCAAGGAGAACGCCACCGGGTAGAGCGGGGAGTAGCGCTTCTTTGCCCCCTCGTACTGCTCGGCGTCGGTGAAACAGAAGACCCGCGCCGGCCCGCGCATGAGCGCCACAAACGCCGCGTCGCCCTCCCGGTACCAATCGCCCATCGACTGCTGCTCCATGCCGAACTCCAGTTCGTTCTTCACCTCGAACAGGATCGGGCGCTGGCGCGTATAGTAGACGAATCCCGGCTCATGGCACCGATACAGCGCAGTGAGATCACCGGGCTGCATCTGCTTGGCCGTCTCCAGCCCAACCGTCCGGTTGCCCAGTTCGTCTTCCAGGCTCGCGGCGACTCCGTTTAGAGCCAGCCAGACCACGGCGGCCGTGGCGCCGGGCAGCAGGATCCACGGCAGCGGCGCCCGGCGCAGGCTCCACCCCGCAAAGGCGACCGCCGCTGCAAGGCTGACTGCCACCATGCTCCATGCCAGCGGCATCACGCGCGCCGGAGGCAGGTCGGCTTGCTTGCGCGTGTAGGCCATGACGGCAACAGCAAACAGCGTCCAGAAGACTGCGGCGACCCAGCCCGCCCGGCGGCGCCCGGCGGCGCCCGACTCGGACGATTCGCCAGCGAGATTCAGCGCGATCAACAGCGCCAGTGCCGGGAACGCCGGAAGTACGTACGGCGCGAGTTTACACCCGGAGGCGGAGAAGAACAGCACGACAACGCCCGCCCACAACCACAAGTACCGGCGCAGCCGGCCCACTCGCTCGGAGCCTTCGTCGCCCGGCGGATGATTCTCCTTCTTTCGTCCACGCACAAACAGCGCACCCGTCCACGGCAGCAACCCCCCGGTGAGGACCGCGGGGAAGAACCACCAGGCCTTCTGGTGTTCATTGGTGCCGCCCGTGAACCGCTGGAAGTGTTGATCCACCACGAAGTAGTGGAGGAACTCGGAGTTGCGCGCGCTGACCATCACGAACCAGGGGAGAGCGACGGCCAGAAAGGCGACCAGCGCCACAGCCGTCGCGCGCCAGGAGGCCGCCGGCAGCCGCCGGTATGAGAGCGCGCACAGCACGCCGGTGCCTACCGGCAACACGATCCCGATGACGCCTTTGGCCAGCACCGCCAACGCAGTGCTCACGCCAAACAAGACCATCCAGCGGCCGGCGCGCGGCCGCTCCTCCTCGAAAGCGAAAAACAGGCTGACCAGTGCCACGGTGTACCATCCGGTGAGCACCATGTCGGTGACCAGCGCGCGCCCGAGCCCCCAGAAGAGCATGCTCGTGGAGAGAACGAGAACCACCGTGGCGCCCACTGCCGAGCCCGCAAACCGCAACCCGAGGTACCCGACCGCGATCAGCGCCAGGAGCGTCGACAACACAGCCGGCAGCCGGCCGGCGAACGAGCTCAAGCCGAAGGCCTTGAAGGAGAGCGCCGTCAGCCAGTAGAGCAACGGCGGCTTCTCGAAGTATTTGACAGCCAACAAGTGCGGCGTGACCCAATCACCCGAGTCCACCATTTCCCGGGCGATCTCCGCATACCGACCTTCGTCGCGCCCCCAAAACCCCGCTGCATTCAGCCCCCAGAAACCGGCACAGAGCGCAATGCCGACAGCAGCCACCCAGAACCACTTGTCCTTCGCGGCGGTCTGGCGGCCGGTATCTGCCAGCGGCAGGGCCCCAAGGAAAGGAAGGTGCATGTAGGAAATGCCTTGCGTGCTGAGTATGTTCCGCGGCGGACTCCCCGTCCGGACCTCGGCAATGCAGTTGCCATCAGGACGGTCTGGGAGGCGGGGCCATTGGTGAGTATGACACCTTCGTCCCTCGCGCTACCGACCGAGCACGAACGCCGCCGCTTCGCCGGGTAGCAGGCTCAGGGGCACCGCCGCTCCCGCCGCCACCACCCGCCCGCTGTAGAACTCCTGCCCGCTGCCCGCCGGCGGGGGCATGGAAAGAGTTAGCGAGAGGGCATTGCTCCCGCCGTTCATCGCGCAGACGAGCGTCGTTGTGCCGTCGCTCAACACCTGCACCTGTGCCTCGTTGCAGCCGGGAAGGGCGCTGCGCTTGCCCGTCAAGAACAGGGCTTCGTAGAGGGCCACGAGCCGGGTCGTCTCGGCGAGGGCAAACCAGGAGCGGCCATCCATCGGCAGCCGGTCGTAGACGAGCACTCCGCCGGTTGCATCCAGCGCGCGACGGAGCAAGACCGCCTTCGTCATGGGGATCTGCGGGACGGTTTCTCTGGTGTCGTACGGATGCATGAGGGCGCCGAAGACCGCGGGGGTCCCGGCTACGCCCGCGAGGGTCGCGGGAATCGCCTCGACCGGCCGCCCGTACCCGCAACCGACGCGGTCGCACGCCTGCAGCTCGCCGAGGTACTTCCAGTTGATTCCGTACTGCTTCGGGTTCTCCGGCGTCTGGTAGCCGCTGTAGGTGCTGAACTTCGTGCCGGGTGACAGCCGGTGGATGGTGTCCTTGAACTGGCGGAAGAGCTGCGCGACCCGGCGCGCCATGAAGTCCACCCACTGCTCCTCGTACTGGCCTTTGA
>PEVN01000372.1 GCA_002779825.1 Armatimonadetes bacterium CG06_land_8_20_14_3_00_66_21 | reverse complement strand
GAGACCTGTCGGTCCGGGGAGCGGCGGGGTCAGGAGACCCTCGCCGAGCACATTCGCGCTAAGTACGGTTGTAGTACTAATCACGCAGGTGTTCTGGGGGCTGATCCGCATGATGATCTTCGCGGCGTTCTATGCCAACGCGGCGAGCGCGTTGCCGATGTCGCTGGCGGAGACCATTGCCTACATCTGGTTGGGGCAGGCGTTCTTCGCTATGTTCCCGCTCCGGGGCGACGCGGAGATCGGGGCCATGATCCGGTCGGGAAAGGTCGCCTACGAGTTGCTGCGGCCGGCACTGAGCCTGCTTCCGTTCCGCGGGCTGATGGACCCGCCGTTCCGCCTGTTCACCGGCAACCTCGCGGCGACGGAGCTGCCACTGGTGTTGACGCATCAGCTTGTGTGGACGGCCGCCTTCATCCTGTTCGGCCGCTGGTTGCTCAGCCGCTGGACACACCGGCTGGTGGTGCAGGGGGGATGAAGGAGTCAGACCGGTTGGACAGGTCAGACAAGCTCGACGGGCGCCGCGCGCCTTGCCGCCTGCACTCGCCACTTGCCCCATGAACAACTTCCGCCTCTACTTCCGCTATCTCGGCCTCTCCGTGCGCTCGCAGATGGAGTGCCGCGCCTCGTTCGTCATGTTGGTGCTCGGGCACTTCGTGGCGACCGGCAGCGAGGTACTCGGCATCTGGGCGCTGTTCGCCCGGTTCAAGTCGTTGGCAGGCTGGCGGCTGGAGGAGATCGCGCTGTTCTACGGCCTCATCGGCGTGGCCTTCGCCATTGCCGAGGGGAGCGGGCGCGGGTTTGATGTCTTCGATTGGATGGTCAGAGCCGGCGACTTCGACCGACTGCTGCTTCGGCCGCGCTCCACGGTCCTGCAGGTTGCCGCCCAGGAGCTGTCACGCATGCGCCTCGGCCGCTTCACCCAGGCGTTGATCGTGTTGCTCTGGGCCGCCAACGCGTTGACCGTCCAGTGGTCGCTCCCGAAGATCGGGCTGGCACTGTTCGCCATCCTCGGCGGCGCGTGCCTCTTCTACGGGCTGTTCGTCCTGCAGGCGACCCTCTGCTTCTGGACGACCGAGTCGCTGGAGCTGATGAACACCGTCACCTACGGCGGAACCGAGACCGGGCAGTACCCGTTGTCTCTCTACCGCCCGTGGTTCCGCAGGTTCTTCGCGTACGTCGTCCCCCTCGCTTGTGTCTCGTACTTCCCGGTTCTCGCCCTTCTCGGCCGCGACGATCCCGTCGTCGGTTCCCCCGAGTGGTTCCGGTGGGTGGCGCCGTTGACCGGGGTGCTGTTCCTGACGGTGTGTCTGCAGGTCTGGCAGGTCGGGGTGCGGCACTACCGGTCGACGGGCAGTTGAGGGGAATGCTCGGTTCGAGGGAAGGAAGGCCTCGGGTGCGGAAAGAGCACCGGGAGTAACCCGACCCCGGCCGTGAGGCAGCGGCCCCTGCGGGCGTCGCACACAGGCTCGTGCCTCCGTTCGCCGGGGTGTTCAAGCCCAGGGCAGCCCTGGACCAGCCCGACGAGAAGACGCTGCCCCCCCTTCCCGCCTCCCAGCCCATCCGCTACAATCCATGGTTTCGCCGCCCCGAGAGACAGCGTGAGAACATGGACGAACGCGCGGCGCCGCTTGCACCCGACCTGTCGGTGGTGATCCCGGCGTACAACGAAGAGAAGCGCTTGGGCCCGACGCTGGAGCGGGTGCGGGAGTACTTCGCCTCGATCGAGTACACCACCGAGATCCTGGTCGTTGACGATGGCAGCGCCGACGGGACGGTGGCGCTGGCCCGTGACTATGCCGCCAACTGGCCGGCACTTCGCGTGCTGGAGAACGGCCGGAATCGCGGCAAAGGCTACAGTGTCCGCCACGGCATGCTGAAGGCCACCGGCACCGACATGCTGTTCTCAGACGCCGATCTGTCGACGCCCATCGAGGAGACCGCTCGGCTGCGAGCGGCCGTTCGGGAGGAAGGCGCCGGGGTCGCCATCGGCTCGCGCGCCCTGCCGGAGTCGAACCTGGCCCAGCGGCAGCCGTGGTACCGCGAAATGATGGGGCGCACGTTCAACAAGTTCGTGCAAGCGCTGGCCGTGCCCGGCGTCGTCGACACCCAGTGCGGGTTCAAGTACTTTTGGGGCGAAGTGGCGAAACGCGTGTTTGCCGTCCAGCGCCTCGATGGCTTCGCCTTCGACGCCGAGGTGCTGTGCCTCGCGAGCCGCTTCGGCTACGCGATCAAGGAAGTTCCGGTGACGTGGATCGACTCGCCCGACAGCCGCGTTCATCCGGTGAAGCACGCGCTGGCCATGATGCGAGAGCTGTTCGGCGTCCGGTGGAACGTGGCGCGGGGTGTCTATGACCGACCGCGAGAGGGCGATCCGCTGGCGTGAGCGGTCAGGCGCCCCCTCGCAATGCTCTGTCCGATCGGTCTGATCCGTCTGATCAGTCGAAGCCGTCGTTGCCGACCCAGGGAGACCCGTCCGAGTGAGTGACAAGAAGCCGGCCTTTCCGTCCTTCGAAGGCTCCATGGACTACCCAGCCATGGAGCACCGCGTTCTCGACTTCTGGAAGGAGAACCGGATCTTCGAGAAGCGCGTCGAGAAGAACCGCGGGAACGAGGTGTTCTCCTTCTACGACGGCCCCATGACGGCCAACAACCCGATGGGCGTCCACCACGCCTGGGGGCGCACGTACAAAGACATCGCCCAGCGCTACAAGGCGATGCTGGGCTTCGATCAGCGCTACCAGAACGGCTTCGATTGCCAGGGGCTGTGGGTCGAGGTCGAGGTCGAGAAAGACCTGGGGCTGAACTCCAAGCGGGATATCCTGGCGTACGGGCTGGACAACTTCTCCCGCAAGTGCCGCGAGCGCGTGGAGAAGTACTCCGGAATCCAGGCGGAGCAGTCAATTCGGTTGGGTCAGTGGATGGAGTGGGACAACTCCTACTTCACCATGACCGACACCAACATCGAGTATATCTGGCACTTTCTCAAGACGTGCTACGAGAAAGGCTGGCTCTACCTCGGCCATCGCTCGATGCCGTGGTGCGTCCGGTGTGGCACGTCCCTGTCGCAGCACGAACTGATCGACTCCTACCGGGAGCTGGAGCACACCTCCGTCTTCCTGAAGCTCCCCCTGCTGGATGCCGAGGGCGAGCGGCTGATGGTCTGGACCACCACCCCGTGGACGCTGACCTCCAACACGGCATGCGCGGTGCACCCCGAGTTCACCTACGCCAAGGTCCGCCAGCACGGCGAGGTGCTGTACCTGTCCGCGGGAACGCTTTCCTGCCTGTCCGGGGAGTACGAGCGGCTGGGCGAAGTGAAGGGCGCAGACCTCGTCGGCCGGCCGTACCGCGGGCCGTTCCACGACCTGCCGGCACAGGCCGAGGTCGAGACGAGAATCGTCGCGTGGGGCCTGGTGGGCGAAGAAGAGGGGACTGGAGTTGTCCACATCGCTCCCGGTTGCGGCGCGGAGGACTTCGACCTCAGCAAGGAATTGGGGCTGTCCGTGCTGGTGCCCATCGACGACAACGGCACCTTCGTCGAGGGCTTCGGCTGGCTGACCGGGCAGCACGTGCAGGGCGTCGCGCAACCCATTTTTGAGGACTTGGAGAAGAAGGGCGTCCTGTACAAGCTGGAAGACCACGAACACCGCTATCCAGTCTGCTGGCGCTGCAGCGAGGAGCTGGTGTTCCGGCTGGTCGACGAGTGGTTCATCCGCTCTGACGAAGTGCGGCCGGTGATGATCCGCGAAGTGGCCAAGGTGCGGTGGGTTCCGGAGCACGCCGGCAAGCGGATGGAAGACTGGCTCAACAACATGGGCGACTGGTGCATCTCCCGCAAACGATTCTGGGGGCTGCCGCTGCCCTTCTACCCGTGCCAGCAGTGCGGCGAGATGACAGTGGTCGGCTCGCGCGCAGAACTGGAACAGCTCGCCTGCGCCGGGTTGGACCAGCTTCAGGAGCTGCACCGGCCGTGGATCGATGCGGTGCAGATCGTCTGCCCCACTTGCAGTGCTACCGTCACCCGGCTGGAAGACGTGGGCGACTGCTGGCTGGATGCCGGCATCATCCCGTTCTCCACGTTGGGCTACCTGAGCGACGACCGGTCGTACTGGGAGAAGTGGTTTCCGGCCGAGTTCATTACGGAGATGCGCGAGCAGATTCGGCTGTGGTTCTACTCGATGCTCTTCATGGGCGTCACGCTGGAAGGGCAAACGCCGTACCGGAACGTGCTCACCTATGAGAAGATGAACGACGAGCACGGCAAGCCCATGCACAAGAGCCACGGGAATGCTATCTGGTTCGACGCCGCCGCTGAGCGCATGGGCGCCGACGTAATGCGCTGGATCTACGCCCAGCAGAGCCTCTACAACAACCTCAACTTCGGCTACGGCCCGGCCGAGGAAGTGAAGCGCAAGCTGGCGACGCTGTGGAACGTGCTCTCGTTCTTCACGCTGTACGCCAATCTCGATCAGCCGGCACTGAGCGCGACGCCGGCCCCTGACCTCCCGCGCACGCAGTTGGACAAGTGGATTCTGGCGCGCCTGCAGCAGCTCATCGAGGAAGTCACCGAGTCGTTGGACAGCTTCCAGCCCGCGTCCGCAACGCGCAGCGTCGAGGCATTTCTCGAAGATTTGTCCAACTGGTACGTCCGCCGCAACCGCCGCCGGTTCTGGAAGAGCGAGAGCGACGCCGACAAGCAGGCGGCCTACCAGACGCTGTGGGACGTGCTCTCAACACTGGCCAAGCTGGTGGCGCCGATTCTGCCCTTCAGCGCGGAGACCATCTATCAGGGGCTGGTCCGGCCGGTCGATCCCGACGCGCCGGAGAGCGTTCACCTGTGCGACTACCCCCAGGCACAGGAGGCGCTCAAGGACGGGCAACTTGTAGCGGACACCGCCACCGTCATGCGCGTCGTCTCGCTCGGCCGCGCCGCTCGCGTGAACGCGCAGCTCAAAGTGCGCCAGCCGCTGGCGAAGGTCTTTGTGAAGGTGCGGGAGCAAGCCGAGCGCGACGCGCTGGCGCGCCTGCAGACCCAGGTGCTCGAGGAGCTGAACGTCAAAGCGCTGCAGGTTGTCGAGGACGAAACTGCCCTCCGGACCTACTCGCTCAAGCCCAACTTCGGCAAACTGGGACCCAAGTACGGGAAGCTGGTCCAGGCGATCCGCGCGGCCTTGGCGAAAGCAGACGGCGACGCCTTGGGCACGCGCTTGGCGGCCGGCGAGTCGATCTCGCTGACCGTCGGTGACCAGCAGATAGAGCTTGCGCCGGCCGAGGTCGAACTTGAGCGCAAGGACCGCGAGGGGTTGGCGCTGGTGTCGGAAGGCGAGTGCCTGGTCGCCCTCGACACGCAGGTGACGCCTGAGCTGCAAGCCGAAGGCTGGGCGCGCGACCTGGTCCGACACGTTCAGGAGCTGCGGAAGCAGTCCGGCTTCGACGTTGCCGACAAGATTGAGACTTGGTACGATACCGCCGCGCAGGTGGGCGCTGCCTTCGAGGCGCACAGTGACTACATCCGGCAGGAAACGCTCAGCGAAGGACTGACCGCCGGCTTGCCGGCGGCTGGGGCTCAGGAGACCGAGACCAAGATCGGTGGCGAGTCCGTCAAGCTCGCCGTTCGGCGCACAGCGCGCTGAGTCAGCACAGGGGTGGTCCCGAGGAGGGATGGAAGTGCCCGCTGTTGAACTCGATGCCATCCGCCGACAACTGGATACCGAGAGGAACGGGCTGCTCCACGAACTCGAGCACGTCCACGAACGCACCGCGCGACGAGGCAAGGCCGAGCAAGGCGGCGGGGCCTCTCATCACGACGACCATATGGCCGAAGTTGCCGGCGAGCACTATGAGCGCGAGAAAGACCTGCTCGCCGAAGCCAGCCTGCGCGGCCTGCTCGAGCGGGTGGACAACACCTTGGGCAAGCTCGAATCCGGCTCGTACGGTCTCTGCGACCTCTGCGGTGAGCGAATTGCGAAGGAGCGGCTGGAAGCGCTACCCAGTGCTGCGCTATGCCTCGAATGCCAGAATCTGACCGAGTAGCTGGCGCACAGGACTACGGGCGCTTCTGGGGTGTTGCGGCCGCGATTCTGCTGGTCGACCAGATGGCCAAACTTGCGGTTCGTCACGGGCTCTCCCTGGGGGTGAGCGTGCCGGTGATCCAAAGGGTCCTGGACCTCACCCACGTGCAGAATCCGGGCGCGGCCTTCGGCGTGTTCCCGGGCGGCACTGCCGCGTTTCTGGTCGTGAGCCTCGGGGTCTGTGCCTTCTTGGGCGCGGCGGGTCCCCGTCTTTGTCTGGGCCGGCCGCTGCTGTTCTGGGCGCTCGCTTGCCAGTTCGGTGGGGCCTTGGGCAATCTGCTGGACCGCCTGGCCTTCGGCGTGGTGACAGACTTCCTGGACTTCCACGTGTGGCCTGTGTTCAACCTCGCAGACTGCGCCCTCACGGTTGGCGCCGGTCTGCTCATTCTGTACCTGATCCGGTACGCGCGGCGTACCGAGGAAAAGGAAGGCTCTCCTTGCGACCCGTCCTGATGAAACTCGGCTGGTTCCGGGTCAACGCGTACGGCTTCCTGCTGCTGATCGGCTTCGCCGCGGGCACGGCGTGGGCGGCGCGGGAGGCGCGCCGCCGGGACCTCTCTCCCGACCTGATCATCGACTACGCGCTGTGGGCGTTGCTCAGTGCGATCATCGGGTCGCGGATCGTGTTCGTTCTGCTCGACCTGCGGTCCTACCTGCAACAGCCGGAGACCATGTGGCAGATCTGGAAGGGCGGGCTGTCGTTCCACGGCGGCCTTGCCGCCGCCTTGCTGGCGTTGCACTTCTTCTGTCGGAAGCGGGGCGTGCGGTTCGCGCAGATGACCGACCTGTTGGCGCCTGGGCTCGCGTTGGGGTACGCCTTCGCGCGGATTGGCTGCTTCCTCAACGGCTGCTGCTACGGAGTCCCCACGCACCTTCCTTGGGCGTGCCGATTCCCGGACGAACACAACCTCGGCCACCTGACGCCCCCTTCGCATCCTGTGCAGTTGTACGCCTCCCTGCTGAGCCTCGTGCTGTTCGCCCTGCTGGTGCGGAATCTCCACCGCGCCCGCTTCGAGGGCCAAGTAACCTGCTGGTATCTGATCGGCTACTCGGTGCTTCGGTTCGGCGTGGAGTTCCTCCGCCGGGGTGTCACCGGCAAGCTCTTCATCGCCGGCCTGACCGAAGCTCAAATTGCCTCGGTCCTCATGTTCGCCTTTGCTGCCGTCGCTCTGGTGATTCGCGGCCGGAGGACTGCGGCGGGGGACGAGACCGAGAAGCACCCCACGAAGAAGCACAGACAACGCGGCGCCTGAGAGGCAGAGCCGCGACGAAGCGCTCCGCCGCGTGCGCAGGCGTCCCCCGTCGGCCCGGGGTCAACCAGCCGTGTCAGAGAATACCCTCGCCAACAGGACCGTTCACGTCGTGCCGCGGGCTGACGACCTCAACGACCGCGTCGATCGCTGCCTCGCCGCCCACATCCCCGCGCTGACCCGGTCTCAGGCCGGCCGGCTGGCCCAAGAAGGGGCGGTGAGGCTGGGCGGCCGGCCGGTGAAAGCCGGCCACCGCGTCCGCGAGGGCGACCGGTTCGAGGTGCTCTTGCCGGAGTCGCCGGACACGCCTCCGCAACCGGAGGAGATCCCGCTTTCGGTCGTGTACGAAGATGAATACCTGCTGGTGGTGGACAAGCCGCGCAACATGGTGGTACACCCGGCAGCGGGCAATCGCTCCGGAACGTTGGTCAACGCGCTCTTGTCACGCGGACATTCGCTGTCGAAGGAGGGCGGCGAGGACCGACCCGGCATCGTGCATCGACTGGATCGGCACACCTCTGGGGTGATGCTCGTCGCCAAGGACGACACCACGCACGCCCGCCTGAAACTGCAGTTGGCGAATCGCGAGATGCGCAAGGAGTACGTCGCGCTGGTGAACGGAGCGCCGCCTCTGGAGGAAGGCCGAGTGGAAGCGCGGCTGGACCGCCACCCTCTGGACCGCAAGAAGAGGGGCGTTACCGAATACGGCGGCCGGGAGGCGGTGACGGACTACCGGCTCGAGGAGATTCTCGGCCCGTTCGCCGTCGTCTGCGCGCTGCCCCACACCGGCCGCACGCACCAAGTCCGCGTACACCTCGCCCACCTCAACTGCCCGGTGGTTGGCGACGCCACCTACGGGGGGCGCAAGCGCGCCGAAGCCTGGGCGAAGCAGCACAGAGACCCAGCCCTCCTGGCGCTGCTATCAGACCTGTCGGGGCAGGCGCTCCACGCCCGCAGCCTTGGGTTCACCCACCCCGCAACTGCGCAGTGGAGGTGCTTCGAGGCGCCACTGCCGGCCGACATGGCTCGCGTGCTGGCGCACCTCCGGCAGCCCCCTGACGGCAAGTAGTACGGGAACCACACAATGAACCTCGATCTCCTCGCAACCTGCCCACACACTCGCGCCCGCCGCGGCCGCGTCTGGACCGCGCACGGTCCCGTCGACACGCCCACCTTCATGCCGGTCGGCACGCAGGCGACCGTGAAAGGCATCACTCCGCCGGATCTCACCGAGTTGGGTGCGCAGATTATTCTGGGCAATGTCTACCACTTGCTGCTGAGACCGGGTGCGGACGTGCTTCGGGAGGCAGGTGGACTGCACGAGTTCATGGGGTGGCATGGGCCGATCCTGACGGACAGCGGCGGATTCCAGGTGTTGAGCCTGTCCAAGCTGCGAACGATTACCGACGAGGGGGCCGAGTTCCGCTCGCATCTGGATGGGGACACCTACTTGTTCACCCCCGAGAGCGTCGTGGAGTTTCAGCGGCTGCTGGGCTCGGACATTGCCATGGTGCTGGATGAACCGGCGCCGCACGGGAGCCCGAGAGAACAGGTGGCGGAGGCAGTGCGGCGGTCGGTGGTGTGGGCCGCTCGCAGCCGGGAGGCGCATGGCGGCGGCTCGCAGGCGCTGTTCGGCATCACCCAAGGGGGAACAGACGAAGCGCTCCGCGAAGCGAGTACGCGCGCAACTGTCGACATTGGCTTTGACGGCTATGCCTTGGGCGGTCTCAGCGTCGGGGAATCCACCGAGGAGATGATGCGGGTCATCGAGCTGACTGATTCGCTCGTGCCCACTGACCGACCCCGCTATCTGATGGGCGTCGGGCACCCGGAGGAAATCGTCCACGCCGTCGCCCGCGGCGTGGATCTGTTCGACTGCGTGCTGCCGACCCGGCTGGGCCGGAACGGGACGGCGTACACCCGGGCCGGGCGGCTGAACATGCGCAACGCGCAGTACGGGACAGCCTTCGTCCCGCTTGAGCCGACGTGCCGCTGCTACGCCTGCCGGCATCACACCCGAGCCTACCTCCGCCACCTACTGAAGACCAACGAGATGTTGGGCGCGCGGCTGCTCACCTATCACAACCTGTTCTTCTATCAGACGGTGATGCGGGAGATTCGGGCAGCCATTGCCGACGGGAGCTTCCCGCAGTTGCTCGAGCAGTGGCCGCTCCAGGAAGCCGCCGAGGGCGACTCCCCTGGCGGGGAAGGATGAGCGTAGCGGGTGCCCGGCAAACTGCGCCCCGACTCACCCTTCGCTACCCGCCTCCACCTCCACCTGAGCCCCGTCGGGGAAGGCGGTCGCGGAGTCCAGGTCCACCATTGTGTGCCGGTACGACCACGCTACCGCGCCGGTCCGATTGCTGACCCCAAGCTTCTTGCACAGCCTCTTCACGTACTCGTCGAGGGTGCGCTGCCCCAGCCTCATGCGTGCCGCGATATCCCTGTTCGTCATGCCTTCCCGCATCAGCAGGAGCACCTCAATCTCGCGTCGCGAGAGCTTCTCTGGCGACGGTGATTCCCCGTCTTCGAGGGGGCTCTCCAGACCAAGGGCACGCTCGATCCTGTCCAGCAGGTCCCGTTCCCCAAATGGTTTTGCGAGGCAGTCGAATGCTCCCTCCCGCATCAACTCGACCACCGCATCTACCGAGGCGTAGCCGGTCATCATGAGGATCGGCGGCGCGCCGTCCCAGTTGTCCCGAACGCCGCCCAACACTTCGTACCCGCAAGCGGTGGGCATGACGACATCGACCAGTGCAACGTCCGGTCGAGCGTTTCCCAGCAGACGCAGCGCCTCGTCGCCGTCCCCAGCCTCGATCACCCGATAGCCATTGGTCTCAAGGATGATTCTGGTAGTCCTGCGGAGGCTGGGATCGTCGTCCGCAATCAGCACCGTGGCAATGGCTTCCAACGCGGCCGATCACTCCTCGCAATAGGTCGTCGTGGTCAGGGAGGCGGAGGTGGTGCGAGTCGGGAAGTGACACGCAGCGCAAGACAGCCAGCTAGTATAGCCGTTGGCCTCCGGCGGCGGCAGGAGGGGCCTCCACGAGTCCTTGTGGTCGAGCGTCCTTGCACCGACCCTACCATGTTGTGGGGTACAATCGGCCGCAAGTTCGAGGACGCGCTGCTGGCTGTTGCCCGGTCCTGAGACCGAGCACAGACACCGTAAGGGGAGGCGCGTCACGGGCTCACGCACATGGACCAGAGCACAGGCCCAGCCAGGCATTCTCGAGAGAAACCGGGCAGCTCGGACAAGGAGAAGCATCCATGGACAGGACTCGGTTGAGGACAGCGTGCGCAGTTGCCGGTGTGGGCGCGATGGTTTTTTCCGTTCTGCTGGGAGGCTGCGGTGGAGGCGGCGGCACCGCAGCCGGACCCACTGCCGGCAAAGTCACTGTGAGCGGGCTTGTGGCCGCGCCTGCCGGCGCTGCCGTCGCAAGTGCTTCGCGCGCGGACACCGGTGTGCTGGCGTGGCTTTTGGGCACCGAGGCGTATGCGCTTGCGGGCAACACGCCCGTCCCGAACGCGCTGGCGACGATCTACCGCTTCAGCAACGGCGAGCCGCTCGGCCACGCGACGACCGACGCCAACGGTCGGTACTCCATCGACGTTCCCGACGGCCTCGATGTTCTGATCGTTGCCGAGACCGCCACTCTGCGACTCTCCAAATTGCTGGCCGACGTGAGCCCGAGCAACCGGACCGCGGACCTCGACGCGACGACAACCCTGGCCGCAGAGGCCTTCGGCGCGGTGTACTACAAGAAGACCTCGAACATCAGCCAACAGGACATTGGGCTCGTTGAAACCGTTGCGGGCCAGCAACTTGCCAACTTCGACAGCTTGAATCTCACCGTCGGCGCGGGGCTGATCCCGAGCGCGTTCGGTGGCGGCATCAACGCGCCGCCGAGCCTGCGGGACGCCATCCAGGCCATCGAGCAACAGGTACCGGCCTCCCAGAACCTCCAGGTGTCGCTGGCGAAGGCCCTGGTGCAGGAGTTGCGCGACTCCGGGACTTCGCTGCGCAACGCCTTCGAGAGCGAGCTGGTGGCGCAGCGGACAGTCATCGAGGACGAGGTCATTGCCACATTCGGGGCCCTCGGCCAACGGCTCGGATTCGTGGGACGCGTTCTGTTCGAACAGGTGGTGGTGGTTCCGGCCCGGGCGCGAGCAGAAAGCACGCAGACCTACAACATCCTGACGCTGCCCGACGGCACCTACCAGGAACAACCCGCCAGCCAGGCGTGGTACGGGCCGTTCGAGTTGGTGTTGACTGGCTCCGCGCCCGCCGGTCAGGCGATCATCCACGCGGCACAGAGCGACACGGCCGCTAATGGACTGGTCGTCACAGTGACGCGGCCGGTCGGAGTGGCCGCGCTGCTGTCTCCCTCGGTTGCATTCTCAGTGACCTCCACGGAAGACGCCGCGTTGGACTACCACGGGACGGCGACCGCCTCAGTTACGGGCTTGATGACAATCACGCAGGTCGCCCTGACGGCCTCCTTTGAGGACTCGGAGCTCACCACGCCGATCACGGCGGTCGGAACACTGTCGGGCACGCCGGCCACGAAAGCTGCAGTGCCACCATACACGCAGCTTGTCTTCACCGGCGAGGTCACCTCGGCTACGGTGAAGGCAAGCGTCGGCTCTTGGACGGCGAAGTTCAGCGGCACAATACCGGCGGGCGCGCCCTTAGACGCGATGTGGGCGCAGTACCCGACCGCGTTCGCGCTGAAGGACCTGTCGCTGGAGACCGTGGGCACCACCAGCACGATGAAGCTCACGGGCGACCTGGACGTGACCTTCGGTATCGCGGCAAAGGCGCGCGGGCGCGGGGTTGCTGGTCGCGGGCAGTATCTGGCGGCCATTCCAACCGGCTTCACGTTCACTGGCACCTACGCCGGCAAGGCTGTGACTGCCTTCACCGGCACCCTCGGCGCAACGTGGACCAACCCCTCTTTCCACGGCGACACGATCCCGCAAGGCACCGCCACCGTCAGTGGCGTGGTCTCCACCCCGGGCCAGCCCGACACCTCGGTAGACCTCACGGTGACCTCGGAGGGCACAAGCCCGGCGACGATGGAACTTACGCTGACCCGGGGCACGATGTCGCTGACGGGTACCGCCACGGCCACGTTGGACAGCAACGGGGACTTCACCCAAGGATCCCTCAGCCTACAGAGCGAGGGCGGTCTCAAGATCAACGTCGCCGCGACCAATGGCGGCGACAGCGTGACAGGCACCGTAACCACAGCCAGCGGCGTCAAGCTCGCCGACATCGAGGTGGACTCGGCCCTCGGCACGGTCGCCGTTCACTATGCCGACGGCACGTCGGAGACGCTCTGACATCAGCGCCGTTTCCCCGCGCTACCCGCCCAGCCGCCCAGCCTGTGGCGCGGCGACGCTGAAGGCCACCACTTCCCCGTCTTCGCCGAAGTACCCGCCCCAACCAATGCTGATCGACGCGAGGTCGGCCGGGTCCAGCCGGCCGGCCGCGTCCTTGGACCAGCCGGCCAGGCTGAAGCTGCTCAGGGGCACGAACGTGCGCGCGTGGCCCGACGACCCGAGCGGGCGGCCCGTCGAGGCAAGGTAGGCTGCTCCGCCTTTCTCGGTGAGGATCACCAGCAGTTGGGCGGGCGTCTGTTGGCCGTCGGGCACCCACGTATCGAAGGCAAGCGCGAAGCCGTCGCTCAGATCGATCCCTGCGGGGTAGCCGAAGGACACGAACAGGTGGGTGTCGACCCGGCCCTTTGTGAGCGTACCGACAGCCCGCCAAGCTGGGCAGCCGGGTTGCGCGTGGGCGGGGTCCGGGCTGACTTCGGCGCGGACGAACTCGCCCTTGCCGAACGTGGGTTCCGTGGGAGGCAGTGCTGTCACTCGGATCCCAGGTAGCCCGCCTGGCGCGGGTACGGATCGCTTCGGGCGCCTCGCGGTGGGGAACCGGAGGAACGCGCCGCCGTACGGCTCGAGTGCCACCGGCACGTGCGCGCCCGCTGCGATCTCCCGGCTCCGTCCGGTTGCCGGGTCCCACAGTTCGCCCTGTCCCTCGGCGGCCAACGCCACCGTGTCTGCGCACGGCGCCTCGCTGTCGTTGATGAGGAAGTAGACTTCGTGGTCGGCGACGTGTCGGTGCGTCACGCGGAGCGGCGACTTCGGGCTGGCGGCCCGCACGTCGGGCTCCAGGAGGCCGTCGAGAACGACGGGCAGCAAACCTTCGGACCCCTCCGGCAGGAAGATGCCGACCCCTCCGGCGGCGTTCGTCTGTACGCGTGGACCGGCGCCTTCGCCGAACAGCTCCCGTGCAAGCGCTTGGACTTCGGGCGACGGGAACTGGGTGTCGCCGTTTGCCGGCAGTGCCGTCAGGCTGATCACCACTCCGCCCTGCTGCCAGAACCGGCGGAGGTTGTCCCACGCCACCTTGGGCAGCGTGTCGGCGCACGGCAGGATCACGACACGCCACGACAGGTCGCGGTGGCTCAGCGCGCCGTTCTCCGGGCGCGCTTCGGCCAGGGTCCGCGAGTCGACAAAGGTGAAGTCGCGCCGCGCGTTGTAGAGGCTGTCCGTCGCCCGGTTGAAGACCTCCTGCACCTGCACGGCGGCAGCCGAGTCGGTCGGTCCCTGTCGGGCCGGGCGGAAGCGGACCCACAGGCTCTCGATGGGGTAAAGCACGGCGAGGTCGGTCACTTGGTGCCCGCCGGTGAGCATGGTGGAGCACCGACCGACCCAGTCGTTCAACCGGCGCAACTGGACCGAGTTGAGCCCGGCGAACGAGTAGTAACTCGTGATCGTGTTGATGCCATTGAGGAGGAGCCGATTGCAGGTCCCGCGGATCTGCTCCTCACTGACGGGCACCACGGGGCGCTCGTCACCGGCCGGCCGGTAGCGCTGAACGTGGTCGGACGTCTCGCACATGGTGACCGTGTCGCCGTTGAGTTCGGCGGCGCTGCTGATCATCCGGGCGATGCGCCAGGGGACCTGTGCCGGAATGCTGGTCAGGCAGTCGATGCTGGGCGCGTCCAACCGGCGGACGCACCGGAAGAAGTCGCCGTACAGCGCCACGTGATCGCAAAGCGGCTCCTCCAGGAGCAAGTGCCCGCCGGAGGCCACGTTGTGTTGGTGGCACCAGTCCTGGATCTGGCCGAAGAAGCTCTCGGAGACGAGTTCGCCCACCGTGAGCCAGAAGTCGTAGCGGACCCGTTCCGGCGTAGCCGCGGGCGCCATGCCCGTGGCAGCCACGCGGCTGCAGTCGGCAACGAGCGCGGGCAGCACGGGTTCGAGTGCGTAGCCCCGGCGCTTCCCGAACTCGACCGGCAGGTTGGGCGCCCACGGCAACACGCGGTAGGGCATGGGGCGAAAGAACCGGCTCATCAGCGACGGCTCGTCGGTGAACGTGGCGACGAAGCACTTCCCCAGGTCCTCGCCCAAGTGCTCGGCGTAGCGCTGGTGCGTCACTTCCAGGAAGCGCGCCGTGGGTTCCGGCATCAGCAGGTTGACATAGGGGAGCTTGTCCGCCAGGCTGACCGCTGCGTGCGTTCCGTCGTACAGCGCGTCTTCCGTGATCGCCATCACGTGCCACTTCCCCGGCGGCGCCTGCCACGAGAGTTTGTCTGCGGCGACGTGCCCGGCGAGGTCCACCGAGTTGGCCAGGTCGAGGCAACCGTCGGTCACCGGAAGAGCATCCGCGCGGAGGAGCTTCCCCGGCGGCAGTGCCAACTCGACTGGGCCGCCCGTTGCGCCTGCCTCAGCGATCAACAGCCCGCGGGCCTCCCATTCGAGATGGTCGCGCAGCGTGATCCCGCCGGCCGCCCCCGACGGGTAGCCCTTCTCGTCGTACAGCCACAAGGACATCCCCGCTTCCTTGGCTTTGTGCACGCCGGTGACGAACGCCTGCCAGTTCTCGTCGCTCTCGACATACCCGCCCTGAAACGAGACATTGCAGACCACGCCGCCGAAGCCCTGCGAAATGAGCCCGGTGAGCAGCGAGTCCTGCGCGGCGGGAGCGTCGGGCAGGCCGTGGACGATCTTCAGGATCCGCGCCGCCGCCGGCGGGTCGGCGAAGCGCTCCGCCAACGGTCGGTCGCTTTGTGGGAGTTTCATGGGAGCCTCCAGGATGCTCTTCGGAAGTAGTGACACCAGTGGACCCATCAGCCCGCCCGGGCCGCCGCCGTCGACCACGCATACAGCCAGCACGTTCTCCTCGCCGAACCGCACCCCCTTGTCCGGCACGTCGTACAGCCGCTGGGCCAGTACGGACTGCTCGACCTCGGCACCCGTCGCGCCGACCAGTTCCCCATTCAGGTACGTCCGGTCCTGATCGTCCACGCTCCCCAGCCGCAGCACCAGCGGCTGCCCGCGCCACGCCGCCGGCACGACGAAGTGCAGCCGGTACCAGGCCACGCCATCGTAGTCGGTGAACGGCATCCCCCCCCGCGGCTTCGGCGGCTGACCGGGGCGAGGGTCGGTGATCCCTTGCGGTTCCCAGTATCCGGGCACGGCCAACGCGCGCCAGCCGGAGTCGTCCAACGCGGGCTTCTGCCAGCCTTCCCGCTCGCCAACCTCGCCCGGGTCCATGCGGAAGGCGCACTCGCCTTCGAGGTTGCCGAGGTGGTCGGTCAACTGAGCCGCAGGCGCGCCCGCCGCCGGACCCAACAGCGACAGCACAGGCGAGACCAAGATGAGGGATCCGAATAGCATCGACATGTTCGCTCTCCTCGGCGCGCTCGTTCGCCGCCGCCGCACCCTCTTTCGCCACCGCGTCGGGCTGACCTTCGGCACCGCGGAGGGGGAGACCGTTGGGATTTGGGCGTTCGAGGGGAAACGGCCAACGCTGAACTGGCAACGCTCAACGCACATCGGCCAACGAGAGAGGCAGGGAAGGCGGAAAGGGATTCCTCGCCCTACAGGCCCGCGTAGGGGAAGGTGAGGCGCGGGTTCGGCGGCGGCTGACTACCTCAGTCAGCCCCGAACGCCATCGCCCCGCGGCTGTGAAGGGTCAGCAGGTTCGGCTGCCCGAGCAGTTCCTCGCAGAGCTGCCCGGCTCGGCCATATAGATCCTCGTAGCCCTGCCGAAGGAAGACGTAGAACCGCCACAGCGCGCGGTGTTTGCCCAGAAGCACTTCCACCTCGGGGTGGTGCAGGCTGCTGAGCATCTGGGGGGCGCCTGAGTCCAGCGACACAAAGGCGTCGGCTTCCTTGAGCGCCATCTTCGCCGCCGGGCAGTAGAGGACTGCCGTTCCTTCCGGCAGTCCCAACGCGTCCTCAAGCCGTGCCTCGAGTCGCTCCCGCGCGCCGTCCTCGTTGAGGTGGTACAGCCGCTCGAACTCGGTCTGTTCCACTCTCGACATACCGCGCTGCCCCGGCTGTTCGACGCTCTGGTAGTAGACGCGCTTGAGCAGTCGGCGGCGGCGGAGGTCGGTCAACAGCCGCGGGACACCGGGCACTTCGGCGCCCCGCCGCGTCAGGAGTTCAAGAAGGCTGTCATCCTTCGCGTCGAGCAGGTCCCCGGGCGTCGCCGTGCCGGCCCGCAGGCACAGCTCCAGCGCTTTGGAGATCATGGCGCCGGCCGCCACCTTTGCGTGGTGGTAGTACACTCGCTCGGTCAGGTTGTAGCGGAGGCGTAGCAGATTGACCAACTCGGACAACGCATCCGGCCGGAAGATCCCGCGACGGCGCAGGTTGACGACCAGCCGGTCTCCGTCGCGGACGAAGTAGCGGAACAGGCGGTCGTCGTAGTCCTGACTGAGGCCGCAGGAGCGCGCGTCTCGGCGGAGGTAGTCCAGGAGGTCGGCGCAGATGGTGCCGGAGACCACCTGCCGGGCGAAGGTGGGAACCGGGAGCTGCGGTTGGGGAGCGAGCACTTGCCACACGGCGTCGGTCAGCCCTTGTCGCTCAAGCTCCTCGCCCAGATCGGAGTCTCGCAGGAAGTGCGCCAGGCGGGAGGGGCTCTCGTCATGGCGTTCCAGCACGCGGCGTTCGTCTTCGAACGTGTGCCCGAACGGAACGTGGGTGATGTCGTGCACGAGCGCGGCAGTCAGGAGAACCTGGGTCGATTCCTCGTCCGGCGGCTCACCGTCGTTCATGGCGAGGCCGTCGAGGATCCGCTTTGCGGTGGCGCGCGTTCCGAGGCTGTGCTCGAACCGAGTGTGCGTCGCCGAGGGGTAGACCAACGAGGACGTCCCCAACTGCTTGATGCCCCGCAGGCGCTGGACCGCCTCGGTGTCGACCAGGCGCAGTTCCGCCACGGACAAGGTCAGGTCGCCGTGGATGGCGTCGCGGATGATCTTGAAGCTCACGGTGCGGCGCCCTGCCCGCCTGAGTTGGGCGCGTCGGGGTGCCTCACTACCCGCCTCCGCCCTGCTTCGGCATGGGAGCCACGACCGAGGCGCTCAACGGAACCTCGAGTACGGGTTGCGCCTTGTCATTGGTGTGGATGCTGAGGATAGCGTTGATGAACCCCGGCTCCCAGCCACCTTTGTAGGTGAGATCGACCCGGTAGGAGCTGCCCTTCTGGATCGCGCTCACCGAGGCTGTGAGCGGCTGCCCGCGCACGTCGACCTTCGTGATCTCGAAAGTGCCGGTGCGCTTGGTGACCGACAGCGACCGCGTCAGCTTCTCCTTCCCGCCGTCGCGGACCACGAAGTAGAAAGTGGACGGCGTGACCACGATCTCCTTCTGCACTTTGCCGGAGATCGTGAGGGTCACCTTCGGTTCCTCTTTGTTGTTGGTCTCCAACGCGTACACCGAGGAGAACTCGCCGGCAGGGAGGGTGCCCGGAATCGTGACACGCAGCTTGTAGCCGGGCTCAGAGGCCGGCTTCCCGTCGGCAACGAACGTAACCTTCGCCGGCACCAGTTCGCGCTTCAGCTTCGTGCCGGTCTCCTGGACGGACTTGATCTCCAGCACACCCCGCTCTGCGGAGCACAGCGAGAACTCGACGCTTTTGCGCTCCCCCTCGAAGAGCACCACGTACTGGTGGTCGGCGGGGATCACGCGCACGTGCGGAATCACATTGGCGGCGATGACAAGAGCCCACTGGGGGCGCTTGGGGTCATTGGTGGTGACGGTGATGGCCTTGGTGATCTTCCCGCTGTACGCGGCGGTGTCGAGCTTGGCTTTGATAACCCCGGTCTGCCCGGGGGCAATCGTCTTGTCCGCCTCCAGCATGGTGCACCCACAACCGGGTTTGGCGGAGAGCTGCCCCTCGCCCTTCCCCGAGTTGGTGATCTTGAACGTATAGTAAGCGGTCTTCCCTTTGCGGATGTCGCCGGCATCCAGCGTTACGTGGTCGATCTTGAGGACCGGCGGCTTCCCCTGCGCGGCGGCGGCTGATGTGCCCAGGGCTTGCACGGGGGCGGCTTCCTCAACGGGGGCTGGCGTCGTCATTGCGAGCGCCCCCTCGACCGAGACGCCCGTCGCCTTCCACACGAGCAAGGGACGATCCGGGTCGTTGGTAGTGAACCCGACCTTCACGCCGAACTTGCCGGGGCGCCTGGGCGCCACGACCGTGATTGTCAGCGGTCGGCTCTCCCCCGCCGGCACGGACACTTCCGTCGGGTAGACCAGGGCGGGGTCGCCGGGATCCTCCTTCTTAACCGTCAGTTCCGCCCCGCCGCGGTTCTCGAGCTGGATTGTCACAGCGTGGGACGACCCTGGTGGGACGACGCCGAGAGCGTGCTCGGCGTTCGCCAGCTTCAGGAACGGAGTCGGCTTCTCCTCCTTCTTCGCCGGGGTGGCGGCAGACGCCGGCGGCTCGTTGGCCGCGCTGACCTTCGAGGCGGGCTTGGGCGAGCAGCCAACCACTGCCGCTGCCGCCAGCAACATAAGCCCGGCAAACGCGGCTGCAGAGACCCGACAGACCGGCGGCCTTGAGCCGCAATGCCGAGACGTGCGAAGTTGTGCGTTCATCGTTTGGGTAGCACCTCAGAATCGTGTGCGGAACGAGTAGGGTTGTCGCCACCAGGCAAGCGCTTCGCGGCTCAAGCGCCGGGCTTCGTGGCGCCCACCGGTTCCCTGGCTCTCGCGTCGGCGCCCGGCCCCTCCTCTTGGCGGCTATGCAGCGATTATACTGGTTGCCGTTTGGCCCTGCAATGGCGCTGGAGGCGCCCCCACCAAGGACGCGGGCAAGGGATTGTCTGTGCCCCCGGCGCCAACTTTTCTGGCAACACAAAGGAGCGGTGCTGACGAAGCGCGAATACAACCCGACGGCAAGTTCTCCAGCTCTGCGGCTGGGACCCAAAACAACCCTCGAAGGAGGCGATCCATCTTGGCAAGACCCGTAACGTTGTTCACAGGACAGTGGGCGGACCTCTCCCTCGAAGAGCTGGCAAGCAAAGCTCAGGAGTGGGGATACGACGGCTTGGAGTTGGCGTGTTGGGGCGATCATTTCGAAGTGGACAAGGCACTTGAGGACGAGAGCTACTGCCAGGGCCGCCGCGACCTCTTGGCGAAGTACGACCTGGGCGTCTGGGCGATCAGCAACCACTTGGTCGGGCAGGCTGTGTGTGACCTCATCGACGAACGGCACAAGGCCATCCTGCCGGAACGCCTCTGGGGCAATGGTTGCCCGGACGGCGTGCGAGAGCGCTGCGCCGAGGAGATGAAGAACACCGCCCGAGCCGCCGCCAAGCTCGGTGTGAAGGTCGTGAACGGCTTCACCGGTTCGTCGATCTGGCACCTGCTCTACTCCTTCCCGCCGGTGTCGCCGGCGATGATCGCGGCCGGCTACAAAGACTTCGCGGACCGCTGGAACCCGATCCTGGACGTGTTCGACGAAGTGGGTATCCGGTTTGGGCTGGAAGTGCATCCGACGGAAATCGCCTTCGATCTATACTCGACGAAGGCGGCGCTCGACGCCATCGGCAATCGGGAAGCCTTCGGGCTCAACTTCGACCCGAGTCACCTTGAGTGGCAAGGCGTCGAACCTGTTCAGTTCATCCGGGAGTTTGCCGACCGGATCTACCACGTCCACATGAAGGATGCCATCGTCACCATGGATGGCAAGACGGGCATTCTGGCTTCGCACCTCAACTTCGGCGATCCGCGCCGTGGGTGGGACTTCCGGTCCCTCGGCCACGGCGAGGTCGACTTCGAGGAACTCATCCGCGCCCTCAACCACGCCCAGTATGAGGGGCCACTCTCGGTGGAGTGGGAAGACAGCGGCATGGACCGCGAGCACGGCGCCGCCGAGGCGTGCGACTTCGTTCGCGATGTCGACTTCGCCCCGTCGGCAGTCGCGTTTGACGCGGCCTTCGAGGAGTAACCCGGCTCGCATAGAGCGCCGCCAGTGTAGTCGGCTGAAGCGGGGGGAGCTGTTTGCAGCTCCACCCGCTTCGCGTTTCTGCGAAGTGCCCGGGGGGAAGACTCGGGTATGCGCGCTTGCGGTGCGGCCATCCCTCTTCTCCTCGCGACTCTCGGTCTCCGGACTCCGGCTTGCGCCGCGCCGACGCCTGCTGCGAGCGTTGGAGTCACGCGCGAAGCGGTCACCAGCATTGCGGGACAGGCCGAGCCAGGGACGGTGGTGCGCCTCACCGACGAGTTCAGGACGCTGACGGTCCTCAAGGCCGACGACCGTGGGCTGTACCGGTTCGAGGGCATCCGGCTGAAGGAAGGGCTCAACCGGCTGTCGCTCGACTTCGTGGGCGCCGACGGCGAAGTCCGCGAGTTCAGCCGGGAAGTCCTCCGCGACTCCACGCCTCCGGCACTCACGGTCCTCGAGCCCTCAGTCGGGGCGACCGCGCGCAAGTCGCCTCCCCTCGTGAGCGGCTTGACCGAACCGGGAGTGGAGATAAGCGTTCAGGTGGATTCGGTCTCCGCAGGGCAAACCCGGGCAGGGGCAGAGGGGTCTTTCGCCGTGCAGCTCGACAGACAGAGCGAGGGCCGGCACGACGTGGCGATTACGGCGACGGACGCTGCGGGCAATAGCTCCGCCGAGCACCGCGCCCTCGCCCTCGACACGATGGCGCCAGAGGTGAGGATCCTGTCTCCCGATACTGGCGTCCTGACGCGGCGGAGTAAGTTCGGGGTTCGGCAGAGTCGCGCGTACCGGGCGAGCCTCAACGTTGTCCTGCAAAGCGAAGTGGGCGCAACCGTGGAGCTGTTGGTCAACAACGAGAGCCGAGGGTCAGTCGAGACGGGACCGACTGGTGAGGTGCGGTTCCTCAATGTCAGCCTGCCCCAGACCCAGATCTGGCTGGGTGCCCGGGCAACCGACGCCGCTGGGAATGTGGGTCACGCGCGGCCGGTCTGGTTGGGCCAGCCGAAGTCCTGAGTCGGCAGTCGCTCCGCTTCGTTGCTCCCGAAGGGAACGCGCCGGCCCCTGCCGTTGTCATACTGTGCAGGAGCCGCTCCGTTACAAGTTTCGCACGCAAAAGTTGTACTCATGTGGCATAGTACGCAAACATCTGTTTGTAAACCAACAGGATCGGAGGTGCACAAATGCCCGCCCGACAGCGCCAATCGACTTCGCTCTATGCGTTGGCCGACGGCACTGTCATTCGGGCGAGCGGCGCAGGTGAAGGTTTCGCCACGATCGGGGTCGTCGTCAAAGACCGAGACCGTCGGACCGTCACCGCGTTCGCTGAGCAGGTCAAGGCCGCCAACCAAGTCGAAGCGCAATGTCGCAGCCTTATCGCAGCACTGGATGCAGCCAGGATGTACGGCGCGGAGGCCGTGACCGTCTACTGCCCGAACAGTGCCGTTGTCGCCGAACTGAACCGCGAACTACCGCGGAACCCCGACCTGACCAAGCTCTACCTGCTGATCACCGCGCACATGAACCGGTTCCGTCGCGCCTCCGTTCGGCATGCAAACGCGCGCAACTGGGAGCCCCTGCAACTGGCGCGCGACCACGCGTCCAGGATGAGTGGCTACGGGGTGGCGCGCACAGCGTCGCTCTTCCCTACCGCGGCGTGAACCCGCCCCTCACCGGAGGGGCTCTCCGTGTCCGTCGCTCCGCGCTACGGGCGGCGGAGAAGCGCCACTGTCTCTACGTGGAACGTCTGCGCGAACAGATCGAAGGGCCGCGCTTCCTCCAGCACGTACCCTCCCTGCGTCAGCAGCCCAAGGTCTCGGCTCATCGTAGTTGGGTCGCATGAGATGTACACAACGGACTCCGGGCCCAGTTCGCAGACGGCCCGGATGACCCGCTCTCCGGCGCCCGTCCGCGGCGGGTCGAGCCAGACTTGCTGCGGCCTTCCGCCCTTCTTTGCCGCCAGTTTCCCGAGTTGCTCGGCAGCGTCACCTCTGCGGAGGCGGACGTTGTGGATCCCGTTGAACTCCATGTTCCGCTTCAAGTCCCGGATCGCCGACCCCCTTCCCTCGAGGGCCACGAGGGACTTGGCGCTCACTGATAGAGGCAGGGTGAAGTACCCCACGCCCGCGTACAGCTCGACCACGTCGCCCGCGCCGGCTGTCGGGCTCATGTTCAGCGCTGCCTCCAACAGCCGAATGGCTTCGGCTGGATTCCCCTGATAGAACGACTGGGCGGACACTTGCAGTTCGAGACCGCGAACCTGCTCCCGGATGGAGTCGGTGCCGGACATCACCGTGGCCTTGCCGTCCGACTGGCGCTGGCGGCCGCGAAAGACGACGAGGCAGACGCCACGAACGCGCGGCTCCACCGCCACCAGGTGCGCGGCCAGTTTCCCCGCCAGCTCGAATTCCTGGCTGTGGCACCAGAGGGCCACAGTGCACTCCTCAGCCCCGGAACTCGCGCGAACATCGAGCCACCGAAGCGAACCGCCAAGCTCGCGTTGAGCCAACTGCGCCGCGTGCTCGCGAAGCCACTGCCGGGAAACCCCGAGCACTTGGTTGAGCAGCGGGACCAGGAGTGGGCACTCCTCGACCTCGACGATCCCTTCGTTGTCAGTGCCCTGGAAGCCCACCTGCGCTTGACGGTTCGCCATGGAGACGGAGAAGACGGCGTGGCAGCGGTAGCCGCGGTCGGCTGCTGGCGCGGGTACCGGGGCCACATTGGGGTCTTGCAGCTTGCCGATACGGGTGAGCGCGTCGCGCACGAAGAGGTGCTTCCAGTGGAGTTGGGCGGACTGCTCGAGGTGCTGTAAGTGGCACCCGCCGCAGACTCCAAAGTGTGGACAGAAGGGCGCGCAGTGGGAGGGGCTGCGTTCGCTCCATTCGACCGCGCGTGCCCGAGCAAACCGCTTTTGTGCTTCTGTGACCCGGGCGGTGACCCGGTCCCCGGGGGCGGTGAACGGGACGAAGACCGTTCGCCCTGACTCGTCTCTGCCTACCCCGTCTCCGCCGTAGGCAAGTCGGTCGATCCGCAAGTCCAGCAGGTCCGCGTCGCCTGAGGGAGAGGGCTCCGGTGTTGATGACATGGCTGTTGTCGGGGCACACGATGCGCCGCCTGCAATTCGTTTGGGATCTTCTCAGCATATTCCGAAACCACAGGTTCTACAACACTGTGGGGCGAGCTCTGCCGAACCGGGCGTTCGCGTGTCACCCGCCAGTGCCTCTCGGTGCCCCGGTTTTGCCCTTGTCGCTCGCCTCCGCCCGCACTGCAAGCCGGAGCCCCTCCGCCGGGGCGAACTGAGCCAGCGCCAACTCGCGCAGCCGCACCAGCCCCGGGGCTGCGGCCGCCACTCGTGGCGCCGCGTTCACCAGCGCGGCAGCCGTGGCGGCGTCGCCGGCGGTGCCGCCACGCACCACCACGTCGAGCGGCGGCTCGCCCTCGATCTGCACCGCGTCGTGTGGCTCTTCAGCGCCGACGTACATTCGCAGATCAAGGTCGAGCACCAGCTTGTCGCCCACGTAGCCTTCGGCTGTGTGCTTGATCCCGGCCACCGTTCCGGCCCCGACCGTGAGCACGTCGGTTGTCAAGTCGCGTTCAGCCATCATCGGCCCGAGGACCTCCTCGAGCCGGTCCAGTCGCCAGCCCATAGCCTGGGCGACGAACAGCGCCGACTCCACCAGCCCGACGTGTCCCATGCGGCCGGCTTCGACCTCGGCGAGGAACTCCTGCGCCGTCATCCCCGCGCCGACCTTCTTCTGCAGTGCCGGCCGACGCGTAGCGGCATCCACCACGCGTTGGACCGACACCTTGTTGACCACTTGGCACACGCACGTTAGGGCGACGGGCAGCAGGTCCATGACGAAGCCCGGGTTGACCCCTGCGCCGACGAGGGTCACTCCCTGCTCCTTCGCCGTTTGGTCGAGAGCGTCGGCCACCTCAGCGTCGCGCGCCCACGGTTCGAGCAGTTCCTCGGCGGAGGAAACCACATTCAACTTCTGCTGAGCCAACGCAGTCAGTTCTGCTGCAATGCGGCCCACCTGCGAGCCGGTAGTGTGCAGCGCCACCGCGCCGGCGGCGGCCCGGATCTCTTCCACGGAACCCACCACCCGCACGTCCGGCAGCTCCGCGCTCTGGCACACTTCCCGAAGCGACCGTCCCACCTTGGCTGGATCGATATCCGCCGCGCCAATAATCTCGAAGCCTCCTCGCGAGCCCGCCAGTCGGGCCACGCGCTGGCCGATCTGCCCTAACCCGAACAGCACCACCCGCGTTGGGTGGGGAACGGACACCGGCGTAGCCTGTACTATCCACTGCTTCACGACTGCGTCCATGGGTGGTCCCTTTCTCTCATGCGTCGGCGCCCAAGGCCATTCGCACAGCGGCTTGCGCCAGTTCCTCCGCGGGGTTGACGAGGGGCACCGACACGCTCGTGGCGTCCAGGGCGAGCGGGATCTCGGTGCAGCCCGCAATGACCGCCTGGGCGCCCGCCGCCACCAACCCCGCGGCGACGCGCGCGAACACGCTCGCCGCGTCCGCATTGGCGCCCCTCGACTTGACTGAGTGGATGGCAGCCATCACTGCGGCCTGGTCCGTCGCCGGCGGCTCGACGACGGTCAGACTCACCTTCTCGGCGCGTCGAGGGTACAACCGCGTTCGTAGGGTGCCCGTTGTGGCCAACAGCCCTACGGTCCGCTGGGCGGGGTGTTCCCGGCAAAGGGAGGTGACCGTTTCCTCGATCATGTCGAGGAACGGAATCGAGACCGTCAGTCGCACCCGGTCGAGAAAGTAGTGCGCCGTGTTGCACGGCACGATGAGGAAGTCGGCGCCAGCAGCCTCCAGCCGTTGCGCCATCGCGGTCAGCTTCTCGACAACCGGTTCCAGGTTGTCCGAAAGGAGGGCTTCCGTCCGGTCCGGCACGCTGGGGTCGTTGTCGACCAGAATATGGAGGTGCTCCTGATCGCACGTGGCCGGGGTGGCGCGGACAATCCGCCGGAAGAGGTCCACGGTCGCTTCCGGCCCCATGCCGCCGAGGAGGCCAATCGTCTTGTACGGTTGAGTCGCCATGCTCTTGCGCCGCCCATTGTATCGTCATATCATGGGGAGGACCGCCTACCCGTCACGCTGGAGCGCGGCGGCATCTACCCGGGGGGCGGCAGCAGCCCTCCGGACATACTCGCGAACTTCTGGAAGTCCGCGACTATGCTTGGGTGAGGCACCCACTGGGCGGCTTCAGGAGGAAGGCTCGATGCGCTTGCTACTTCCATATCTCGGCGTTGCCCTGGTGCTGCTGCCCCGCGCGGCTTCTTCTGACGTCTTCTTGCTCCACAACTGCGACAGCGACAAGGGGACAACTCTCACCTGGGGCGCCGACGTGGACGCGAAGTCGGTGGCGGTCGCGACCGACAAACAGTTCGTGTCGGAAGGCACCGGCAGCCTGCACCTGAGCGGCACTGCCACAGGAAAGTCCGAGCGGGCCTATCTGGGGGTGAAGATCCCGGTGGCGAAGGCGGACTTGCGGGAGCGGACGTTGCTGGTCGACGTGTGGACCTCCACGCCCGCAGCGACCAATGCCCTCTATGTTCGCCTGTACGACGGCGCCGGCCAAAAGGTTGGCAGTTGGGTCAACTGGGGCGATCCATTCTCGGGTGCCGCGCGGCAGACGCTCAAGCTGCATCGGCTCGTGTCGGCGGGTGGCTTCGCGTTCGAGGCGCAGGAGGTGGAGGACCGCCAACCCTCGGAGGTGACAGCCGTTGAGTTGGTCGTCGGCACGCGCGTCAAGGAGGGCCGGTTCGACCTGTACGTGGACAACGTCCGCTACGGCACGCAGCCGCTCCAATCGGTTCAGTCGCTGACGACGCCGAAAGGGCGCTACCCCGACACCGTTCTGTCCGCCGACGGCCTGCCGAAAGCCGTGATCGTCCATCCCGACGACGCGGTCCACCAAGCACTCGCCAAGACCCTCGCCGAGGTGATCCGCGTGGCTGGTGGCGCCAACCTCCCCACCGCCACACAGGCTCCGAACGAGAGCACCAACCTCATCCTCCTGGGCAACCTCAGCAACAACCCGGCCGTGGTGCCGCTCTACGGGCAGCACTACTGCGCCACGGATGACCTGTACCCCGGCAAAGGCGGCTACGTCCTCCGGACGATCCACGACCCGTGGGGCACCGGCAAGAACGCCATCCTGCTTGGCGGCAGCGACGCGGCCGGCGTCCGCCGGGCGGTGGAGGAGTTCGCCAAGCTGCTGAAGCCTGGGAAGCAGCTCGTTGTCCCGCCGACGTTCAAGTGGGTCCCCGGCGAGGAACTTCAGCGGAAGCTGCCGTGGCTCACCACGCCCCCGGGCAAGGACTACGTGGCAAAGCAAATAGAAGCAGCAACCGACGCTCTGGCAGCCGGGGCGCATACCGGCTTATTCGGCATGATCGCCGGTCAGGGCGAGCGCTACTTGTGGACGGGGTTCGACGAGTACGCACAGGCCTTCGTGCAGCTTGTGCTGAAGGCCAACGAGCACTACCTGACGAAGCCCTCCACCTACGGCGGGCCCTGGGGGATGGATAGTGATTTCACGGCGTACCGCGTCTTCCCCGGCTGGGACGCGGTCGAAGAAAGCCCCAACGTCACGGACGCGCAGCGGTTGCAGGTCACGAAGGTCCTCGGGCAATGGATCGCCGAAGCCGTGGCGCCCAAGACGCCCGGGCTCGGCCGCGCCGAGCGGGTCCGACACAACCACCAGACCTTCCCGTCGCTGGGCTGCTACTTCGCCGGCGCGTACTTCGAGAAATACTACGGCGGCGGGCCCCAGGGGCGCGTGGTCGAGGGACCACAATGGTCCGCATTGGGGCGGACCTGCTTCGAGATCCAGTCGAAGGCGTTCAAGTCGATGGAAGACTGCAACGGCTATCAGTGGCTGACGTTGGGGCACACCATCGACTACGCGACCAGTTCGGGCGACTACACGTATTTCGAGAACGGCAACGCCCGGCGCGAAGCAGACTTCTGCCTCCTCTGCATGGATAACCTCGGCTACCAGGTGCCCTATGGCGACACCGGCTCGTTCAAGTGCTGGTTCAGCGAGTTGCCGCTCTTGCGCCGGGCGGCCTGGTACTACGCCTCCCACGGCAACGAAGAGGCGCACAAGTGGGCGGCGACCTACCAATGGGCGCTGGCAAAGAAGGCGGCCGTGACCGACACGCAGAGCCTGAACCAGCACGCTCGCGAGCAGCCTGCGGAGCCGCCCAAGCAGTTGCTTGGCGTGCACGCCTGGCCCGTCGACCCGATCTACTACAACACGATGACGGCCGACCCGCGCCCGCCGGTGGAGAAGTGCGTTGACAAAGTGGTCATGCGGGCGAGCTTCGACGCCGACAAGCAGTATCTCCTGCTCGACGGGCTGAGCAACGGCGGGCACAAGCACTACGATGGCAACACGATCTCGCGGATCACTGATCGAGAACGGATCTGGCTTGCTGACAATGACTACTACAAGGCACAGCCCAAGTTCCACAACGGTGTCCTGATCTTCAAGGACGGGCAATCACAGAAGATTCCGGACTACTGCGAACTGGAGGGCGTGGGCGACCTGCCCAGCGTCGGCTTCTCCCGCACCGTCGTGCGCGACTACGCCGGCGTCGATTGGCATCGGAGCATTCTGTGGGAGAAGGAGCGGTACTTCGTCGTCGTGGACGAGGTGGTGGCGAAGGAGCCAAGCGACTTCAGCTTCCGCGCCAAGTGGCACCTCATCGGGGAACCCACGGTGCGCGACGACGGAGTCGAAGTCGAGCAGGAAGGCAAACGGTTCTTCGCCAAACACGGCTCCGACGTACGCCTCAAAGTCGAGGACGACACCGACCTGGGCACCAACTGGGCCGGGTACAAGTACGCCAAGCCCATAGTAAGGGGCGTCACCCAGATCACCGACGCGAAGCTCGCGGTGGCACAGAGCGCAGTGCTGCCAACCGTCTTGTACGGTTCTGACGATGACCGGCCGCTCGACCTGGCTGTCAGCTCCTTGCCGAATCAGACGCTGTCGTTGTCGGACGGCAAGCAGACCACGCTGGTCGACGCCCGCATTTCGCACCAGGGCGACCGGGACGACGCCCTTGCAATTGAGGCCCAGGCGTCGATGGTCTCGGCGGATCGGCTGGTCGCGTTTGGCGCGCGGGCCATCGCTGTCGCCAGGCAACCCGTCGTGACGGCCTCCGCGCCGGTGGACATTCAGTTCTCCCTTGCCGACCTCACCGGCACCATCAAGGCTGCTGCGGACTGCCAGGTCCTGGTGAAGCTTGGCACGGGGACGACAGTCACGCTCGACGGCAAACCCGTGACAAACCCCGAGCAATTCACCGTGCCGGCCGGCATGCACCAGCTCGCGGTGACCAACGCCACCGCAGCGCTGCTCCGGGACGCGGTGAAGTCGGGTCTCGCCGGAGGCAAGCAGCCGCAGTCGCTCCCGACCCCGCCCCTCGAAGTCAGCAACAAGCAGCCGCTCAAGCAGCTCTGGTCCTTCCGCGAGAAGTTCAGCGAGTACCTGCTGACCGACAACCAAGGCTACTTCGAGGCGGTCGACGTCGGCGCCAAAGTCACCCTCTCTCCGGCCCCGCGCACGGAGAACTGGTTCGGAGGCGACAGCAATGAAGCCAGCAACCTCACCGACGGCATCTTCCTCCAGACCGACGGCAGCGTGCAGTGGGACGACGACCAGCCGGTCACCGTCACCGTCGCGCTGGCAGGCCCGTACGACCTCACCCGCGTCCGCCTGAAGGAATGGTGGGCTAACGCCTCCAGCAAAGGGAAGACGTTCCAGCTCGACCGCGCGCTGCTGGAAGTGAGCAACGACGGCTTTCGGCAGGACGTGCGCAAAGCCGGCGAGATCGTGGACCGCGAGGCGCGAGGCAACTGGGGCGCTCCGGGCTATGGGCCGATCCCGTACGACTTCAAGGAACTCGGTCAGCGCGCCCAGTTCCTGCGACTGACGCTCACCCCGAAGAAGGGCGCTGCCATCTATCTGTCCGAGGTCGAGGTCTGGGGTCGCGGCGAGAAGCTGGAGGTGTCGGCCGACGAAGCGCGCAAGCGGGGCATGCCCGTGCACACCTACCCGACGCTCTTCACCGCGGATGTGGACGGCGATGGTCGCGACGAAGTGGTCGCCGGCTCCACGAGCGGGTCGGTGTACCTGATCGACGACGACGGCGAGAAGCTGTGGGAGTTCGTGACCGAGCAGCCGATCTACGCAGGGACGGCAGCCGACCTCGACGGCGATGGCAAGGTCGAGATCATCGCCGGCGGCGCCGACCAGACCGTCCACTGCCTCGACAGCAACGGCAAGGAGCGTTGGCAGCAGAAGCTCCCTCGGTACAAAGATGCGGCAGAGATCCATGTCCTGTTCACTGCCAAACTCTCCGCGGGGAAGGAGCGCGCCGTGATCGCCGGCGCCGATAGCTGGCGGTACTACGCGTTCGATCACACCGGCAAGGAGCTATGGCTCTGCGAAAGCGTCCACCGCTCGACCGCGGGGACTGCGGCCGATATCGACGGCGACGGCGTCGACGAGATCTTCTGCGGCACGGAGTACTACTGGTGGCCCTGTGTTCGGGCCGATGGTCAGCAGGCGTGGAGCTACAGCACCGCCACCGGCCCCAAGGCCAACGCTGCGGCAGCGGGCGACCTCGATGGGGACGGCAAGGACGAGGTAGTGGTGGGGGGCGCCGACTCCAACGTCCACGCACTTGACGACAACGGCAAGCTGCTGTGGCAGTACAACACCGGCGACGAAGTCACCAGCGTGCAGTGTGTCGATCTCGACGGCGATGGCACCAAAGAGATCCTGGTTGGTTCGATGAGCTTCAACGGGTACGCGCTCAAGGGCGACGGCACGCGGCTGTGGCGCCGGAGCATGGGTGAGGCGGTGAGCGCGCTCTGCCTCACGGGCGCGCCGACTCACCCAATCGCCCTCGGCACAGCCGCAGGCCAAGTAGCACTTGTCGGTCCCGACGGAGCCCTCCTGCGCGCCGCTGAAGTAGGCGCCCCGATCCTGGGAATGGCGGCCGGCCGGGCCGGGCAAGCCAACGCCACCCACCTTGCAGTCAGTGCAGCCGACGGCACGATTCGTGCCCTCGCCTTGAGCGAGGACTGATCCGGCCAACCGCGTGCGGTCCGGGACTTCCAGTTCTTGCCCCGAACTGGACTGCCGTTGCCAACCGCCGGCAGAGCAGGCGTCCCAACGGATTCGGGGCGGCGCCGGATAGAGCGGTTGGCTTTCCGCCTTCGAGATCCCATGCCTTCACTTCGCAACCCACTCCAACAGCTCCGCTTTGCCGTCGCCGTCTTGGCGTGCCTGCTGCTTGTCGGCGTTTTGGGCTACATGTGGATCGAGGGGTGGTCGTTCTTCAAGGCGCTCTACATGGTGGTGATCACCGTGTCGACCATTGGGTTCAGCGACTACAACATGAGCGACCGAAGCAAGGCGTTTACCATTGTCCTAATCGTCTTCGGCACGGCTACTTGGCTGTGGGTGGGCATGGCCCTGGTTGAGGGGCTGTTGGAGCGCTCCCACACAATCCAGCGCTGGCGGGTGACACGGATGATTCAGCGGCTCAGGGACCACTACATTGTGTGCGGGTACGGCCGCATCGGACACCAGATTGCGGAGGAGCTGCGGCGGCACAAACAGCCCTTCGTGGTGATCGACAGCGAGCCGGCAGCGCTTGAGGCCCTGCTGGAATGCGAGTGCCCTCACGTCGCCGGAGATGCAACCCACGAGGACACGCTGCGCCAGGCGCAAATCGAGCACGCCAAGGGGCTGATCGCCGCCGTTGCGACCGATGCAGACAACGTCTTCATCGTGCTGACGGCGCGCGACCTGAACCCGACCCTGAGCATCATCGCCCGCGCCGGCGAACTCGAGACCGAACACAAGCTCCGGCGGGCGGGCGCCAATCGGGTGATTTCGCCCTATGTCCTCGGCGGGCGCCGAATCGCCACTGCAGTGCTCTACCCCCACGTCATCGACTTCTTGGAGACGCTGCTGCACTCCGACGACGTCGACCTCGGTTTGGCTGAAGCGACCGTGCAACCCGAATCGGAGCTTGTCGGCAGCACCCTACAGGAGCTGCAACTGCCGGCGCGCATCGGTGTCACCGTGGTGGCCATCCGGAAACCAGACAAGCGGTTCGCCGCGAACCCCTCCGCAACGACAGTGGTGGAACCCGGCGATGTGCTCATCGCCATCGGCGAGGGGAAGCAGTTGGAGTCGCTCTACAGCGTCGCCCGGGCGCGGGCAGTGTTGACGCGCAGGGCCGGGTGACGGACGGTTCCCCCCTCCAGAATGCGTTTGCCCCTGTCCCTTGGCGCGCTCCTTCACCGGGACACTCAAGCAAAGCGTGGACACGAGCAGGAACGGAGCAAGGCACGATGACCCAGACCGTTAGTGAACAGAAACGAGCCCAACAATGGGCGGAGGCATTCACCACCGAGGCTGAGGCAGGAGAGCTCCCCTTCTCCTTCGTGTGCGACGGCACGAAGTCCACCGAGCTGTTCCGCGACTGGCAATGCCGCCGTTGCCCGAGCACCGCCAACGCGGATTCCCTCGTCGAGACGGTCACCTTTACCGATTCCGCGACCGGGCTGGCAGTGCGCGCCGAGATCAACGTCCACACCGACTTCCCCGCGGTCGAGTGGGTGCTTCACTTTGTGAACACCGGCTCCGCCGAGACGCCGCTCATCGAGGCCGTGCAAGCGCTCGACGCCCGGCTGCCCCTCGGCGAGCACGGGCACTGTCTCATCCGCCACTCCAAGGGCGCGCGATGCTCCGTGGAGGACTTCGCGCCGGTTACGCGGGAGTTGAGACCGCGCGGCAACTTGAGGCTTCAACCGGGAGGTGGGCGGTCTTCCAGCGAAGTGCTGCCATTCTTCAACGTCGACCTGGGGCAGGAAGGCGTCATGCTGGCCGTCGGCTGGACAGGCGAGTGGGCGGCGGAGTTCGCGCGCGGGGAAGACGCCTCGGTACGGCTGCGGGCGGGAATGGCGCAGACGCACCTGCGGCTCCATCCCGGCGAGGCGATTCGCACTCCCCGGGTGCTGCTACTCTTCTGGGAGGGCGCGCCGCTGCGCGGGCACAACCTCTTGCGGCGGTTCCTCCTCAAGCACCACCGCCCGCACCCCGGCGGCGCCCCGCTGGTGCCTCCGCTGTGCAGCGGCAACTGGGGAGGCACGTCGGCCGAAGTCCATCTCGACAACGTGCGGAAGATCGTCGAGCACGACCTGCCCTTCGAGTGCTACTGGATCGATGCCGAGTGGTTTGGCGGACCCGGTCACTGGATGGAGCATGCTGTACTCGCGAAGGTTAGGAATACACCGAAGCTATTGCACAAGTTCGACGCCTCTGCGTGCACAGCAGTGTGTTGGGTGCTCACCACACGCCCCCGGGTGAAGTTCTGCGAACTTCCACTTCGGTGTATTCCTAACCTTCGCGAGTATGGCAACTGGAAGCCGCGGGAGGACCTCTACCCCAACGGGTTCCGGCCGATCAGCGATTTGCTCCACCAATCGGGCCGGCAGTTCCTGCTCTGGGTCGAGTTCGAGCGCGTTGCGCCGAACACGCCGTGGGCCCGCGAGCACGCCGATTGGTTGCTCGACGTACCCGCCGACCGCACCGTCTCTTGGGCGGACTACGGCGACCACCTATCGCCCGCCGAGTGGGTCGCCATGGAGAGCAAACGCAACAAGCTCGGCCCCGGCGACAAGCTGCTCGATCTGGGCAACCCCGACGCTCGCCGCTTCCTGACTGACTACCTGTCGAAGATGATCGCCGACTTTGGCCTCGACTGCTTGCGGCAGGACTCCAACATCGCCCACCTGGAGTATTGGCGCAACGCCGACGCCCCCGATCGGCAGGGCCTCACAGAGATCCGCTACGTCGAGGGCCAGTACGCCCTCTGGGACGAGTTGCTGACGCGCCACCCCAACCTGTTCCTCGACAACTGCGCCAGCGGTGGCCGCCGGATCGACCTGGAATCGATCAGCCGGGCTACCCCGCTGTGGCGAACCGACTACACCGCCTCCGTGAGTATTTCCTCGGCGACTACTACCCGCTCACCGAGTACACCCAAGCCGAAGACGCCTGGCTGGCCTACCAACTCGACCGGCCCGAACAGGGCGACGGCCTCGTCGTTGTGCTGAAGCGACCGAGAAGCCCGTTCACGACCGCCCGCTTCCGGCTCCACTCACTTGCCGAGGAGCTGACGTACGAGGTGACCAACCTCGACACGCGCGCGACTGAGACGGTGCCGGGGAACGCGCTGGCCGAGGGCGAGCTGACGGGACAGCCGGATTCCGCCCTACTCCGGTACTGTCAACGCTGAAGCGTCACCACCCCCACCGACCACCGCGGCAGCGTGAAGGTCACCGCGTTCCGGTTGCGCCCGAGCTTGCCGTCGACGACGTGCACGGTGTCGCGGCTTTCCAGTGTGTTCCGTGCCGAGAGTGAGTCGGGCGCGACCAGCTTCAGGCTGGCGCTGTGGGCGACGAAGGTGTCTTTGACCTCCAGACGCACGTCGATTGGCTGGTCGCTTGGGTTGACGGCCTTCACGCAAACCTGCTTGCTGTCGGCAGAGCGCGTCGCGACCGCGTTGAGGGCGCCGGGGTCGCCGCTGAGGGCGAGGCGGTCTGGGGCGTAGTGCTCGCGGTAGAGCTTCATCACCACGTAGTTGGGCGCCGGGAACCAGGTGCGATGGTCGAAGTTGAGGAAGGCGTTGTCCCAATCGGTGGCCGAGACGTGGCGCAGGAAGAGCGCGGGCCCGCCAATCTCCAGGACGTCGCCGCAGCGCTCAAAGGCGTTGAGCAACCCACCGGCGTACAGCCCCGTCCGCCAGTCGGTGCTCTGGGCGTTCCACTCCGACACGTAGAGGTGCAGGAATGGGTTCTTCGAGTTGACGATGGCCTCGCCCGTCTGCTCGAAGAACCGCTCATACGCTCGCGGCCCGTCGGCGAAGCGGTCGGGGTTCTCGTAGTGGTGGAGGCTCAGGTAGTGGGCCAGGTCGCCGCACCCGTCGATGATCTGCTTGTTCCATTCCAGGTTCATCCCGCCGCTGCCGCAGACGGCGATCTTGAGGGCGGGGTCCACCTTCTTCAGCGCGGGGACGAACTCGCGCACCGCTGCCACATACGCTTCAGCACCCATGCGCCAAGTCTCGTTGTCGATCTCCCAGTACTTGACGCCATATGGCTCCCGGTGGCCGTTCTCCGCGCGGACACGCCCCCACTTGGAGCTTGCCGGGCCGTTGCAGTACTCGACCCAGTCGCAGGCTTCCTGAATGTACGCGGCGCGCTCTTCCGGCTTGGCGTGGCTGCCGAGGTCGATGACGATCAGCGGTTCGGCGCCGACGCGGCGACACAGATCGACGAACTCATCGGTGCCCAGTGAGTTGACGTCGAGGTCGTCCCAGATAGACAACGGGTACATCTTCCGCGTGTGCTGCGGGCCAATGGCGTCCTTCCAGCGGTAGAACTCCGCGAAGCATCCCCCGGGCCAGCGGATCACCGGCGGCTGCAGGTCGGCGATGGCCTGGAGTAGGTCGGGCCTGAACCCGCCCGTTTCGTGGCAGGCTTGCGGCATGAGGCTGACCTGGTCGAGCCACACCTCGCCGTTGCCGACGACGCCGAGTTGGAGCGTGGCGTTCTCGGCGTCGCGGATGAGGTGGAAGGCAATGGGAACCGACTGCCACTGGCGCGTCGGCGGTCGAAGCTTCACCTCCGCCAGCGTCTCTTCGCCGTCGCGCAGGCGGGCAATCAGCCCCTTCGGCGCTTCGCCGCGCACCCACACAGAGCCGGCGTACGTCTCGCCGCGCCGGATACAGAACGGCTGCTGCTGCAAGCCCGTCTCGCCCTGTTCGGAGCGGATCTTCTGGCAGAGCTGGCTGTTCAGCGGGTTGTCGGTTGCCACGGTCACCCGCCCGGGGCCGTAGGCTTCCCAGTGCCGCGTCACGGCAAGCCGCTCAGTCAGTTCGGGCAGGGCTTCGGAGAGCACCTTTCCGTCCAGCGAGGTTACCTTCGGGTTCCGGAATCGAGCGCGCGTGAGCCAGGTGCCGAGGCCGACCGCCCCGGACAGGTGCGCCTTGTCGTCGTCGGTGAAGTTGAGCACCTCCCGGTCGTCGAGCCACACCTGGAAGTGCCGGCCCTCGCAGCGAATGCGGATGGTGCACCACTTGTCCGCCTCGATGGCGCCGGGCACGTGCGGCGTGATCGAGTGCCACCGCCCCTCCCCCTCGCGACCCCGCTCCACCGCGTGGCTCTGGTTCCCCCACCCGCCGAGGTTCAGCCAGTAGAAGTCGTCGTCGCTCGCCACGCGGAACAGGATCAGGAAGCCTTCCGCGCCGCTGGTCTTCTTGGCTTCGACGCTGAACTCGTAGTCGGTCCACTTTGGGTCGCCGAAGGTCAGCCGCACGTTGTCCGCCAGGCTGTCCTGCGCGATCTCCCCGCCCTCGAGCCGCCAAAGCCCGCCCGCGGGCTGCTCCTCGAAGCTCCGGTTCCACACCATCTCCCCCCACAGCCCCCCGTTTGCCGAGTGGTAGATGTGCTCGAAGAACTGCCCGTACACCTTCTCGTCGATCTTCCCGACCACCGTGTCCGGGTCCACCGATAAGGCCACCTCCGCCGCCGCGGCCGGCTTGTAGGCCACAAGTGCCGAGACGAGGCAGGTTAGTAGACCGGTCAACATTGCTTCTTTCACAGTGAACATCCCTTCGTCATCAGCTTGCGGTGAACGGCAGACGGGGAGTCTACACGGAACCGAGGCGAACCGCAAACCGGGGCGTCCCGTGCTCCACTGTTGACACGTCGTGCGTCGCGGAGCTACAATCTCTCCACGTTCTGCAAACTGACTTTCGGCGATGGAGTTCGCCGGCTCCGGTTTTCAGGCTGGAGCGAACTGTTCGGAACGCTGATGACTCCTGACCAGTACCTGGTCGGGAGTCATTTTTTGCGTTATGGGAGTGGCTCCTTGCGACAACCCGGCAAAGGGAAAGCGTTCTTTGACCTGTGCGACGCGTTCGCCGTGCGCGGCTGCGCCGTGTGCGCGCTGGTTGAACGCGACCTGACCCGGCAAGTGGACCTGCTGTTCGGCGAGTTCTGCAATGATCCGCCGACGCGTCGGCGCCTGGTGGAGGGCGGAGGATTCTGCGAGCGTCATTCGCGGTTGATCGAAGGCTGTCTGGGGCAGTGCCTGGGAGTGGCACTCGTCTACCACGATCTGGTGTGCTCCTTGGCCTCGCGGTTGGGTCAACCGACCATGCGGCTGCCACGCCAGGAGTGCCCGCTGTGCGCGGACCAGCGGCGAGCGGAGGACTCGTACCTGGACCAGGTCCTGGCGCACTATGACGCCCCCCAGTTGCAGGCGGCTTACGTCGGGTCGTTCGGGCTCTGTCTGGCGCACTACGAACGCGCACTTCACCGCTGCCCGGACGGCGCGTTCCGGCATCGGGTGCAGAGCCAGCAACGCGAACACCTGCGGCGCCTGGAGCGCGACCTGGTGGAGTTCATCCGCAAGCAGGACTACCGCTTCGCGAAGGAAGACCACGGCGAAGAGCGCGACTGCTGGCGGCGGGCAGTGCGACTGGTGAGGTGGTGAGCGCGTGAGCCTCGCGCTGATTGCCCGCACGCTCCGACAGGCTGCTTCGGCGCGGCAGTGCCTCCTCTGCGCCGTTCAGCGCGAGGCGGAGGAGCACTACCTGTGGTTCTGGGCCCATGAGGGCACGAACGACGGCGCCGCCATCGGCAAGCTGCTGCAGTCACGGGGTTTCTGCGCGCGGCACGCCCGCCAAGCGGGGCACGCGTACGAGCGAGAGTGGGGCGACGGACTGGGCATCGCGAACACCTACGAGTACCTATTGGCGCGGCTCTCGACGGACCTCGCCGAGCTTTCCCTGCCGAAGAACGCCGCTCGCCACCGCGAGGCGCGACAGGGGCGACGCCGGGCCGTCGAGGAACGGTTGGGCGCTCAGGCGCCGTGCCCGGCGTGCGCCAGCGCGGACAACGCCGTGCGCTCTGCGGCGCGAGCCTTGTTGAAAGAGCTGGAGAACGACGCCGCCGGCAACGACTGGCGCGCCCTCTACCGCGAGTCCGCGGGGCTGTGCCTTCCCCATGTTCGCTTGGCGCTGGAACTCTCCGGGTATCCCAGAGCGGCGGAGTTCCTGCTGACCGCAGAGCGCGAGAGCGTCGGTGCGCTCCTGGACGACGTCCGCGAGTACATCCGCAAGTGCGACTACCGGTTTCGGGACGAGCCAAAAGGCGCCGAGCAGGACAGTTGGATTCGCGCGCTGGCGAAGTATGCGGGCATTCTCGAGCCGACGGACGGCCGTTGCCGATGCGCTGATCCGCTTCCGGGCCGCGGCGACGCGGCTGCGCAAGGCGGCGCCAACAGTCCGTCAGCCCAAAAAGGAGACAGCTATGAACGCAAAGATCGAGTCCGTACAAGCCATTGAGATCCTGGATTCCCGGGGGAATCCCACGCTGCGCGTCGTCGTGACCTTGGATCGTGGCGTCACGGCGTCGGCGTCGGTGCCTTCGGGGGCGTCCACC
>PEVN01000280.1 GCA_002779825.1 Armatimonadetes bacterium CG06_land_8_20_14_3_00_66_21 | reverse complement strand
AGACGTAGGGCGGCGTCCCCGCCGCGTTGCGTCCTCGTACAACACGCCGTGCGGAGACGGGACCATGGCCGGGACGGAGAGCCTGCCCTACGCCCCCTGACAAGGGGAACCGGGCGGTGGACCGGCTTCCCCGGTATTCCGCGTTGAACCCGGAGAGCCGGGCGCGGTCGCCTCGTAGCGCCCGCGCCCGGCTCTTTTGTTGCATGGAGCGGTTGGGGGCTGCTGCCGGTTGTGCTAACCTCGCTTGGTTGTTTGCAGGAGTTGTCGCGTCAATGATTCGGGTGTACATTTGCGGTGACCGACCATGAAGCGTCGGGTCCTGTTCGTCCTGGGCATCGTCCTGAGTTGCCTGTTCCTCTACCTGGCGTTTCGCCGGGTCAGTATCGAGGAACTGCGACTGGCGCTTGCGGAGACGCACTGGGCGTGGCTGGTCGCCTCAGTGGGTGCCATGCTACTGGACTACTGCTTCATGGCTGTGCGGTGGCAGTTGCTGCTGCGGCCGGAGCGGCGCTTGCCGTACCCGACGGTGTTCGCCGTGCTAACGATCGGCTTCTTCGCGAACAACGTGCTGCCGGCGCGGGCCGGCGAGGTCCTGCGGGCGTACGCGCTCGGCCGGAAGGAAGGGATGTCGAAGTCGTTCTGTCTGGGCTCCATCGTTGTTGAGCGCGGGTTGGACTTGGTGGTATTGCTGGCGTTCGTGTTCCTCGGCGGGCTGTTCATCCCTCTCCCGGGTTGGGCGCACGGTCTGAGCGAGCTTGCCGGAGTGCTGCTCGTCCTCGTGGTGGTCGTGTTTGCGGTGGTGCTGGCAGGCGAAGCCCGGGTCGAGGGAGTGTTGGCGCGACTCGAACGGGCGATGCCGTCGCGGAAGAGCGGATTCCTGGTCGCGAAGTTCCGCGGCTTCCGCAGTGGCATCAGCAGTGTCGCCAACTGGCGACTGCTGCCGGTGCTCCTTGCGCTCTCAGCGTGTGTGTGGGCCCTGAACGCGACTTCAGGGCTCCTGGCACTCCGCAGCATCGGCGGCGGAACCTCGCTGCTGGGGATGATCTTCGTGATCGGTGCCGTGAACCTCGGGCTGATTGTCCCCTCCTCGCCGGGGTTTGTGGGGACCTACCAGTGGCTGTGCATTCACGCAATGGCAGCGCTCGGCATCGCGGAACCGGTGGCGCTTGCGTTCTCACTGCTGTTCCACGCCTCGTGGTACCTGCCGTCCACGGTCATTGGCTTTGTCGCAGCGCTCAGGTACAACCTGCTCGGATCGGGGCGGTTGAGTGCGACCCAGGAAGCACCGGAGGAAGCTGCCGAAGTGCCGTCTCTGTGAGCGTCCCAGGTGGGTCGCCAGGAGCAGACCAGCTTCCGCGGCTGGACCATGCGCTCTACGGCGTCCGGCGGTCCACGGCACAGGAGCGGCACCCCTGGAGGAAGCTGAGGACTGCGGTGTTCCGGCGCCGTCGCGGCAGGGGAAGGGTCACGGCTGAGGCGCGCCGGGCACTCGGAACGGAATCAGATTCGTTGCCCGTTCCTGGCCGGCGCGGTCGGTGACAACGACGCGCACCTCGTGTGTGCCGGGCGTGAGAGAGGCGGGGGCGAGGTGGCAGCGGAACGGGGCAACGTTCGTCCCGTGAATCACGCGACCATCCAGCTCGAACAGGGCATACACAGCCTGGATTCGGCTGGGCACGACGGCGACAAGTTCTGTGGCCTCAGCGACTTCCTGACCTGCGTGGACGCCTTGGAGCGTCAGCGCCGACACCTGGGTGGCATTGGCGCCGCGCGTGGTCAGCAGGGCGAGCCAGTCCTCCTCGGTCGAGGCGGCAAGCGACTGCGCGGGCGGGGCAGGGGGGAGGAGATCGGGCAGGGGAGGCGGAACGGGAAGCGCCGGGACCCGAGGTGGCGCTGGCCCTAGGGCGAGCCGGTACTTGTCCCGCTCGTACGGCACTTCGGACAGGAAGTACTCGGGGGCGATCAACGCGCAGTAGGTGTCAAGCACCGATTTGTTGGCGGTGAGGGAGTAGTTGTTGTCGGCAATGCCGTGACCCAGTGAGTCGAAGCTGAACCAGTTGATCATCCTGACCCGCGGGAACGACTGGGCGATGGTCTGGTAGAAGCGCTTCATCTTCGCCACTGCGAAGGTCTCGGTTGACCGGTTGACGGCGCGGCAGAAGTGTGTGGCGGCAAACTCGGAGATCTGGATCGGTTTCCGCTCAGCGTAGGTCTCGTAGATAAAGCGCAGGAAGCCGATAGGGTCCTCTTCCGAGGCAGGCTGGCCGGGGTCGCCGTTGTGGACGTAAACGCTGTAGATGTTGACCCCCACCCAGTCAACATAATCGTCCCCGGGATAGTAGGCTTGGAGGTTCCGTTGAGGCACAGCGAACGGTGTCCAGACCAGAGCCACGTTCGGGGCAAGTTGCTCCATCACGTCGTGGACGAGGCGGAACTTCTCGACGTACTGTTTGGGGTTGCCATAGTACGCCGACCACGAGCCGTTCATCTCGGAGGCGAACCGGAGGAAGATCGGGCAGTCGGCCGCGTACGCGTCTCGCGCCCACTGGCGGAGATAGTCGTCGTCCTTCACCGGGTCAAGTCCCTCGTTGGGCTCCAGGGCCAGGTGGGGTGCGGCGCCGCAGCCCTTGACTTTCTCAACCCACTCGGCCGGGAACAGGCGACCGTAGCCCACATAGGTGAAGTAGCTGGCGTGCTTCTTCCGAGTCAGTTTCTCGAACTCGGCGAAGTCCCCCAGGACGCGGTCGTCCTTCTCGACGAAAGCGCCCACGTAGCAGCCGGTGGGTGGCTCGAACTTGCCCAACGCCAGCGCGCTTGCCTTGCCGCCAACGCCGACGATCAGCCAGACCGCCCACGCGAGGGGCGCCCCCGGTCCAGCCGGAGAGCAAGCGGCATGCGTTCGGGAGCAAAGCCGCGAGCGGGAGGCCATTCCTCGGTGGTGGGGATGCCGGGAGGCTTTCATGGAGCGGCTACGGGCGGTAGAGGGCAAGCAAGCGACCCGAGACCAGCGGCACGTAGTAGTTGTCTCCTTCAATGGTGACCCCGGCTCGCACTTCATCGTGCACACGGAAGGTCCAGTGGAGCGCGCCGGTGTACGCTTCCAGGGCGAACACCTCTCCGCGACGGGTGCCGAAAACGACAGAGTGGCCGCTGAAGGCCGGCACGCCAAGAACCGGGCCGTGGGCATCGAAGGTCCACTTGAGGTCCCCTTCTTTGGCGGAGTAGCAGCGCATGATGCCATCGTCGCCACCCACATACACCGCGCCGTTGCAGACCATGGGTGACGACCGAATGAGCCCGCCGGTGGACCGAGACCAACGCACGTCACCTGTGCGCGACTCCAGGGCATACACGCGGTAGTCGTCGGAGCCAACGAACACCAGGCCGGCGTCGTAGCACGGCGAGGAGAACACGGCCCCCTCTGTCTTGCGCCGCCAGCGAACTGTGCCGTCGGCCGGGCTGAGAGCGTAGACGAAATGGTCGTTGGCGCCGACGTAGAGGGTGCCGTCGCCGAAGCAGGGCGACGAATGGACCGGCGCGCCGATTTCTGTGCGCCAGACCAATTCGCCGGTTGCCACCGTCAAGGCGTAGACGGCCCCCTCGTCGCCCCCAAATACCACGCAGCCGTTGGCGACGCAGGGCGTGCCGGCCGGGATGCCGCCGGTCTGAAAGGTCCACAGCTTGGCTCCTGACGCGGCAGACACGGCGTGGAGGTGGTGGTCGTCTGCGCCGAAGAACACCGTGCCGAAGTCAACGGCAGGTGAGAAGTGGATCGGGAAGTAGGTGCGGTACCGCCAGAGGAGCTTGCCTGTCAGTGTATCGACGGCGGAGAGGGCGCCATCGTTTCCGGCGACCAGGAGCGCGCCGTCCCTCAGTACCGGCTTGGCAGTCAACTGATCGCAGGAGCGGAACTCCCAAACCACCGACGGCGGCCTTGCCTCGCGACTGGGACCCCGCGCCGCTGCGGCGAAACCAATGGCTGCCGCCACGAGTGCGACGAGCGAGATCGCCAGCCGTTGGCCGCGGCGAACGTGCCGAGTTCTGCGGGGCGCCCAGATCTGCGAGGATCCCTGCGGACTGCGATAGAGTGGTTTCATGGCGTGAATACAAGTGTAGCCAAACGCCGTGTAGCGTGCCGGTCCCGGCGTTGACATTGGGGGAGAAGGGAGTCCGCTGACGCTGTCGAACCATAGTGCCAGGCCCCTGACGCCCCGGGGCGAACCTGATCAAACCGAGGTTAATCCCATGCCATCCCCACGTTGCCAATCGCCGGAAGCCGTTCTCGGGGGAGGGTTGGCAGCCTCCGGGCTGCTGGTGCTGGTGATCGGCAGTTGCCTCGCCAGAGGCACGGCGCTGGTCGCGGTCGTCCTGGTCGGGCTGTTCCTGCTGGCCCTTGGGGTGGGCGTCCTGATGATCGCGCTCCCTCCTCGGTCCCGAGAAGAAGAGCCTGCGCAGGCAGCGCCGACGCCTCTGCGGGCGTGCCCTCCGGTGAAGCCGCAACCGCCGGTCGAAGCTGTCGCGCCTGTTCCGGAGACGCAGTCGGACAACGAGCCGAGCCCGGGGAAGGCGGAGACCGCAGCCAACGCTCCGGCGCCCGAGAAGCGCCGCTGCTCAGCCCTCACTAAGAGCGGCACCCAGTGCCGGATGGTGACCGACGACCTCACTGGGCTGTGTCACGTGCATCGCGGGTAGCGCGCCAGCCTTGCGGTGGCGGGGATCCCTGGCGACTCAGCTTGAGCTCTCGCCGGCTTCTTCGCTCTCACTTCGCAGTGCCTTGGCCAGCCCGCCCAGCAAGTTGGCAACCTCGCCCAGTACCACGCACAGCGTGCCGCACACGAAGAGAGACCCACCCACGACCACCTGCGAGTAGTCAGGGCCGGGGCGCAGCTTCCCGTAGATCCACAGCAGAATAGCGACCGTCATCAGAACGGCCCCGCCAGCCGAGGCCTTGAGACGCAACCTCTTCAAGTAGTCCGCGTATTCCCGCATTTTCGCTCACTCCCTGTGTGATTAGGCTGCCGGGCAGTCGCGGCAGTGTACTCTCAAAGGCTACCACCTGCTCGTGCCGTCGTCAAGCGCTCCTCGGAGTGGGCACCGAGCTGGCGTCAGCCACCAGTGCCCAACGTCTCGACGAGCGCTTCGCCGGTGTTGGTCAAGACAAGCTGCCCCCGCGGGTGAAGTGCGTCCACCATGTTGAATAGCGGCCAGGTGTGCAGGTCCGGTGGCAGTTTGGCGCTGCCGGGGTTGTCGACCAACCAATGAAGGGGGCGGAACGCGAGGCAGGCGGGATCGTGGGAGAGGCAAGCCGTGAGGCAGTGGCGAAGCGTGGCGGCGTCGCACGGCTGAGGGTGGTCGAGGTGGATCGAGTATCCCCGGCCGCCGTTGGCCGGGACGCGATGAACGGGCTCAGTACTCGCGGCAACCTCCGCTGCACTCGCGTGGAAGTGGGCCAGTACAGTCCAGGGCTGCTCCGGGCGCACGGTTGTGGTTCGCTGCCAGTCCGAGCGGGGCCAGGTGGCGGCTGAGACGACGAGTTGCACCTCGCGGAGGTGTTTGACATTCCACCGCAGGAAGTCGAAATAGGGTTCATCCGGATAATGCGTACTTCTCGTGAGAGAGCTTGGCTTGCAGGGGTGTCGCCGAGGCTTCGAAGCCTGAGTTTGCCGCCT
>PEVN01000443.1 GCA_002779825.1 Armatimonadetes bacterium CG06_land_8_20_14_3_00_66_21 | reverse complement strand
CTACCACGGTGACAATGAGACTGGACCACCGGATGGGAAATACGACCACTCCATGATCTGTACCGGTGGGACGGCGGCCATCTGGGCCTCCGCAGGCTGGGGGAGTGATGGGGTTCTCCGTCGGTGCGTCAAACGCGACGACTGGGAGGCCTGGCAGGCCATGATCGAGAACGAAAGCTCGTGGGCGCCGGTCACCGGCGCATGCCTTTGGAGGCGGTTCCGATGAAGTTGCAGCCCAGGAACGAAAGCTGGCCGGGATGCTGGGACGACCGGTCTCGCGGGCACGCACTGGTCGCGGTGCTCAGCCTGGTATGGCTGGTAGTCCAGTGGCACTGCTGGGCCGCGACCTCACCGGTTGAGACACTCACGGTCGCGAAGCAGTTCGTTCTCCGGCAGACTTGGCGCGCCCTCGAGATGCCGGCGCTTTACGAGAGAGAGGGCCCGTTCCTTCAGTACGGGCCGTACTCGTTCGCCATCGGGCCGGGCAATACGCTGCTGACGCCTGATGAGGAAGACACCGGCATAGTGATTCTCACCCCCAGTAGTCGGCAGCTCTGCGCGCCAAGGGTTCACATGACGAACATGGCCGAGCGACTCAGCGACATCATTTGCGATGGGAACCTCGTCTATGCAGGTTGCGCATCATCCCCGCGTGTGCTTGTCTTCGAGGTCCCATCCGGTCGAGTCGTGAGGGACATCGCTCTGCGTTCTGACGAGCCCGACGACAGCATCCGCCCAGTCTGGGCTGCCCCAACCGTTTCCCGGGTGGGCCTGGATAGTGGAGGGCGCTTGCACGCCCTGTACCGGGAAGCGGCAGACAACGGCCAGGTGGTGATCATGCAGGCAACCTTCGATCACGATGGGAAACGAGTGAGACCCGACGCCCGGATGTCATTGCAGGCCTGCCAGGGCGTCTGCGGTCCGAACGGGGAATGGCTGTACCCGCATCCCGTGCGGGTCCCCGTCGGTGCGGGGCCGGCCTTGGCAACGCGATACGAGGTCTGGCAAGCTGTACCGGATGGCCCGCCGGTTGCCATGGACCGACTCGACGGGCTGGCCGGGACACAGGGCACAGTACGCGAGCTTGTTGGTGTCGACGGAAAGGGGCATCTATACGGCGTCGTCGCGCCCTTCCGGTGGCCACCGATTGGAGAGGCAGAGAGCGGCGTGTTCTTGGTGCGGTGGGAGCGTAGCCAGCGCCACGTTCTCGGACGGATCACCTTCACTCCCGGCAACAAGCGTGCATATGGGTCGCGCCACGCGGTTGTCACTCGCGATGGCGCGGTCTACGCCCTCGCGGCTGACCGCCTGCCCGCGCGACCCGAGGACCAGTTGTCCTTGACGCTGGTCCGGTTCGAGAAGCTCCCGTGAGCTATGACCGGATTAGCAGCTACGGGGACACCGGGGTCATATCCGCAGTCACGGACACCGGGGCCGGGTCTTCCAAGCTCCACATTGACACGAGAGTAAGCATTCAGTGAACCCTTCCCCGGCGGTCGGACATCGGGGTCCTGTTCCCAAAGCTCATCATTCCGTGGCAATAGGTCTCCGCATGAGTTTTCGTCAGCGACGCCCTGCATTTGTGCTTCCGCGCAGTCCCCTCCCCCGCGCCCGGTCACTTGCCTTCTCACCTTCCATCTGTCCACGGGTGGGCACCGCTGCGTCCCGGCACGAGTCGGCGTGTTCCCCCAACGCGTCGGGGGAGTCCGCCGGCCCATCCCCGGGCTCCGCCGGCCCACCCCCGGTCTCCGCCGGTCCGCCCCCGGGCTCCGCCGGTCCACCTCCGGGCTCCGCTGGCTTGCCTCCGGCACGAGGAGGCAAGCATCCGTTCTACGTCGCCAATCCCGTCCCTGCCGCCAAGGCAGGCAGATAACCCCAAGGAGGAGAAGAGATGCCACACCAAGCTGCCCAGAACGTCGCTAACTACGCAAAGGCGATCAGCGCGCACCGGAAGCTGAACGCCCCGGACGCGACTATCGCCGGGCAAACCGAGGTGGAGTTCGACGTCGAGGTCGCCTCGGGTGAGGCGGCGGTGGACGCCGTTCAGCAGAAGGAGATCGAGATCGCGAACTTGAGGTCGGCCAGGGATGTAAGCATCGACGCGTTGCTGACGCTGTGCGACCGGTACGTTGACCGGCTGAAGTCCGACCACGAACGCGATTCGGAGCAAGTCAGGACTCTCCCGCACCGGCCGGTTCTGAACCGCGCCACGGCCGCACCTCGAGCAGCTCCGGTGGCGCCGGCACTCCCGACGCAGGCGGCACCGGCGTTCCCCCGCCGACGGTGTAGACCTGGCGGAGGGGGTGACGGGGTGAGTCGTAGCGTGACCCATCACGTTCGTCCAGGAGCTGGACTCCTGGACGGACGAAATGACGGGTGGAGCAGCACCCACGCCGCTCCCCGTCGCGGGGAGCAGGCGGTCCCCCAACTGACCGACCGCCTCCATGGTCAAATACTTGCGTATTCTGGAACATCTCGCGTGACAGGGCGGCCCAACGGGATCGTCCGTTCCGAGGGGAGTTCCCAGATGCTGGCAGCGGTTTTCCCGGAACCACATCAACTCACCGTTTCCGAGATCCCGGACCCTACGCCGGGCCCCGGAGAGGTGCTCGTTGCCGTCAAAGCGGCCGGGGTGTGCGGGACGGACGTGCACATCTACGAAGGCGACTTCATCGGGGCGTACCCGGTGATTCCCGGTCACGAGTTCTCCGGTGACGTGGTTGCGCTGGGCGAGGGAGTCGCCACCGCTGCCGTGGGGGACCGCGTGGCGGTGCAGCCCTGCCTGTTCTGTGAGACCTGCGACTACTGCGCGGCGGGCGAGGGCAACTTCTGCCGCGACCTCAAGGCATACGGCGTCCATGTGAACGGGGGATTCGCCGACTACTGCGTGGTGCGCGCGGCGAACCTGGTTCGGTTGGGCGACCTCTCCTACCTCGCCGGGGCGCTGTTGGAGCCGTTGGCGTGCTGCATTCACGGGATCAAGCAACTCGGCGTGGTCCCCGGCGACAACGTGGTCGTGTTCGGCAGCGGCCCCATCGGGCTCATGCTGGCTCAGCTTGCCCGCAACGGCGGCGCGGCAATGGTCACCGTGGTGGACCCGGTCCTGGACAAACTCGCCGTGGCGGCCGCGCTGAGCATGGACCACGCCCTCACCCCGACCGAGTTCCAGGCGCAGCGCGAGCGCCTCGCTCCGGGCGGCTTTCACTTGGCTATCGACGCCACCGGCGTCGCCGCGGTGGCGGAGAGTCTGTTCGGCGTTGTGCGAGACCGCGGCCGTGTCCTCTTCTTCGGGGTGTGCCCCCAGCAGGCTCGCATCTCCGTCTCGCCCTATGACGTGTACAAGCGCGAGCTGAAGGTCTCCGGCACGTTCAGCCTATTCGGCGAGATGGACGCGGCCGTCCGGCTGGCGCGGAGCGGGCGGGTCGAGCTGGAGAAGCTGGTCTCGGAGCGACTGCCGCTATTGGCGTTCCAGACGGCACTGACCCGGAAATCCCGCGGGGGCAACGAGCTGAAGATCGTTCTGGAGCCGGGCACATAGGAAGGAACACAGTGAACGAGTCGGCACAGCGCCTGCCAGAGATCGTGTTGACCGGGCCGATCTTCGGGCCCGGCACGGAGCTGTTGCGCGAAGTCGGGTCGGTTCGGCAACTGCACCAACCCACCGATGCGGAGATCGACGCCGCCGTCCGTGGGGCCGACGCGGCCGTTGTGCGCATCCACCGCCTGACCGGCGACACCATCCGCGCTGCCGAGCACCTCAAAGTGATCGGCCGGTTTGGGGTGGGGATCGACAACATCGATCTCGAAGTCGCCACCGATCGGGGGATTCCCGTCGTCTACACCCCCGGCGCCAACGCGCAGGCCGTAGCCGAACACGCCCTCGCGCTCACCCTTGCCATGCTGAAGCGGCTGGTCTTCTGGCACCACGGTCTCCTGGCCGGCAACTGGGAGGCCCGCTGGACGGAGCACTCCGACGATGTCGTGGGCAAGACGATGTGCGTGGTCGGGCTGGGCAACGTCGGCCGGCACCTGGCCCATCTGGCGGCAGGCGTGAAGATGCGCGTGGTCGGGCACGCCCCCCTGCTGACAGCTCGCGCTGCCAAGCAGTTCGGCGTCGAACTGATGGGTCTGAACGAGGCGCTGGCAGCAGCGGACATCGTCAGCCTGCACGCTCCGCTGACCCCGGAGACGCGCGGGCTCATCGACGCTCGCCGGCTGCAGCTCCTGAAGCCCGGCGCCTACTTGGTCAACACGGCGCGCGGCGGGTTGCTGGACCTCGATGCTGTCTACAACGCGCTCTACCGGGGGCACCTGGCCGGGGTGGCACTGGACGTCTATCCCACCGAACCGCCAGACCTTACGCACCCCTTGTTCCGGCACCCCAACTTCATCGGCACGCCCCACTGCGCACACCACACCCAAACCACGATGGACAACATGGGGCTCATCGTGGCGCGCGAGGTGGCCACTGTCCTGCGCGGAGAGCGGCCGCTGTTCGTCGCGAACCCCGAGGTGTTCGAGCCGGCGGGGTAGACGTGCGACCACTCGCCATGGCGTCGGTGACGGCGAGGCGGTTGCCGGCCAGATCATAGGCATAGCTGGTTGCGGCGTTCCCCGTCGTCAGCCGCCCGTTCTCGTCGGTCTCGGCGGTCTTGCGGCAGCAGTCGTATGCCGTGGTCTCCGTGGCGTGGCCTCGGTCCTTCGTCTTCACGGTCCCGGCGGTGGCAGCGGGGGCTCCGGAGGAGCCGGGGGCGCGGGCGGTGGCGAGTAGGTCGTCGGGATCGTCCCCCGGATCATGTCGCCTTCCGCCGTGCCCTCCGGGAACACCGCCGTGGCGGCCAGGTACCAGGCCACGCAGGCGTCGTCGAGCGCCTCGCCCAGCTCCCGCAGGTCGCCCGCGGCAGCCCGCTCATCGGAGCGCGCGTCCTGGTACGCGCGCAGCGTCGTCAGCGAGCCCTCGCGTTGCGTCTTGAAGACCGCCAACGTGTCGCCGGTCGCGGGAGTGAAGCTCGGGTCCGCGGCTTCCCAGGCCGACTCCCACTCCAGCGCCTCGGTCAGGATGCCTTCGCGGCTCTGCGCGCCCGCCGTCAGGTTCTCCACCCGGGCGAACTTCCCGGCCTCGCTGGTCCACACGCTCTTTGCCACCGACACGGACAGCTCGCGCGCCGATACGGATTCCTACCCGTCCAACGCGGACAGGAGCCGCGCCAACACGGATTCCTGCCCGTCCAATACGGAGTCGCAAACATCCGTTCTAAAGACGAGCCTGTCCAACACGGACAGCCGAGGCGCCAACACTCAGTTCTCCCCGTGCAACAGGGCTTCTTCGTACAGCGCGGTGCAGCCTGCCCGCTGGTGAACGGTAGTACTCTCCGTCCAACGGGGATTCCTCCCCCGCCAAGGCGAACGCGGACCGCGCCAGCACGGTCAGCAAGCCGGCTGATGGTCAGAGACCGCCGCCCAACAGAAACCTCCTCGCGGCGCGCACGGGCAGGTCGAGCGGGTAGGGCTGGCCGCGTGCGTCGACGATGTCGCCGACGCCCTCGCTGCTGTCGCTCAACGCACGGGTCGGGGCGCTTCTCCAGCGTCAGCCGGTCGGTGTTGTCGTAGCCAAAGGTCCACGTGCCGGCCTCCCACGTCTGGTTGTTCGGCTGGAGCAACTGATCGGTGATCTGGGTGGGGTTCCCCACGTTGTCCCGCGTGTACGCCATGTTCAGGATGATGGTGTCGTTGGACTTGCGCGTCTGCACTTGCGTCACCTGGCCTGCGGCGTCGAAGGTCCAC
>PEVN01000181.1:4671-23296 GCA_002779825.1 Armatimonadetes bacterium CG06_land_8_20_14_3_00_66_21 | reverse complement strand
AGGAGAATCACTAACCACCAGTAGCTTATCCTGACCGGTAAGTGGCCCAAACAATGGGGGGAAGCTCAGTCGTCCCAGCGACAGCCACGAAGCGACGGTCCGCATCGACAAGGCGCTGGCACCGAACCGGTTCGCCCTCGGGCAACAGGACTTGCGCACCGGGCGCGGCTACGCAGTCTCGCTCGACGGCACTGTCGTCAACACCAACGCCGCGATGTACTTCGCGGAGCACGGGATGACGGTTGTCAACGAGGAGTGGCGCCCGCTCACCCGAGTCATCGATGCGAAGGGGCTTGCCCTCACGCTTGCCGACCCGATCGCGGCCGCGGATCTGCCCGACGCCAACGGCGATGGTAAGGGCCGGTTCCTCGTGATGGCAATCGGGCCCGGAGACCGAATCACCTTTGGCTCGACGACACGGCACGACCGCGCGGCAACGTAGGGGCGTCCAGCGTCCCTCTTCTACCGGAGGCAGATCCATGCCCGGAACCGCTCACAAGCTGCTCACGTACGCTGTAGCGCTCTTCTTCGCCTCATCCGTGCTACACGCAGGCGAGCCGCTGAGCCCCGACCGCACCGTGCCCTGGGACGCAACCTACGAACCCACCGGCCTCCCCGAGCAGGCAACGCCTCCGTGGCACGCCAGCTTGGGTGCGAACACTGACGCCTCGCTGACAGAAGGGGCATTGCGCGTGGTCGACCGAGGGACCCAGGACAGAGAGCTGCGCTTCTACAGTTGGCCGTGGCAGGCGAGTCCGCGCGAGGGGGCGGTTGCAGAGGTGTGCCTGAAGGTCGTCTCGTGCAGCGGCCCCGCGGGCGTCCTCCTGCTGGTGGCAGACGGGAGGCGCGAGTTGGGGCTGACGTTCTACCCGGACCGCGTGGAAGCGCACAATGTCCCTGAGATCGCGTACCGGATGGACACCTCGGACGACTTCCACGTGTACCGAGTGTGGCTCTGTCGCGACGACCTGAAGCTCTGGGTCGACGGCAAGCTCGCCGTGGAGGGTGCCGGCAAGCTCACCTGGGAAGCGCACCGGGGGCGCAACCTCGTGGGCTTCGGCTCGTGCTCCAGCGCCGCGACGGGCGAAGCCGTGTGGAAGCAGGTTCGCTACCACGCCTACAAGCCGGAGGTGCACCTGGTGCCCGACGCGAAGCAGGTCATTGTCTACAAGCAGCCCGAGGTGTACGCATGCTTCCCCTCCTTCGCCAAAGCTGAAGACGGCGCGCTCTACTCCGGCTTCGGGACGCGCACGCGGCGCTCGCACATCGACCCCACGGGTGGCAGCGCCAGGATGAAGTCAACGGACGCGGGACTTACCTGGAGCGAGACGAAGGAGTCGCCTGCCAACCCAATCCCCCAGCGCAAAGACGGCGGCACGGCCAGTGCCGCGGCGTACGGCTGGCGAGAGGTGGCGGCGGACCAGGCGACGGGACTCGAGGAAAAGGGCTACGTCGTCCGCCCGGTGCGCGAAGGCGTGGTCGCCTACCTCAGCGGCGCCTACGCGGTCAAGCAACTGCCAGGCGGCGAGAAACAGAAGTGGGAAGTGGCGTGTCCACCGCACGCCTCACTGATGGGCTACAACCAGTCCTCGGTCCTGAAGACGGAAAACGGCATCCGCCTCACCGCGATCTACGGACGGGAGACGCGCGACGAGCCCTCGACCTCCTGGGTGCTGCGTTCCGACGACGACGGCGACAGTTGGCAACTGCTGCCCATCGCGCGGCCGGTGGCTGTCGACAAACTGCAACCGCTGCAGCCGGAAGCCGAGGCGGAGGCGCTGGGCGATGTCTGGCTGCCCGAAGACGGGCCGCTCGGCTTTAGCGAGACGGCAATTGCCGAGGCAGGCGATGGCTCCATTGTTGCCATGCTTCGCCCCGACCCGGACCGTCACGGCTACCTCTATCAGTGCCGCTCCAAGGACGGCGGCAAGACCTGGGACACGCCCAAGCGCACCCCGATGTGGGGGTATCCCGCTAACCTGCTGCTCCTGCGCGACGGTTCGCTCCTCTGCACCTACGGCTACCGACGCGCCCCCATGGGCATTCGCGCCTGCGTGTCTCGTGACAACGGCCGCACGTGGGATAGCGCGCATGAGTCCGTGCTGCGAGCGGACGGTCAGGGGAACGGCGGCGACCTGGGGTACCCGCTCACCCAGCAACTCGCCGACGGCCGACTGGTGACGGTCTACTACTTCACGGTCGGCGACGGCGTGACGCACATCGCGGCGACGCACTGGACCGTGCCCGGGTAGGGCGGCTACGCGCGCGCATCGACGACTGGCAGCACCAGCGCCGACGGGTGCTCCCGGTCGTGGTAGATCGTCTGCGCTGCAATCACCATTTCCGCGTCCATCCCGAACTCGTGCCCAGTGTTGGGGTTCCGGTCCCAGAGGGGGAAGTTGCTGCTGGTGAGGTCCAGCCGGATCCGGTGCCCCCGCCTGAACACGTTGCTGGTCACCTGCAGGTCCAGTGTGTACCGGTAGATCCTGTTCGGCTCCAGCAGCTTCGGCTCTTCCCACACCGACTCCCGGAAGCGCGCCCGAATCACGCCCTCGGTCAGGTTCATCGACCTGCCGTCGGGGTACACGTCGCCTAGCCGGGCGACGAAGTCCGTGTCCGGCGCGCTGGTTGCGGCGTGCAGGACGAGCTGCACAGAACCGGTCACCTCGAGGTCGCACTCCAGCGCGTCGGACGTGTACACCAGCACATCGTCTCGCTGCTCGACAGGCCGCTGGTCGAATGGACCGGGACGGGCAATCTCGTACAGCCCGGGGTTGTACGGACCGAGGGAGTGGTTCCCGCCCAAAGTCGGGACGGGGTCGTTGGGGTCGTAGGCGAAATGGTCCGGCGGGTCGGCTGCCGGCGGCGCCAAAGAGAGCGTGCCCCCGCCGTGACCGCTCCCCGAGTGCAGGTGGTAGCGCTCGTACCGCGTCCGCGCCAGCGGCCACTCGTGTTCGTCGCGCCACTCGTTGGCGCCCATGACGAAGAGCCGGATCGGCGCCGCCTGAAACGCGGCCGGTCCCTCGCCGGTGAGCAGGCGCTCCAGCCAGCGCTGCGTGGCATCGTTCTCCGTCAGCGACCGTGGGCCGAAGTCCAGTTGCCCCAGCGTCGACGACGGGTTGACGCCGTGCGTCCACGGGCCGATCAACAGGCGGTGGCTGTCGCGCAGGGCCGGAGTGGGCGCGTGCTTGCGCAGCCCCAGGTAGTTCGTCACCGCCTCCAGTGGGTAGTAGTCGTACCACCCCGCCGTCAGCAACACCGGCATGGCGAACCGGTCGTACTTGTCGCGGATGCTGAGCGTCCGCCAGAACTCGTCGTAGTGCGCGTGCCGCACGTAGTCCCGGTAGAACGGCACGGGCGCGCACCCACACGCCTCGTCCAAGGAGAGCAGCGGCAGCTTCCGCAGCAGCGTTCCCGGGTCGAACAGCGGCCACAACGCCGCGTCGCTCGTCCGTGAAGCGACCTCGAAGCACAGCCAACTATGCGTCAATGCCAAGCTGAAAACGCCGTCGCAGTAGTACGCCCGCTTCCACACATCGCCGGCCATGAAACGTGGGTTGAGGGCGCACAAGTACTCGCTCCCCTCCGGCGCCGCCAGGAACTGCGTCGCCGCCAGATACGAGTCGCCGAACATGCCGATCTTCCCATTGCACCACGGCTGCCGCCCGATCCACTCCAGCGTGTCAAACCCGTCCGCTGCCTCGTGGATGAAGGGATACCAGTCGCCTTCAGACTGGTACCGGCCGCGCACGTCCTGGCTGACATAGGCCATCCCCTTGCCGGTGAACGCCAGTGCCGCGGCCGATGTCTTGTTGTAGGCCGTCCGCACCAGCACAACCGGATGGCTGCCCGGTCCCGGCAGGAAGATATCGGTCGCGAGACGCACCCCGTCGCGCATGGGGACTTGCACGCCGCGCAGGAGCGTGCATGGTTGTTCCGGCATCGGCTTGAGCGCCTCCTTCAGTGGCGCACTCGGAACGGCCCGGGTTGTGGGGTCCCCGCAGCTTTCTGCCGAGACCCCGACGCGGCCGCGCGGCGTCGAGGCAGACCGTCAGTGGGCGACCCGCACCGGCGCCAATGCCACGTAGTCCACATTCATTCCCCGCCCGTCCACATTGGTCATCTTGATGGTGTGGCGGCCGGGCTTGAGGGTCCACAGTAGCGGCTGCCCGTCGTCGCCGACGACTGCTCCGTGCGCCCAGTCGCCAGCGCTGGACCCGAAGCCGCCGGTGCCCGCGTAGGTTTGTTTGCGCGCCGGCAAGTCGTCCATCTGCACTTCCCGCTGCACGCTGTTGGGGCTGCAGTAGCGCACCACCAGCAAGTACTCCCCCGCTGCCGGCACGTCGAGCTGCCAGCTCAGCCAATGTCCCTCGTTGTCCCAGTGGGAGAAGGCCTTGCCGACGGCGCCGACTTTGTCCTCGCGAAGGTGCACCTCTCCGCCGCCCTGGTCGCTCAAATCCTCGGCCTGGCCAATAGGCACTCCCGTGAGGACGTCCTCCTCCGCTTTGATCGTCGTCGCACCGGCGAGGGGCGAGGCGCCGGCCAGCGTCGCCCCCAATGTATACGTCTTGCCGCCGCTCAGGAGCGGGGGGCGTGCCTGGAGGGAGATCTCGAAGGTCGCCTCCGCGGTGCCGCCCGCCGGGGCGGAGAGTGGCGCGGAGGGGGGGGTGGCGCTGAGCCCCTCCGGCACGTTCAGCTTGACGGTTCCTTCGGCCGGTTCTCCCGCAGGAGCTGTCAGCACTGCAGTCACCTTCGTCGTCTTGCCGGCGCGCAGACTTCCGGCCGCGCTGCCCAGACGCAGGGAGGCGCCGGACTGACGCAGGTAGTAGCCCAGGCTCGGCGGCTGGGTGTAGCCCATGGCTTCGTGGGCCACGTCGGTCCGGTAGCTCGGGTCCTGCAGCAGACAGACGTGACGGTCGCTGGCGGGTAGCGTCGTGGTGTAGATCCGCAACTCGCCCGGCACCGTCGTGAGGATCTCTTCGCGCCAGTCACCAACCACATCGCCCCAGAAGACCTGGCTGCCCGCGATCCCTTGCGTCACGACCTGACCGTCCCACTTGCGCAACTGGGAGCCGCTGCACAGCTCCTGCAGGCCATCGGCATCCCAGTAGACGGCGTTGAATGTCGAGAACGCGCTGGCGTCGCGGGCGAGCACCTCGCCGGTGGCCGAGAGCACCCAGCGGGGAGGGGCACCACCGTAGTTCTGCCCTTTGGGGTCGCCCTTGCCGTCTTCCCCGGCCCAGCATTCGCAGCCGGGATGGGTCGGGTCGACGTCGGCCGCCATGCCGGAGCCGACGTGATAGGTCCGCTCCTTGAGACCCCAGACGAGGTCGCCGGTGCGGGCATCGGCCAGGCAGACGCCGTTCTCGGCATGCCCGGGCTCGATGTTGTAGAAGATCTCCAGACCCGGGCGCGACGGGTCAACGTCGGTCAGGAAGCAGCGGTCGGGGTGGCCGAGGCCCGTGGTCCAGAGCCCTGTACCGTTGTCGTCGATCACGCAGGAGCCCAGGACCACTTCGTCACGGCCGTCGCCGTCGACGTCGCCACTGTGCATCCAGTGGGCGCCTTGCCCGCGCCAATTGCCCACGGTCTCCTCGCGGTTGTCCCACTTCCACAGCTCCTGCAGCTTGCCGTCGTGGTACTGGTAGGCGACCACCTGCATGATGGTGTAGGTGCCGCGGGCGACGAGCAGGCAGGGCGTCTTGCCGTCGAGGAACGCCATCCCGAGCTGGTTGCGGGAAGCGTAGTTGTAGCTGCTGCGACTGCGACCGAGTACGTCCCGATTCGGCCAGTCCGCCCGGGCTTTCTCCTTGCCGGTCATGCCCTCCAGGAGCGACACGTATTCGGGGCCGGTCATGACTCGGCCGTCGGGCCCTCGCGGGTCGCCTTCACCGCTCTTGACGGCAACCTCCGCCTTGCCGTCACCGTCGAGGTCGTACACCAGGTAGGGCGAGTACCAGATGCCCCGCTCGATGGCCCAGCCCATGTCGTAGCGCCACAGGAACGTGCCGTCGTTCAGGTACGCCTCCAGCTTGTAGGTATCCGGGCTGGGTTGCCAGTAGCTCTCGTAGGGGTCGATGTTATCCTGGGGCTGCTTGAGGACGTAGTCCAGCTTCCCATCTCCGTTCAGGTCACCCAAGCCGACCTTCTGGAAGGTGTGGTCGCCCTGGAGCTTGATGGACACGTAGGGCTTCGCCTCGGCATTTGGGCCTACGGTGACCGTCTCCGACGGGGCTTCCTCCCGGCCGCCGACGACGGGGCGAACCGAGTAGGTGCGCTCAGCGCCGTCCGGCGGGGTGCCGTCGGTAAAGTCAGTCGTTTTGGTCAGCGGTTCCGCGTTCAGCTTCTCGGGGAGTGCCCGGCCGCGAGTTCGGTAGACGTTGAAGGCTACGCCTTCGGGGTCGCCGGCCAGGAGTCGCCAGCCCAGGTAGACTCTGCCGCCATCGAGAGGCATGGCCACCAGACCCCTCCCCAGCTTCTCGGCAACGCGCTCGGCGGCCCAGCCACTGACCTGACGCTTGGGTGCCGGTGGCGTCGGTGGCTGAGCCGGCTCCAACGCCACGTCGTCGGCCCACACGGTCGCCTTGCCGCTGCCGACAACGCGCAGGTAGAGTTGGTCGCAGCCGGGGGGCACGTCGGCGACCGCCTCGACCCGCGTCCAGTCCTGGGTGTCCCAGATTCCCGCGACGGCGAGCGTCCACGTGAGGAGCTTGCCCTCGCCCAGGGCCACGACCGACAGGTCCACCGACTGGGTGTCTTCGCACTTCAACCAGGCCGAGGCGAGCCACCGCTGACCGGGCTTGACGTCCAGCCTGCCGGAATTGGTCAGGGCGAAGTCCCGCTCACCGGTGTGGATGAACTTGGCACAGCGCTTGCCGGAGCGTCCGCCCTCCATAAGCTCCGCAGAACCGGCTCCGACCTCTCGTGACCAGAACGACCACCCGCTGCCGCTGAACTCCCGGCCGAACTCGAAGCCGCCGTTGGAGACGCCGTTGCGTTCCGGCAGCGACGGCGTCAGCACGATCTGGTCGTAATACGAGAAGCCCGGCCCCTCTGCCTGCGCATACCGGTCGTCCACCCAGAACTCGAACTTGCCGCCCGTGATCTCGAAGCGCCCCAGCCGCCCGCCCAGCTTCGACAGTCGCTGCCACGCCTTGCCGTCCAGCGAGACGCCGAGGTCGCGGCCGAACTTGATGGTCACCACCCAGGCGCCGTCCGGGATGCCCGTCAACACCGTGTGCAGCACCGGCGCGCCGTCTTCCGGGGTCTCCCGGTCGGCCATGACTTGGGGCGACTGCAGCACCTTGCCGCCGGTCCACTTCTTTTCGGCGTCCGCATCCTTCGTCCAGAGGTTCCACCTGTCTGCGGCGGAAGTGTCGAGCCCCCACGCCGTCTCTGGTGACGAGTAGTCCTCCGGCTCGAACGTCAGTTCCCCCTGGCAGCGCCCCCAGCCTGACGACAGCAACAGCGCGGCGACGAGAAGGGCACGGTCCATGGTCTTGCCTCCTGGAGTCTGGGCTCGGCGGCTTCCGGCGGCGCCGTTCCGTGAGGAGGTTGTTTTCGGCTGAGCCGGGGAGATTCCCTTCCAGAGCCGGAAGGCCGCCGCCGCCAGGGCACCTCCGCCGACCCCGTCCTGTTGTGCCCGGTGCGCTCGCGTAGTACAATCCACCGATTCCGCGGAGTGCCGGAGTGCTCAAGCCGTGCGCGGCTACACTCCGGCCGTCCATGGACTCCGGCGGCCCAGCTTCCGGACAACCAGGCATTGAGGAGTCACTGAGCACACGATGGTCCGCAAACTCTATGATTGGGTCCTCCACTGGGCCGAGACGCCGTATGGGCTGCCGGCGCTGTTTATTCTGTCCTTTGCCGAGTCCTCGTTCTTCCCAATTCCGCCCGACGTGCTGCTAATCGCTTTGGCCGTGTCGATCCCCACGCGGGCGTTCCGCTACGCGCTGGTCTGCACGGCCGGGTCATCGATCGGCGGGATGGGCGGCTACGCCATCGGGCTGTTCGGGTACGACGCCATCGGCAAGCCGATCATTGACTTCTACAACGGGCAGGCGGTCATGGACAAGATCAAGCACCTCTATGACACCAATGGCTTCTGGGGGGTCTTGCTTGCCGCCCTTACGCCAATCCCGTACAAGGTCTTCACGATTGCCTCCGGGTTCTTCCAGTTCAACTTCGGCGCGTTCATGCTGGCCTCGCTCTGCGGCCGGGCGTTGCGGTTCTTTGCCGTCGGCGTGATGATCTACTTTTTCGGCCCGAAGATCAAGGAGTTCATCGACAAGTACTTCAACGTCCTGGCAATGGTGTTCGCCGTTCTCCTGGTCGGTGGATTCGTGCTGATCAAGGTAGTGCTGAAGCACTGAGCAGGAAACGAGCGCTCGAGAAGGCAGGTGAGGACCTGTATGGCTGAGAAGGTACGAGTAGGGATCATCGGCGCCGGCCGGTGGGCGGACCTGGTCCTGGCTCCCGGCGTGCAAGCGCATCCGCAGGCCGACCTCGTGGCGGTGTGCCGGCGGACGAAGGGCTCAGCCGAGGAGTTCGCCGCGAAGTTCGGAGCGACGCAGGTGTTCACCGACTACCGCGACCTGGTGCGCCTGGACGGGCTAGACGCGGTTGTTGTCGCCACGCCCAATGCGACCCACTACGAGACCTGCCTTGCGGCCTTCGAGCAGGGGCTGCACGTGTTCTGCGAAAAGCCCATTGCCATGACGACGGCACAGGCAAAGGAGCTTTGGTTGGCGGCGGACGCTGCCGGCGTGAAGAACATGGTCTCGTTCACCGCGCGGTTCCTGCCGCACGCCCGCTACGTGAAACGGCTGCTTGACCGGCACTGGTGCGGGCGGCTGTTCCACTTCAATCTCAACAAACAGGCTGGCTACGGCGGGATCGATACACCGTTCAAGTGGCGCTGGGACCGGGAGCAGGCGGGGGGCGGCGTGCTGGCCGACCTCGGTTCGCACGGGCTGGACTTAGCGCGCTGGTTAGTGGGCGATATCAAACGAGTGTGCGCCACACTGCCCACGTTCATCAGAGAGCGCCCGGACGTGCGTACCGGCGAACTGCGGGAGGTGAACGTGGATGATGCCGCGGCGATCTTGGTCGAGTTCGAGAACGGCGTGCAGGGCGTTCTGCACATAAGCTGGGTGGCGCACAAGGGGCGAACGCAGACCGTCGAGCTGTGCGGCGAGGACGGCGCGCTGATCTTCGACTCTAACCCGGAAGGATGGGAGATGGGTCTGCGAGGCAGCCGGCGGGGCGACGAGAAGCGGGTGGAGCTGCCGGTCCCGCCGGAGCTGTGGGAAGGCATCGACGACTCCACGCCGGAACGCGGGTTCCGCAGCTTCATCGAGGACTATCCCGGGCCGACCCGGCGGTTCCTCGACGTGATCCTCGGCGACGAACCCTCCGCGCCCTCGTTCTATGATGGCATGAAGGCGCAGGAGTTGATCGAGGCCGCACAGATCAGCGACCGGGAGCGGCGCTGGGTGGAGTTGCCGCTGGCCGGCTGAGACCCGGCCAGCGAGTCGGACGGAGAGGAGCGTGCAATGAGAGCCGTCCTGCTGGCAGTCCCTGCGCTGACCTTCGCCGGCTCAGCCGGCTCAGCGGCCACGCAGAGCGTCTTCTGCGAGAACCGGGTCGTGCTCGGGGTGCCGCTGCATCTGATCACGGTCAACCTCAACGATCGGCGCATCAAGATCTCCTCACAGTTGGCTGCCGGGTTCCCGGGCGGAGACGAGCCGTTCGCGAGCATGGTCAAGCGGAGCGGCGCTGTCGCGGCCGTGACCGGGACGTACTTCTCGACGATCTCCCGACTGCCGGTGGGCGACGTGGTAATCGACGGCTCCCTCCGCTACTTCGGCGGGTTCGGGACGGCGGTGGCGCTGACTCCAGGCAACGAGGTCACATTCAAGCGCGTGCCGTTCGGGCGCCACGTGGACTGGCGGGAACACGAGACGGTGATTTCCAGCGGCCCGCGGCTGGTCCACCAGGGACAGGTGGCGGTGAATGCCCGCGCGGAGGGCTTCTTCGACCCCCACGTGCTGACGCGGGCCTGGCGCGTGGCGGTGGGGCTGACCCCCGCGCGCAAACTGCTGCTGGTCGCGGTCACCCGGAAGCTCACCCTCACCGAGCTGGCCAAGCTCATGAGGCGGCTCGGCTGCCAGGAAGCGATCAACATGGACGGCGGGTCGTCGACGGCCATGTACTACCGCGGGAGGATCCTCACCGCCCCGTCTCGCCGGCTGGTCAACCTGCTGACGGTGCACGAGGGCGTACCCCGTTCGGCCCGGTACGCAGGCGCGCCGCCGCGGGAGCGAATCGCTCGGCACGAGAAGATCCGCAAGGAACGCGCGTTTGCCAACTATCAGCAGGCGCAGCGCCTGCGGAAACAGGGGCAGTTCGGCTTTGCCGCCGGTTCGCTCAAGTTTGCCTGCTTCCTGGACCCGACCAACGCCTCCTACCACGTCGCGTTGGGGGAGGCGCTGCTCCGAGCGGGCGACACGCGGGGTGCCGCGGGAGCATTCACCACCGCCGGCAGGCTGTACGTCGCCAAGAAGCTGACCGAGAAAGCAGTTGCTCAGTTGCGCCGGGCCTTGGACCTGTCGCCCCTGCATGTGCCGGCACGGGAGACGCTGGCCCAAGCCTACGAGCGAGACGGCTTCACCAAACTGGCCGCCCAGGAACGCCGGTTGGCGGCGATGTCCCGGCTCAAGCTGGCCACCCCGTCGACGAACTGGCCGCAGATGCATGAGCTTGCCCGGCAGCTCACCGAACCTTCGCTGACACTGCTGAGCGCAGTCCGACCGCAGCAGCCGGCGCAGCGGCGACCGTACCGCTTCACCGGCGAACTCAGCGGCAACGTGTATCGCGACGCTTCGCTGGGGCTCGTGCTCCGGGCGCCCCCCGGTTGGCAACTGGTCCGCCCAGAGGGCAAGGAGACGCTCGAACTGCACAGCCTGACCCAGCCCGGCTACTGCACCATTCAGGCACTGCCGACGGCCGGCGCGGTGCGTCTGCCGGAGTTCGTCGCTGCTTGTCACGCAGGCTCGTTCTCCGTCGAGGTGTCGGAACACCCCGCAACAGCCGCAGGACTCCCCGCGTACGACGCCACCCGCCAGCAGGTCGTCTCCGGGACGACCATCGCCTCGAGCAGCATTGCGGCGCAGCAGGGAGACCGGGTCTTCATTGTTAGCCTGTCCCAGCAATCCACCTTCTCAGAGCGGGCGCGCGCGGCCGTCCTGAGTCTGCTGGCCAAGCTTCGTCTCCAGACTCCCCGTCGCCGGGACGGCCGCGAAGAGCGATAGGCTTCTGCGCGCCCTCGCTGCTGACAACGGCTGCAGTATCCTCACTGCCGGCCGCTTGGCCGTTTGTCGCAGACACCTGATCGGGTATCATGGGAAGGGCCCGTTAGGGCCAGAGCCGGCGCGGCAGGACACGTCTGCTCGGCGGCGCTCGACGAGCAACTCCACCTCGCCGCAACCAGTACCCAACTACAAGCAGAACGGTTCTCGGCCCGAAGCGTGGCTCGCCCGCAGCGACCGTGCCGCAGATGATACGCGCCCCATGGATGGCACCGCTTTGGCAGCGCCGCTGCCCACCAACGGATCACGAGCTTCGGCCGAGGAAAGCTCCGCCGACGGCACCGACTCGGCTCCCCGGGCGGCGGTCACAGCGGCCAGCTTTGACTCGCTGGTCGAAGAGCACTTCCAGAAAGTCTATAATGTCATCTACCGGTACATTGGTGACCACGAAGAGGCCAGTGACCTGACCCAGGATGTGTTCGTGCGCGCGTATCAGTCGTTCGACCATTTCCGGGGCGATTCGCAGATCTACACCTGGCTTTACCGGATCGCGCTCAATCTGTGCCACAACCGACTCAAGCAACTGCGTCGCCGGAATCGGGTCGAGCAGGAATCACTCGACGCCCCGCTGAACTTAGACGGGGAGGAGATTCGCCGCGAGGTGGCGGACTGGGACCATGCCCCGACCACGCTGGCCGAGGGAGCCGAACTGAACCGGCTCCTGCACCGGGCTATCGGCAGCCTGTCTCCGGGCCACCGCACCGTCATCATCCTGCGGGACATCCAGGGGCTGTCGTACGCGGAGATTGCGGAGGTAACGGGATCCTCGCTGGAAGCCATCAAGTCGAGGTTGTTCCGGGCCCGTTCGCAACTGAAGTTGGTCCTGCAGCCCTATCTGGAGGATTCAGTTGTCTAATGCCCGAGCCGGTACCCGGCTGAGCGCGGAAGCCGACCAACTCGGCCGTCGCAGAACGAACCACTTGGAGGGAGAGAGCATGTTCGGTCACCGCAGCCCATCGACGAATCATTTGGTGGTCGTAGTCTTGACAATCGCCGTCGCGACTGGGGCCCAAGCCCAGCTCAACCGGGTCGCGGAGGTCAAGATCGACGGCAACAACAACATCTCGACGGCTGTCATTCAGGAGGTCCTGGCGATCAAGGTCGGCGACGAGTTCGCCGAAGAGGACGTCCAGGCCGACGTCGCCGCGGTCAAGGAAATGGGGTACTTCTCCGCCGTCACGGCCGACCACACGCGGCGACACGACGGCGTTGTCGTCGTCTTCCATGTGACGGAGAACGCGCTAGTCACCAAGGTCTCCATCGAGGGGAACAAGGAGCTCTCCTCCGAGAAGATCCTGGAAAAAGTGGAACTGAAGCCGGGACGCGTCTTGCACAGCGGAACGGTGGAGAAGGATGTGGCGCGCATCGAGGAGTTCTACCGCTCCGAAGGCTACCTGGGGAGAGTCGTCGATGTAGACATCAAAGGCGGCGAATTCGTCTATCATGTCCAGGAAGCGGTAATCGAGGACATCCAGATCGAGGGGCTCAAGAAGACTCGCCCCCTCGTCGTTACCCGCGAAATGAAATCGAGACCGGGGCAAGTCTTCAATGCGAAGCTCCTCGGGCGCGACCTGAACAAGATCTTCAACCTCAACATCTTCGAGGATGTGACGTGGGACCAGCGCCCCGGGGCGGAAGTCGGCAAGGTGATCGTGACTGTTCAGGTCAAGGAGAAGAGAACCGGCATGGCGGCCGTCGGGATCGGCTTCAGTTCGCGCAGCGAACTGGTCGGGTTCGCTGACCTCGACGAGGTCAACTTCCGCGGCAGAGGTCAGAAGGCGGCGTTGCGCATGGAGTTCGGCGACCGCAAGAGCTGGGCAACCAGCTTCTTCGAGCCCTGGATGGACCAGAAACACACCTCGGCGGGCATTGAGCTGTTCGACAAGCTGATCTACCGCGAGCCGACCGGAGTCTTCGGCGGCGGCTTGAACAGCAACTCCGTTTTCGAGGAGCGCCGCAAGGGCGGTCGGCTCTCGTTCGGGCGCCCCAAGTCGGATACGGTCTCCTACACCGTGCGACTGAAGAACGAGAAGGTCTCCTTCAAGAACACGCAACTCGCCGGCGTCACGCTGCCGTTCGGCGATACGTCCGGGCACGTCTCAAGCCTCACGTTCGGTGTTGCGCATGACACCCGCGACATCCTCATGGACCCCTCCACCGGCGGGCGGGAGAGCCTGGAGTTGGAGTCGGCCAACAGTCTGCTGGGCGGCCAGGATACCTTCCTGAAGTGGGAGCTTGACGTGCGCAGGTACTACCCGGTGGCACCCAAGGCCGTAGTGGCGGGACGCCTGCAGGCCGGCGTCACCAGCGGAGCACTCCCTGCCTACGAGCAGTACTTCGTGGGTGGCGCCGAGACGATCCGCGGGTTCAACGTGGACCGGGAGTATGGCAAGAACATGATAGTCGCCAACGTGGAGTACCGGCATCGGTTCCAGAAGAACTTCCAGGGCGTTGCCTTTGTCGACTACGGTGGCGCCTACGGCGGCCCGCCCGACAGAACCGATTGGGCCAGCTTCGACGCCCTGCTGGGGTACGGTCTCGGCATTCGGGTGAAGACCCCGCTGGGGCCCATTCGGTTGGACTTGGGCTTCAGCAAAGATGGCTCGCGGACCCACTTCAGCATCGGCCAGATGTTCTAGACCGGGCGCCCCGGAGGCGCCGTTGCCGCGAAACGCACGCCCCAAGCCCAAGCTCGTTCGGGAGGAAGTCAGCGTGAATCACTTTGGTAGACTGCGGGTTGTTTGCTGGATGGCGTTGTCTCTGGCGACAGTGCCCCTCACGGTGAAGGCGGAAACAGCCAAGCCGCCGGCAAACATCGCCTATGTCGATATCGACGAACTGCTGAAGGATTTCGGCGAGTACAAGCAACAGAACGATGGCTACAAGCAGTTCGTCTTGGACCGGCTGAAGTGGCGTGATCAACGCGTCTACCTTGTAGAGGCCGAGTGGAAAGAACTCGATGCGCTTCAGGCCAAGGAGAAGGCCCTGGACGACAAAGAGAAAGCCCGGCTCCAAGAGCTCGCGGGGCTGAGCCAAACGCGCGACAAGGAGCTGACCGACCTGCGAGGCATCCGGGAGCCGACCCCGGAACAGGAGAAACGCCGGAAGGACTTGGCGGAGCTACTCGCCGGCAACCGGAAGAAGGTCGAGGAGCTGAGCGCTCAGTTCGACAAAGAAGTACGCGAACGTGAGCAGCAGTTGCTGGGCGAACTGAAGCAGAAGATCGACAAAGCAGTGGCCGAAGTCGCCGCCGAGAAGGGCTTTGTCTTGGTGCTTGAGAAGGCGCTGCTGCGCTATGCCGTCCCGGCACTGGACATCACCCCGGCAGTCCTGCAGCGGCTGAACAAGCCGGCCGCGGGCTGAAGCCGACCAGCTAATCCCCGGCTCAGGGGACATACTCCAACTTGGGGGGAGGATATGCAGTCAGGATTCGCCACCACGCTTGGTGACCTCGCGAACCATGTGGGCGGAGAACTCGTTGGAGACGCGTCCCTCCTCCTCAGTGGCATCGCCGACGTTGACCACGCCCGGCACGGAGACGTCGTGTTTGTCGAGTCCGAGCGGGTCCTTCCCCAAGCCGAGAACGGGGAAGCGTCAGCGGTCCTGCTCCCCCCGGCCCTGTCCTCGCGGAAGCCCTTCGTCCGGACCGGTACCCCCCGGCTGGCCTTCGCGAGGGCCATGGAGCTGTTCGCCCCCCCTAGGCCGCAATGCTCCGGCATTCACCCCTCCGCCACGGTTGGCAAAGGGGTCACCCTCGGCGATGGCGTCTGGATCGGTCCGCAGGCTGTTCTCGGCGACAACGTCACCATCGGAGCCCGGGCGCGGATCGGACCCCAGTGCTACGTGGGCGATCGAGCCAGCGTCGGCGACGACTCGCAGATCCACCCCGGCGTCTACCTCTACCACGACGTTCGAGTGGGGAAGCGGGTAATCATCCACAGCGGGACGGTCTTGGGCGCCGACGGCTTCGGCTACATCAAGGAGATGTCGCCGCCGTACAAGGTGCCTCAACTGGGCACCGTCGAGGTCGAGGACGACGTGGAATTGGGCGCCAATGTGATGGTCGACCGAGCCACCCTTGGGGTCACCCGAATTGGGGCAGGCTCGAAGATCGACAACCTGGTCCAGATCGCGCACAACGTGCAGGTCGGCAGGAACTGCCTCATCTGCGCGCAGACGGGAATCTCGGGCAGCACGGTGCTTGAGGACTCTATCATTCTCGGTGGGCAGGTCGGCGTCGGGGATCACCTCACCATCGGGCAAGGCACCGTCGTCGGCGCCCAAGGCGGCGTCATCTCAGACCTCGCCCCAGGCAGCTTTGTATCGGGCTATCCGGCGGGGCCGCATCGAGAGAAGATGAAGGTCGAGGCCGCCATCAAGCGCGTGCCGGACCTCCTGCGGACGATCCGGCAGCTAATGCAGCGCGTCGAGGAACTCGACGCTGAGTTGGGGACGCTCCGCGAGGAGCGTGACGGGTAACCGGCCGCATGGGTGACCCTCGCGAGCGGACCGGGCTGGGCGGCAGACTGGCCAGGGCGTGGCTGGTTGTACTTGTGGCCTCGGCAGCTTGGGCTGTGCCCCCCACGAACCAGCCGGAATACACCTTCTGCGTGCGCTCGGGCGACCCCGGCGTGGCGACCGTTGAGTGCGTTTCCGAGCCGGTGTTCCGACTGCGCGGCGAGCAGAGCGCCGAACGAGCCACTCAAGCCGTAACGGCGCTGCGTGCCGCGTTCTTCGGCGCGCCGTCGCTGCCACCGGCAGCGACCGTGTCCGCCGATCGCGCCCCCACCCTCCTCGTCGCCGGGGTGCCCATCCTCTCAGTCACCCGCGAAGACGGGAAGGCCAACAACGCAGACCCGAGAGCGCTCGCAGTCCTGTGGACCGGGAAGCTCACGGCGGCCTTTGAGCGCTGGAGCCGCAACCCGCTGCCGGGCGCGGTTCGCGTTCTCCTAGGCGGCTCCCTGTGCTGGCGGGTCGGGCAACGGCAGGGGGAGCCCTCGGCGCAGTCGTTGGACCCGGGCGTCGTCAGCGTCGGGCGAGACAACGACACCTTGGTGCTGCGCGGAGTGCGGAAGGGGGCAACACGCGGCCAGCTCGACTGGGGCGCGCTGCGGGCGCCGATTTCGGTGACCGTGCTGCCGTTGGCGGCGCAGATTCCCACCCAGATCACCACCCTCCTATCGCGGTCCGACTGCGTCCCGGCAGTTCGCGAGGCGGCGGCGCGCCTCTCGGCGCGGGCCGCGATGGACTCCCTTCCAGGGGCGCGGGTATCCGTGGAGTTGCAGACCGCGGCGCCGGCACGACCCAGTGTGCGGCTGCGGGCGACCTCCCCTGAGGCGATTGACGTCGAGCAGGAGGTGGCCGTCGAGACCCGCTACCAGCCACTGCTTGTGCAGCCCTGTGACGAGCTGTTCGTCAGCAATGCGCCGGAGCGGGTGAAGGCGCCCGCTTCCCTGTTCAGCGCTCGGCAGACCGGCCGCACCCGCTTGCTCTACCATCACCTCAACGACTCCGGCCGGCCGCTCCTGCTGTTGGTGGAGCTTGCCAACGACGGCGAGGCCGAGCAGCAGGTCGGGGTCCTGCTCTCCGCCGCTGGCCCCTCCACCGACGAGATGTACGTGGGGCACAAGGCCGCTGCCGACTTCATGCGTGCCCGTTCGCGAGCAGACGGGTTCACCCTAACGCTGCCGGCGGGCGCGACGGTGCCACTGGTGGCAGACCCGTTTGCCCCCGGTCGGATTCTCAGCGGCCTGCTGGAGTTGCTGCCGCTCAACGCTTCGCCCACGCTACATGTTCGCGTTCGGGCAGTCGAGGACGGACACGACAGCGATCCCTTCGGGGAGGCTCCCGGCACGCCGCATTTCGTGTTCCACCAGCCGCTGATAGCGATGGAAGCCGCCTACGAGGTGGGCGGCCGGTGGGCCTTCATCACCATCGGCAGGCACGCGGTCTCCGCCAAGACCGGCACGTACGAACTGGCCGGGAACTACGGGGTGCTCCACGAGGTGGGGTTGACCGCCCACAACCCAACGGCTGAGACGGTGCCGGTCAAGCTGCTGTTTGCCCCGGCCGGGGGCGTCGCCCGCGGGACCTTCCTGGTCGCGGGCAAGTGCGTCGAGGTCCCGGTCACCCGGAGCGGCTCGGCGTCCCTCATCGACACGTTCCTGCTGCCCCCGGGTGCCCGCCGACAAGTCCGGCTGATCACCATGCCGGAGTCTGCCTCGAATTACCCCATCCGAGTGATTGCGCGGACAGACTGAGCTGGGGACGTCAACAGCCACGCCGTGGTCTGCGCGCGGGCGATACGCCCTTGGTCAATTGGGCAGCCCGCGTCAGAACCGCCACGTGCACTTGCCGTAAACGCCGGTGCGCACCGCGGTCGGTTGCTCGTGGAGTGTGTCGCTGAACTCGGGGGCGCCGCCGTTCTCGGCCTTCCGGGTGCCGTACTCCAGGTGGGCTGCCAGGTTGCGCTCGAAGTACCATCTGGCGCCGCCGACCCAGGCGTTGAGGTCGGCACTGCCCGGGGCGTTCACCCAGTCGTACCGCGCAAAGGCGACGGCGTCCATACTCACTGCGTGGTCAACCGCCACGAACCCGCCGCTCCAGTCATTGTCAGTGGCGGCGCCGGTGAAGCCCTTGTCGTCAGTGCCCTTGAGGTACTGAGTCAGGAAGTTTGTGTTGCCGTACGTCAGCGACGCATCGACGCGCCCAGCGATCGAAGCCGAACTCCGGGCCGGCAACGGCGCCGGCCGGTCGCGAGTTGCCGCTGTAGTAGACTGCGCCGAGCCGCTGGCCGGCGACCTGACCTTCCCCCGCCCCAAAGACGTTGGCCAGGCGGAGGTAGAAGTCTCCCGGTGCGCTGCCAGTGTCTCGGTCAGCACTGCCGTTCACCCAACCGGCCGCGGCCCGAAGTCCGGTCTCTGCGCGGTAGGTTACCTCCACGCCTTCCTGGGTATCGCTGAGGGCGAATCCGCCGACCGTGCCACTGAAGTCGTACACCTCGGAGCCCGCGAAGGAGAACGGCCGCTTGGCGCTGTGTGCCAGCACGGCAGGCTCGAACCGCCCCAGGCGAATGTCGAGAAACTGGTTGCCGACGTTGTTGAAGACCAGGTTCGCCCTCTCCTACTTCCCGGCCTGCGCGGCGCCGCCTCGCGCTGCATCCAGCCGGGGGGTGTAGATGCCGAAGAACCCGACGTCTCGCTTGATATACCCGCGAAGGTTAAGAAGACACCGAAGTGGAAGTTCGCGGAACTTCC
>PEVN01000181.1:0-4637 GCA_002779825.1 Armatimonadetes bacterium CG06_land_8_20_14_3_00_66_21 | reverse complement strand
GAGACCTGTCGGTCCGGGGAGCGGCGGGGTCAGGAGACCCTCGCCGAGCACATTCGCGCTAAGTACGGTTGTAGTATTAACCTTCGCGGGTATAACGCCACCGGTCAACAGGTCGAGTCCGCCGATGTTGAACTCCTTCACCTCGGGGGTCGCGACGGCGGGGTCCTTTACGGTGTACGACGAATGGCCGACCTGGGAGCGCAGGGCAATGGGCACGCCGGCCTCGATCACGTCGCGATCCAGACCCTCCTGTCCGGGCACTTGGTAGCCGTTGTCCCGGTACCGCTGCCCAAAGTCATTGAGCTTGGGGAACTGCACATGACACATTTGGCACTGGAAGCCGTACTTTCGGGCGAACACCGGAATGGCCAGAGCCGGCCCCAGGGCCCCGGTCAGAACGATGCTCATAAGTGCAAACAGCGGTAGTCGCTCAAGTTGCTTGTTCATCGTATTTCTTCTCGCTCCTCGAATGTGCACGCTCGGTCCCTACTCGGGCAGGGCCGGTTCGGTGATCCCCAAGTCCTCCCCGGTCAGTGCCTCCAAGAACGCAACAAGGGCGCTCTTCTCCGACTGCGTCAGGCGGAGCGGCAGCATGAGGGGGGCCAAGTTGGGATTGCGGTTCCCACCCCGGTTGTAGAACTCGACGACGGCTTCCAGCGTCCTCTCTGAGCCGTCGTGCAGGTAGGGCGCCGTCAACGCCACGGATCGCAGCGTGGGCGTCTTGAACGCACCGTAGTCCTGGGGGTTGTTGGTGACCTTGAAGCGCCCCACGTCGGGCTCAGTCGCGCCTGCCCCGATGCCCAGATTGTGGAATTTGCTGTCCGTGAAGCTGGGCCCGGTGTGGCAGGGCGAGCAGGGAGCCTTGCCGTTGAACAGCTTCATTCCGCGAACGGCGGCGGGGCTCATGGCGGCGGTGTCTCCGGCCAGATAGCGGTCGAATGGCGAGTTGCGAGAAATGACGGTGCGCTCAAAAGCAGCGATTGCTTTGGCCACCGTCTCGTCAGAGGGCGCGCCCCCAAAGACCTCCTGGAATGCCTTCACATACCCGGGGATGCCCTGAAGGCGGTCCAGCGCCAGCGGCATGGTCATCTTCATCTCAACCGGGTTCTGAATCGGGCCCAGCGCCTGCTTTTCGAGAGAGCCGGCGCGCCCATCCCAGAACTGGAACTGGTAGTGTGCTGAGTTGAGAACCGTCGGCGCGTTGCGGCCGCCCTTGGCGTGGTCGACGCCCTCGGAGAACTGGCGCGGGTCTGCCCAGCCCGCCTTCGGGTCGTGGCAAGAGGCGCAACTGACCGTGTTGTCGAAGGAGAGTCGCTTCTCGAAGTACAACTGCTTCCCAAGCTGGATCTTGGCTTCGCTCTGCGGGTTGCCTGGCGGCACTGGCGCCGGTGGCAGCACTCGCGGAGCCCAGAACAGCCCCTCGGGCGGATCGCCACTACACCACCCCATGCCGGCCATGACTAACCCGACCGCCAGAATGCCAGACAGACGGAACACGACGACGGACTGCCCATACGCACACCACCTTCGGAGCTGCCTGAGGCAGAAATCCGCGCGCCCCTCGCGGTGCCAGGCCACGGTGCCCGCGAGTGTAGCACAGCCCCCTGCAGGCGACAATCCGGAACCGCCGCCACCGGTGCTGTGACTCCGAACGGGACGAGGGAGTGAGGCGAGAGCGACGCAGTCTCCTTGGGGCGCGTCCGTGTGCCGCCGGCCGGTGTACGTTCCGAGGGGGACGAAGCAGGAGCGCAGCCTGCAAGGACGAACTACGCGTACTCGTCAACCGCGCACTGTCATGAACACGCCCTCCTTGTCAATCAGGCGACGTCCTCAAGTCCGCACCGACGCCGCGCCCACCCACAGCCGATGACGATGACCACCCTCGACGCCCCGCTCTACTCCCGCCCTCCCAACCGCGGGCCCGACTGCAGCACAGCGCGGTCGGCGCGACTCCGCGCCCGCCGATTCGGCATGTACTACGAAACGCACGTTGAGCCGCCAGCGTATCTGCGGCTCGCAGAAGGGGCGAAGAACCTCCTCCTTGCGCGCGAACCGAGCGATCCCGCGCTCGCTCGGGCGCTGGCACTGCGCCACGTTGTCGAGCACTGTGAGATCACTCCTGAGAAGGACGCCGCGCTGGTCGGTGGCGAGAACCCGTTTTTCTTCAACCTCATGCTGCCCGCGCTGAACGCAGACCGACACAGCCGGGAAGGCCGCCAGGCGCCGGATGAGGAGTCGCGGCGTCTGGGCGAGACCCGCCTGTACCTGGGACCGTGCTTTGAGGGGCACATCTCGCCGGGCGTGGAGCACATTCTCGCCCAGGGGATCAGCGGGCTGCAGGCGCGGATCGAGGAGCAGCTTGCCCAGCTCGACGAGGCGGCGGACGGCGAGCGGCGCCGGTGCTACGAGGCGATGCGCGTGAGCTGCCAGTCGGTGCTGCGCTACGCCCAGCGCCTCCGCGAAGCCGCCGAGCACACCGCAAGGGGGACCAAGGACGAAGAGTGGGCTGCCGAACTTCGCACTGCGGCCGAGGTGCTCGCCCGGGTACCCGAGCAGCCGGCCACGACGCTGCATGAGGCGTTGCAGTCGTACTGGCTCGTCTACTGCCTGATCACGTTGGAGATGGGGGGGTGTTGCCCGGGCGGCGGGCTGGGGCTTGGTCGGTTGGACCAGTCACTGTACCCGTACTACCGGCGCGACCTCGACGAGGGACGGTTGACTCGCGCCGAGGCGCTGGAGTTGCTGGAGCTGTTCCTGCTCAACTTCCGGCACTGCGACTACTACACGGGGCACGCGGTCTACACGCCCGGCAGCCAGACCAGCCTGGGCGGCGTCACCCCCGCCGGCGACGATGCCTCCAATGAGCTGAGCGAGCTAATCATGGAAGCCTCGCTGCGGCTGCAGAACCCGGCACCGTACGTTTCACTGCGGCTGCACCGGAATGCGCCCGCGCGCTACTGGCAGGCGGCGGCCAACTACCTCGCCGGCGGGCTAGGTTTTCCTGTCGTCAACGATGAGGTGCTCATTCCCGCGTTCGTCCGACACGGCCGGCTGCTGGCGGAGGCGCGCGACTACATTTGCTCCTGCTGTTACGAGAACACCCTCCCCGGCCGGGAGGCGTTCCACCCCAACGGTGCCTACCTCAACCTGCCGCTTGTACTGGAGTTGGCGCTGAACCAAGGCCGGAGCTTGAAGACGGGGGACCAGCTCGGGGTCGCCACCCCAGCCGCGCAGGACCTCGCCGGCTTCGACGACGTGCTGACAGCCTTCAGGGCGCAACTGCGCTCCGTCTGCGACAACATCCGCAAGCACATGAACCACGCGGATGCGTGCCACATGGAGTACCGGCGCTACCCACTGATGTCTGTGTTCATGGACGACTGCATTGACCGCGGGGTGGATGTGTGCGCCGGGGGCGCACGGTACAACCTGACCGGCATCATCGTATCCGGCGTGCCCAACGTGGTCAACTCGCTGTCTGCACTCCGGGAGGTCGTCTTCGAACGCGGCGCGGCGACGGTGGCCGGCCTGTGCACGGCGCTGCAGGCCAACTTCGACGGTCACGAAGACCTCCGCCAACAGCTCCTCGCCGCCCCCAAGTGGCACAACGGCCTCGACCGGGTGGACGCCCTGTCGGCAGCCGTGACCGCCCCGCTCTACGCCGAGTTCTGCGACCACCGCAACGCGCGGGGCGGCCGGTTCCAGGTGGCGCTCTACTCGTTTGCCGCCAACCACCACTTGGGCGAAGCGGTGGGTGCCTCGCCCGACGGCCGGCTGGCCGGCGAGCTGCTCACCCGCAACCTCAACCCGACTTGGGGCACCGATCAGGATGGCCCCACCAGCCTGCTGCGTTCGCTGAGCAAGATCGACTTCACCCAGTTTCCCAACGGTTCGTCGCTCGACCTCCGCTTCGATCCCGCGGTCGTCAACACCAAGGACGGCCGTGGCAAGTTCGTCGCGTTCCTGAAGGCGTTTGTGGACCTGGGTGTCATGACCATGCAGCTCAGCATGGTCGACACCGAAACGCTCCTCGACGCCCGCGAACGGCCGGAGAAGTATCCGAACCTGATGGTGAAGGTCGCGGGCTACAGCGCCCGGTTCGTAGACCTGTCGCCCCAAGAGCAGGAGGAACTCATCAACCGGGGAACGCAGCGGCTGGCGCACTGAGCCCGAAGGAGGGACCCGGATGACAGACGGCGCCCGCGTAGCCGAGTTCGCCAAGAATTCGGGCGCTGGGAGCGCCGACGGTCCGAATCTCGGGCGGGTTCGGCTACACGGGCCCCGGCCGCCTGTCACCGCCCCTCGATCCTCGGCTCCCCCCACCTCGACCAGTCGCAGCGCGCACTGCCCTGGGCATCCACAATCAGGCTGAGCAGCACGGTCTCTCCGGCGTGCGCGCTCAGGTTGACGCATCCCTCATGCCAACCGTCGGGACCGGTCACCTCCTTCCGGTACGCGACATGCCCGTTGACGGCCACAAGGAACGCGACGCCGTTTGTGCCTTCGGCGCCGTCCTGGAGGGCGGTCGAGAAGCGTAGTTCGGCTGGCGGGTCTTTCGGCAACGTCAGGAGATAGTCGAGGGCTGTTGAACCGTCGATGGGCGGGTGGGTCACGAGTGCCGCCTTCGTCACGCCGCC
>PEVN01000118.1 GCA_002779825.1 Armatimonadetes bacterium CG06_land_8_20_14_3_00_66_21 | reverse complement strand
CCCTACATGCAGCACTGGGCGTCGCCGCTCGGGCAGTGGTTTCCGGTCAAAGGGGAGACCAACACCTTCTGGCACAAAGGCGACTTCTACGGACCGTTCACCCTGACCGTGCCGCTGCTGCTCGACACGCGGCTGACGTTCGGCGCCACGAAGACCGAGTTCGCGGACGGCTACTCGCTTGAAGTCACGGCTGCCGAAGAGGCAGGGAAGGCCACCCTCGCGCTCAGCAAGCTCGGACACCTGAAAGCGAAGGCGGCGGTGCCTGTGGCGGCGGGAGCCTCGTTCACGCTGGAGAAAGACGGCAGGTATCTCTGGGTCTCCGTGGGCGAGGAGCGGTGTCTTGCTTACCGCGATCAGCAGCCGCTGACAGGCACGCGCGTTGGGATCACCTCGAAGCAGGCGCTGGATACGACGACCCTTCAAGTGACCCGGCATCACGTGCGCGACTTCCTGTTCGAGCAGGCGCCCACCGACTGGACGGAGTGGGGCACCTGGGAGATCACCAACCGCTTCTCGTGCACGCCGACGTGGTCGCACATGTCAGGCCGCAGTGACTACGCGGCGGCGCTGTGGAGCAAGTATGCGCTGGCGGGCGACTTCACGCTGGAGTACTACGCCGGCATGCGAATGTCCACCACCAAAGCCATGAGCTACCCTCGCGTCGGCGACATGAACGTGACCTTCGGCGCCGAAGGCAGTGACCTGTCCACCGGCTACAGCTACCTGGTGGGCGCTTGGGATCCCGGCTGGACCAGCAAGTGGACGAAGCTCGTGCGGCGAGCGGGGACGGTCGCCGAAACCGATCGGCCGCTGGTGCCGCGCGTGCGCACGGACTCGGGACGCCGCTACATCCCGGTGCCCTACGTCGCCGACGGCCGAGACGTGCACGGTGCCTGGTACTACTGCAAAGTGCGCCGGATCGGCAACCGGATCGAGTGCTACTACGACAACGAACTGGTGCTCACCTACGACGAGACGGACCCGCTCAAAGGGCATCGCTTCGGGCTCTGGACCTACGACAACGACATGGTTGTCGCCTGCCTCAAAGTATCGTACCAGCGCTGCTACGCCCCGGATCGCCTGGTGCCGGCCCCGCTGCCGGAGTCTTCGGCGGCGGAAGCGGACCAGGTTGTCCTTACGGCCGGTTGTGCCGAGACGCCGGCTCTATCTGCCGATTTCGAGCAGAGCGTCGGAGGGTGGAAGCCGGCTACCAGCGACCGCAACAGCGAGGTGACGATCACCGGCAGCGGCGCCGGCTCCGGTTTGGCCAGCTTGCGCGTGAAGAACCTGACGCTGGGCGGCGACTTCGGCGTGGTCGCCCCGGTGCCGGCGAATCTGGACTTGTCCAGAGCGCAGGAGCTGCGCTTCCGCTACCGCCTGCCCGCCGGCGCCCGGGTCAACGCCTACGTCCAAGCCCTGGGGCGGGAGCACTTCATCCACCTCTCCGGCGCCAGCGACTCGAACGCGCTGCGGCAGTGCCTGGGCTCCGTCGACGTGAAGACAGATGACGAATGGCACGACGCGCGCTTCGACCTCGCGGCGGCCCTGCGCGCGCTATATCCCGCCGCCGAGACCATTCCGCTGCAGAAGCTGACGTTCGGCAACCTCCACCCCGGCTACGTTGCCGCCGGCCTCGGCGGCAACCCGTTCGGCTGTCGCTACTATCTGGACGACGTCTGCCTGGCCGTTGCCGGCCCGGCGGAGCGCTCCGTCACGTGGAAGCCCACGGCCCCGGAGGGCAAGGAAGCCCCGGCACTGCAGTATGCCGTCGCCTTCGATCGGTCGCCCGACACTGTGCCCGACAAGCTCGTGGAGGGCGCGGCGACGACGGCCAAATCCGGCGCGCTGAAGGACGGCCTGTGGTACTTCCACGTTCGCGGCAAGGCGTCGGGAGACAAGTGGACCAGTACCGCCCACGTCCCCCTTGCGGTGAGCACCGCTGCACTCTCCTGCCTGAGCATGAGCCCCGCTCCGGGCAAGCCGTGGGGCGGAACGCCGGTGACGTTCCAGCTCGCGCCCGCCGGCGGGCTGAACCTCGACGTGACGCGGAGCAGCCTGACTGTCAACGGTCAGGCGGTGCCGCTGGTCTCGCCGGCCATGACGTACGACTGGCGGGCGCGCAAGCTGACATTCGACGCTCAGCGTTCGACTTTGGCGTTCGAGCAAGGCAAGCCGGTTTCCGTCAGCCTGGCGGCGGCAACGACGGCGGCGGAGCCGGCTGCGTTCGCCTGGGAGGCGACCTTCGACAAGTCCCTGGACCGCACTCCGCCGGCACCCGTGACGCTGGCGGAGCAATTCGTGCGCGACGACTTCGAAGAGGGCCTCGGCGGCTGGGGCAACTTGGGCGGCGAGAAGTACGCGCTGACTGTCTTGGACGATTCGACCGCGGCCGCCGGCAAGCGCAGTTTGCGCATCGTGAACCCGGTGCTGACGGGCTCCTGGAGTGCGGTGCCCACCGCACAGCCGTTCAGCCTGGGCAAGTACCCACTGTTGGCGTTCGACTACAAGGTGACCGAAGAGGTCTGCGCTGACCTCCTGTTCACCCTCGGCGGGGAGACCAGGGCGGTCACCTTTGCTGACGTCGACGATCCCTACCTCAAGCTCGGCGCGACCGAGGCGATCCAGAAGGACGACCAGTGGCACCACGCCGTCCTCAACCTCGGCGAGTTGACCCGCAACCTCTCCTTCGCGCCGAACCAGTACGATGTCACTCAGTGCTACTTCGCCGACACCGGCTACCAGGCAGCGGCTCCGGGCGCCTACTTCAACGTGGACAACTTCACGCTCCTCCCGGCCGAATCTGGCGCGCTGGGCGTGAAGGTGAAGCTGGTGGCGCACGACCCCAGCGGCATCGCCAAGTTCCGGTGCTCGTGGAGCGACCAGCCGACGGATCTGCCCGTCGGTGAAGTGCCCGGCGACCAGCCGGAACAGGTGTTCAAGGTGGAACACGAGGGGCTGCAATACCTGCATGTCGCGGCGCAGGACGCTGCCGGCAACTGGAGCGAACCAGCGCACTACGCCTTCCTGATCGACAACACGCCACCCACCGTCGCCGAGGTGACTCCGGCCGCCAACGGCGCGCTGGGCACTCGCACTGTGCAGGTCAAGTTCGCCGAGGCGCCGGGCGCGGCGCTCGATCCCAAATCGATGGCGTTCTCGGTGAACGGCAACAGCTACCCGCTGACAGCTCTCGACACCGGGTTCGCGCCGGCGACCAATCAGCTCTCGTGGAGCTGGTGCCTGGCCACCGGGCTGTTCTCGGAGCCCGTTGCGGACGGCACGGCGGTCAAGTTCGCGCTGTCGGCGGTGAAGGACTTCGCCGGCAATGCCAGCGCGCCGCAGGACTGGACCTACACGGTCAGCTACGCCGCCGACAAAGAGCCGCCGCTGCCGCCCGAGGTGAAGTGCAGCTCTCACGAGTCGGTGGTCTACGACACCTTCACTCGCGGCATCGGCAACTGGACGCCCTACGGGAGCGCCTACGGTTCTCAGGTAGACCGCACCTTTGATGCGGCGAAGGGCGACTATGTCGCCGCAGTTCAACTGGGCGCCGGGACCAGCTACGGCAACTATGTGCACATCGGCGACTACGACCTCGCCACCCACCCAATGATGAGCTTCGACTACAAGATCCCCGCCGGGGTGCAGGTGTTCTTCCACCTGTACCTCAACGGCGCGTGGTACGGCGTGCCGGTTACGGGGCAAAGCCGCACCTACACCAACCTGGGCGCCATTCCGGGCATCGCCCCTGACGGCCAGTGGCACACTGCGACGGTCAACCTGCTGGACCTGGCCAAGGCCACCGTCAAGGCGAATGCGCACGCCGTCAAGTACCTCATGCTCTGCAACTACGGCGGCACAGGCAGCGTCGTGTCGTTCGACGACTTCCACCTGTTCGGCCCGGGCGCCAACGCGGCCGTGTTCAACTGGAAGACGGTGGATCCGACCGGGATCAAGGGCTACAGCTACGCGCTCGACGCCAGCCCGGTGACCATTCCCGACGAGACCCCCGAGACCGCCGCGCCGACGGCAACACTGGGCAACCTCCAGCCCGGCCAGTACTACTTCCACGTGCGGGCCCAAGACGGGGCGGGGAACTGGGGACCGCCGGTGCACTACGCATACCGCGTAGGCTGAGCGCACGGGTCTACGGAGAGGAGCCGCCCGACGCCCCAATGCAAAAGGGAGTGCGCGGTCTCTCGCCCGGGCCGGTCTGACCGTTCAATCTCCGATCTGCAATCGCCAATCTGCACTCCCCGGGGCCGTCAGTTCAAGCTCTCGGCGAACCGGCGCACGAGGCGCTCATCGAAGAACGTCCCGACCCCGCCGAGTAACTCCTCCAGCGCCTGTTCGCGGGGTAGCTCCGCCCGGTACGCCGCCTTTGAGCACATGGAGTCGTAGGCTTCCGCGATGGCGATAATCTGCGCCGCCAGCGGGATGTCGTCGCCCTCGAGTCCGTCTGGATACCCCGTTCCGTCAATCCGTTCGTGGTGGTGCAGCACCATCTCCGTGATGTCCTGGAGCTCTTCGGCCGCGCCCAGGATCTCGCCGCCGTGAAGCGGATGTCGCTTCACTTCCTCGAACTCCGTGGGCGTGAGCGCCCCCGGCTTCTGGAGTAGCTCCGGGCTCAGCATCAGCTTCCCCACGTCGTGCAGCAACCCGCCCAGCCAGATGCGTTCCCTTTCCTCCGCGTTCAGACCGAGGCGTTCCGCCAGGGCGCGCGCCAGGTCGGCGACGCGGGCGCCGTGCCCCGGCTCGAACGTGTCGCAGAGCTGCTCGAGGGCTCGGACCAACGCATCCACCGCTGCCACTGTGGGGTGCCCGTTCCGCGGAACGAGTGCCGTTTCGGTGGGCCTCCCGAAGAGGTGAGCCGGCCCGATGCGAATGGTACCGTTTGCCGTGCCGAGATCGCTGTGCGGCCGCGCCACGCGGGCTGGTGCGGCGACCTCCTCACCCGGCCGGAAGACCGGCAGGCACAGGGTCACGGTGGTCCCGCTGCCGGGCGCGCTCTGTGCTTCCAGGTGGCCGCCGTACCGACTGGCGAGGCCATAGGTCCTGGACAGGCCGAGACCCAATCGGCTGGGTCCCTTGCTGGTGAAGAACGGCTCGAACGCTCGCTGGAGGGCTTCAGCGTCCATGCCGAGGCCGGTGTCGGAGACAGAGAGCGCAACCCATTCCTGAGGGGCCGGAGTCGCGGCATCCTGCGTGCTCGGCCGCCGGTCGAGGCGCAACTGAATCCCGCCGCCCTCCGGCAGTGACTCGCGCGCATTGGCCACCAGGAGACCCACGATTTCCTGGATGGCAGCGGGATCGCCGTGGGCCGGGCAGTCCGCGGTTGCCGGTGTCAGGGACAACTGGATGTTGCTCGGGAGCGTGCTCCGGAGGTGCGCGCAGGTGGCGTCGAGCAGCGCCTTCATGTCCACCGCGCGCGGCGGCCCCCCTGAATGGCCGCACATGTCGCCCATCTGTCTGACCAGCGCCGCGATTGCCAGGGCCTCGTCCTCGATGCACTGCAGCTTACGGAGCGACGGTTGGGGAAGCCCTCCGCCAAAGCGAAGCAACTGCGCCTGGCCCACGATGGGGGTCAACCGGTTGTTCAGGTGGTGGGCGATCCCCGCGGTCACGCGCGCCAATGCCTGCTGCGTTTGGGAGAGGCACCAGTCGGTCGTCGCGGCGTGCCTGGGCCCGCCGGCATCGAGTGCGACGCACTGGAGGGTCGCGCCGGACGCATCACGCACGGGCGTTATGGTGGCGACCACTTCGACGGGGGTGCCGTCCTTCCGGAAATCGCGGAGGCGGCTCGTTCCGGCGCCGCCAGCCGTCGCTGACTCCGTGACAAGGTGGAGCTTCCGCCCGACGAGTTCGTGCCGGGCGTGACCCATAAGTCGCTCATACGCCGGGCTTATGCACAGGATGGTGCCGGTTGCGTTCGTCAGGACGAACGCAGCACCGTCTTGAGTCGCGCCGGCCGGCGAACCTCCTGGCGTCTGCGGGACGGACTGGCTCTGGGCTTCCATGGAGTCCTCTCCTCTCTGAGGGCAGCCGGGGAGGCGGAGCGCTTGGCAACGCTGCGCCGCTGGAGTTCGTTACATGCCACGGACAACGGCTCCCTCCGGCCAAAGAGAGTATGATGCCTCGTCCCGGGAGGATACTGCACTTTTCCAGAGTTGTCTGTCCGTAGAATTGCGATTTTTCCGGTTCATCCGGACAATGCGTACTTCTCGTGAGAGAGCTTGGCTTGCAGGGGTGTCGCCGAGGCTTCGAAGCCTGAGTTTGCCGCCTTGGGC
>PEVN01000204.1 GCA_002779825.1 Armatimonadetes bacterium CG06_land_8_20_14_3_00_66_21 | reverse complement strand
AACGGGATGGCGATCACGACGAGCAGGGCCATGCCCATGAGGATCGCTCTGCGGACCGCTGCAAGCTGGCTGTCGATCCGACTCAATGGCACAGCCAGCCGGACGACTCCCGTGATGCGGCCTTCGTCGCGAATGGGGTAGGCAATGTGCATCTGCCGCCCCACGATCTTCGGCCCTGACCGAACGCAGAGGCCGACTCGGCCGCGCAGCGCATCCGGCACCTCCGGGCGCAGTTCCACCCCTTCACCGAGACCCGGCGAGTGCGCCAGCACATGGCAGTGACGATCGGTCACCACGACGGTGACCCCGATCTCCTCCGCGACGCGAGTCGCCTCCCGATCGAGCGCCTCCCCGGATTCCAGCGGCAGATGGTGCGCCCCCCAGTGCAAGGCGACAAGCTTCGCCTCGTCCATCAGACCAAGCTTCACCTGATCCAGGAAGGCGTCGTTCAGCGCCTGCAGGAGGTAGACGCCGAGGATTCCGAGGCCGAGCACCGTGATGGCGAGGTGTGTCAGTAGCAGCTTGCCGTGCAGCGTGCGCAGCATAGGCTATCCCTCCAGCCGGTAGCCGACTCCCCGGACGGTGGTCACCCGCTTCGGCTGGCTGGCGTCTTCCTCGACCTTCTCGCGCAGCCATCGAATGTGCACGTCGAGCGTGTGCCTATCGCCAAAAAAGTCGTCGCCCCACACCTGCCGCAACAGCGTCTCGCGACGCACGGCACGGCCGGCGTTCCGCGCCAACAGCGTCAACAGATCAAACTCCTTCGGCGGCAGCGGGACGACGGCCTCGCGGAGCCTCACCTCGTGCCGGTCCAGGTCGAGGACCAGGTCGCCGAGGCGGATGACCTGGGCTGCCCGCACATCCGCTCGGCGCAACAGCGCCTTCACGCGAGCCATGAGTTCCCGCATCCCGAACGGCTTCGTCACATAGTCGTCCGCGCCGAGTTCCAGCCCGGTCACCTTGTCCGACTCGCCCGCCTTGGCGGTCAGCATCAGAATCGGTACGCTCGACTCTTCGCGCACCAGACGACACACCTCCACGCCTGACCGGCGCGGGAGCATGAGATCCAACACGACGAGGTCGGGGTGCTCTGTCCGGAACACTTCCAGCGCACTTTCACCGTCGTGCGCCACCACCACCTCGTGCCCTTCAGCCCGGAGATTGTAGGCGATGGTCTTCGCCAGTCGCTCTTCGTCGTCGACCACCAGCACGCGCGCCATAGCAGGCGCCTCCAATCGGTACCAGTTGCGGCACTTTCACGCTGCCGCGTTACCCCGGAGGGTGCCCGAACGCAGAGGCCCTGTCAACCCGGCGGGAGGCCGGGGCCGCGGACCTCGTGTCTGCGGCGAAGACCATGTAGATGCCCGGTCGTCCCTGCGAGGCAGTCATGAGTAGTCACGCGACACCGGAGACGAAGGGCCAACTGGAAGCGGAGATCAGCGAAGCCCTCATCCGTTTCGAGAAGGACTACATGGGGCGCGGCCCCGACGAGACCAGGACCCACGTGATTGACGACATGGTGCTGGTCCGGCTGCGAGGCGTGTTGACGCCTGCCGAGCGGAGGCTGGCAGCCAGCAGCGACGAGGGCGGGCGCGGGCGCTCGCTTATCAAGCAGGTGCGCATCGAGCTGTTGGAGAAGGCGCGCGTGCTGCTGGGGTCACTCGTCCACGACCTGACGGGCCAGCAGGTGCAGAGCCTCCACACCGACATCAGCACCGTCACCGGAGAACGGATCATCCTGTTCACCCTCGCGGCGCCGCCTCGCGTGCGTGATCCCGACGGCTCGTGAGTTGGTCGAGGGCTCCGCAGCGCCCCAGAGGTTGCCGGTGGGCGCGGTCTCTGGTACCGTGGTTAGTTCGCGCCAATGGCGTGTTGTCTGCGGCCGTGCGGGCACCCTCGGAAGTTGGGGGCTGCCGGACGGCCGACGAATCAGCAGAGCACTGTGTTATACCCGCGAAGGTTAAGAACACACCGAAGTCCCGGTGCGACTTCGGCTCCGTCTGGGAGAATACCCTCTGCCCTACCTCTGCTGCACGCCTGCCGGGGAAGTTCCGCGAACTTCCACTTCGGTGTGTTCTTAACCTTCGCGGGTATAGCAGCGGTTCCGTGGTCCGGCAAGGCTGCGAACGGGACGGCTTGAGAAGACAGGAGCCAGCGAAGAGCCTCCGCAGAGAGGCGCGCTGGCTCTTACTGTCTCTGGGGAGGCTCCCCCACGCACGGAGATGGTCCATGGACCCTACGGAACGTCTGAAGCGTGCGCTCGTGGACGAAGTGACCAAGTTCGAGCGCGAGCAACTCTCCCAAGTCCCCAAGGCAGTCGAGGTCGATGTACATGCGGACACAGTGGTGATTACGCTTAGCGGCGTGACCTGCCCCGCCGAACGCGAGTACGCCCGGGACGCACAATCCCGGGACCTGCTGGATCGAGTGTATGGTGAGACCTACCGCGTCACCAAGCCGGTACTCGAATCGGCCATACAGCATCTCCTTGGGCGCTGCGTCGAGCGCTCGCGCCTGGATGTGGACCCAGAATCGGGCGATGGGACGATCCTCGTCTCGCTTCGCCGCAAGCTGACGCGGGCGACCGGTGACACCGAGTGTGCCAAGAACAGGAGTGATCAATGAGCACAACAGCCCAGACCACCCAGACACTTCTCCGCCAGAAGCTCGGCGATCAGCAGTACGAGCGACTGGCGGCCCTGGACAACCCCAAGTTGCACGCTTTCGTGGCTGAGGCCATTGCGCTCTGCGACCCCGCCTCGGTGTTCGTCTGCACCGACGACCCTAAAGACATCGCCTACGTCCGGGAGCAGGCGGTTGCCAAAGGCGAGGAGACCCGACTGGCCATAGCGGGGCACACCGTGCACCTCGACGGGTTCAGCGACCAGGGTTGTGACCGCGGCGCCACCAAGTACCTGGTGCCTGCCGGCGACGACCTGGGGAAGCGTCTGAGCACCATCGACCGGAACGAGGGACTCGCCCAGATCCGCGGCTACCTGCAGGGCGCCATGGCCGGTCGGCTCCCAGTTCTCCCTCTCCGGCGTTCAGCTAACCGACTCCTACTACGTCGGCCACAGCGAGGACTTGCTGTACCGGACGGGGTATGAGCAGTTCAAGGCGCTGGGCGACTCCGGCGACTTCTTTCGGGTGCTCCACTCGTCGGGCGCGGTGGACGAACACATGTGTAGCGTCGACACCGACAAGCGGAAGACCTACATCGACTACGGGGAAGACCTGGTCTACAGTGTCAACACCCAGTATGCCGGAAACACCGTCGGGTTCAAGAAGCTCGCCCTGCGGCTGGCCCTCCGCAAAGCAGACCGCGAAGGCTGGTTGGCCGAGCACACGTTCCTCATGGGGGTGAACGGTCCCGGTGGCCGGAAGAGCTACTTCGCCGGCGCCTTCCCCAGCATGTGCGGCAAGACCTCGACCGCGATGTGGCCCGGCGAGACAATCGTCGGCGACGACATCGCCTACCTGCGGGTGCATGACGGTCGCGTCTACGGTGCCAACGTCGAGTGTGGGCTGTTCGGCATCATTCAGGACGTGAACGGCGAAGGCGACCCGGTTATCTGGAGCACAATCACCACCCCCGGCGAGGTGATCTTCTCCAACGTCCTGAAGGTCAACGGTAACGTCTACTGGTTGGGAGATGGTCGCGAGTGTCCGGAGAAGGGCTGGGACTTTTCCGGCGAGTGGTTCAGAGGGAAGGAAGTCGACGGCGAGGAAGTCCCGCCGGCGCACCCGAACGCGTGCTACACGGTCCGGCTCCGCGACCTGCCCAACCTGGATCCACTGGCCGACGATCCGGCCGGGGTCCCGCTTGGCGCAATCGTATACGGCGGGCGAGACTCCGACACCTCGGTACCTGTGAAACAGGCGCTGAACTGGGCGCATGGCGTCATCACCATCGGCGCCAGCCTGGAGTCGGAGCCGACCGCCGCGGTAGTAGACAAGCAGGCTGCCCGCGCCTTCCAGCCCATGTCCAATGCCGACTTCGTGTCCATCCCGTTGGGTCAGTACATCCAGAACCACTTGGACTTCGGGGCAAAGGCAGCGCAGGCGCCCCTGATCTTCGGCGTGAACTACTTCCTCCGTGGCGAAGACGGCAAGTGGCTCAACGGCGTGATGGACAAGCATGTCTGGATCAAGTGGGCTGAGTTGCGCGCCAACGGCGACGTAGAGACCATTGCGACTCCGGTGGGGCTCCTTCCACTCTACGAGGACTTGCAGGTGCTGTTTACTGCCGTGTTGGGCAGGGACTACCCGCGAGAGCTCTACGAGCGGCAATTTACGCTTCGGATCCCCGAGAATCTGGCGAAGCTCGACCGCGTGTCCGAGATCTACCGCACTGACGTGGAGAATGCGCCCGCGGCTGTGTTCGAGGCGCTTGCCGCCCAACGTGAGCGGCTGCTCTCTGCGCAGGCGCAGCATGGAGACTACGTTTCGCCCTTCGACTGGTGACCCGTGAGCGTTGGCGGCCTTCGCAGCTCGCCGACGGGAGATTGTGCGCGCGAGGGGGGGCGGTCGGGATTGTTGCCTCCCCCTCGCGTATGCTACACTACCTATCTCCGCAAGGCGCCTTCCCCCGGCCGGCGCCGCCCCCTTCTCGCGCTTGCGGACCCGACTACCAAGCATTCGGCACCCCCCACACTGTCCGGCAGGTGAACCCCTCTGCCGGTGAGGAAGTCACTTGGTGCCCGCTACATCAGAGCTGGTTACCTGCCGGGAAAACCGGGCAGGCGACACGCGATCCCGGAGGAGACAGTCAGCATGCCAGATCAACCACTGCACGGCCTGGAGACCATCGGTCTGACCGGTACCGGCTTCATCCATTGGAGCCCGTGCACGTCCAAGCTCTACGAAGAAGTCGTCGCGCGACGGGAAGGGCACCTCGCCCACAATGGCCCGATGGTAGTGCGCACCGGGCACCACACGGGGCGCTCGCCTAACGACAAGTTCCTGGTGGAAGAGCCCTCCAGCATGGAGAAGATCTGGTGGGGCAAGGTCAACCGGCCTATCGCCGAGGACAAGTTCGACCAGCTCTTCGACCTCCTCAAGGCATACCTGCGGGGCGTCGACCTGTTCGTCCAGGACTGCTACGTGGGCGCCCACCCACGCTACCGCATCCCCATCCGGGTCGTCACCGAGTACGCGTGGCACAGCCTTTTCATCCGGAACATGTTCATCCGCGAGGATGATCCGGAGGTCCGGCGGCGGCACTTGCCGGAGTTCACCGTCATCGACTGCCCCAAGCTGCACGCCATCCCGGAGAAGCACGGGACAAACTCCGAAGCGCACATCCTCATGCACTTCGGCAAACGGCTCGTACTCATCGGCGGCACCAGCTACGGCGGCGAGATGAAGAAGTCCGTCTTCACCTTTCTCAACTACGTCTATCCCCAAGACCGCGTTCTCTCGATGCACTGCTCCTGCAGCGTCGGGCCGGAAGGCCCGGCGGTTTTCTTCGGGCTGTCGGGAACGGGCAAGACCAGCCTGTCGGCAGACCCAAACCGGACCCTCATCGGCGACGACGAGCACGGTTGGAGCGACGAGGGCGTGTTCAACTTCGAGGGCGGCTGTTACGCCAAGACCATTCGGCTCTCGCCCACAGCCGAGCCGCAGATCTATGAGTCTGCGCACAAGTTCGGCACCGTGCTGGAGAACGTCGGGCTCGACCCGTTCTCCCGCCACATCGACCTGGATGATGACACCCTGACCGAGAACACTCGGGCGGCCTACTCCATCGAGCAAATCGACAACGCCGATGTCTCCGGCACGTGCGGCCATCCCAAGAACATCGTCATGCTGACGTGCGATGCCTTCGGCGTCATGCCATTCCTCTCCAAGCTCTCGCCCGAGCAGGCCATGTACCACTTTCTCTCCGGCTACACGGCCAAGGTCGCCGGCACGGAAAAGGGCGTCACCGAGCCCTCGCCGACGTTCAGCACCTGCTTCGGCGCGCCCTTCATGGCGCTGAAGCCGTCGGTGTACGCGAAGCTGCTCGGCGAGCGAGTCGCGGAACACAAGGTGAACTGCTGGCTGATCAACACGGGCTGGACGGGCGGACCGTATGGCGAAGGGCACCGCATCGACATCGGGCTGACTCGGGCCATGGTGCATGCGGCTCTGCAGGGCAAGCTGACAGACGTCCCCATGGAGCCCCATCCCATCTTCCGCGTGCTCGTCCCCAAAGCCTGCCCCGACGTGCCCGCGGAGATCCTCGACCCCAGGAACACTTGGCGAGACAAGACTGCCTACGACCAGACCGCCAACGAGTTGGCGCGCAAGTTCACCGCCAACTTCGAGGAGCACGAGTTCGACGTCGCCGCCCAGATCGGCGACGTCGGCCCTGTCGCGCAGTAGCTCGGCCAGAGCCGTCACAACGGTCGCACAGACAAAAGCCGCCCTGGGGACAGGGCGGCTTTTCTGTTGTCAGCGCGACGCAATCAGCCGGTTACCGGAGCCCGCGCTCATACTCGTCGTTGACTACAACGAGGTCCCCCAGTACCTCCTTCAGCCGGTCTCGGTCGGTGGCCGAAAGCCCCATGTGCAGATGCCGGCGGAAGCCCTCGGCGTAGGCCATTCCCGGCGCGCCAGACCGGCCGGCGATGTCCCGACAGATCTCCCGCATGGTGATCAGGTAGGAGTCCATCCCCTGGCTGACGTCGAGCCAGTTCTTCTGCGACTCGTGGCAGCGGAGCATCTCCTCCTTCTGATCCACAACACCAGTTACGTCGATGAACTCGCCAGCGACGACACGGTCCCGAAGCGGCCCCAGACCACTGTGCGGGTTGGCGTGGTAGACGAAGACGTCGTTCTCAATCGGAGCGACAGGCGGCTCTGTCACGAAGTTGCGCATCCCCCGCCCGAACGCCGCTGTCACGGCCAGCCGGCAGGCGTTTGTATGGTCTTCCATGTAGTCAACGGGCGGGTGCGTCAGGATGATCTCCGGCGCCACCTGTCGCACCACGGCAGCCACTTTCCGGAGCGCGTCGATCTCGTAGAAGATCTCCAGGTCCTCGACCACACCCGGATGATACGTGGCGCCGATCACCGCGGCGGCGCGCTGCGCCTCGCCTCGCCGGAGCTCGATGATCTCCTCGCGGTCACACTCCGCCGTGCCGCAGGAGCCGTTGGCGACGGTCATTATGTGGAGGTCGTACCCCTGCTGCCCCAGCAAGATCAGTGTTCCCGCCATCATGAACTCGACGTCGTCCGGGTGGGCGCCGATGGCAAGCGCAGCTTTGCGTTCTGGCATAGCAGACTCCTCGCACGAAACAGATGAGACCCGGCCCCTTGCGGGCGGCCGGGTCTCAGTCAGTTCGCCGTGTTGGTGCCGGAACCCTTTCTCTGGCGCGCGCCGGAGGACAGGCAGAGCGCCTACTCCTTCGGTTCCTTCACGATCTCAAGGAGTTCCACGTCGAAGAGCAGCGTCGCATTCGGTGGGATGCTCCGGCGTCTGTTCCCCGTAGGCCAGGCTTCCCGGCACGAACAACTGCCACTTCGATCCCACCTTCATGAGCTTCAGCGCTTCCTGCCAGCCGGGGATCACACCGCCCACCGGGAAAACGGCTGGCTCATTCCGCTTGTAGGAGCTGTCAAACTCGTCGCCGTTGAGGAATGTTCCGCGGTAGTGCGCCTTCACCGTGTCGTCTGCCGTCGGCAGAACGCCAGTGCCTTCGGTTACCACTTTGTACTGCAGGCCGCTGGGAAGGACGACCACGCCCTCTTTCTTGGTGTTCTCATCCAGCCAGACCTTACCTTCGGCGAGGTTCTTCTCTGCTTGCTTTTTCGTGCGTGCCTCGTCGAGCGCGGCCATTTGCTGCTGGAAGGTCCCGAATGCCGCCTCCAAGTCGTCGTCTGTCATGACAAGCGCCTTACTCCCCAGCACGTCGCCGATGGCGCGCATGAGCATGTCGAGGCTCAGCGTCATGCCCTCCATCTTCAGGCTTTCGCCCACGCGTACACCGACGGCATAGCTCATTTTCTCAATCTCGGTTGTAGGGGCCTCGGTCTGGGCGGGGGCGGCCTTCTCTTCGGCCGCGCCCACCGCCACCCACGCAGCGACCACGGACACCAACACGAGCGACTTCAAGGGAAATCTCAAGCAGGACTCCTAATGCGTTGGGCGCGGTACACGCCCGGTGCTCGAATTCTCGGCCGTTCCGAGGCGCCGGCGAAGCGGAAGATTATACACCGGCCCCTCATGCCGCGCACCGCCACGCGGCAAATGGCCGGCGCCTGGCCTCGCCGCCTCGACCCAACCGGCATACTGGCCCGAGAAGCAGTTGGCGGCGGGGTATTGCCTCCGCACGCGCAATTCGCGCATAATTTCGCGAAACCAGCCCCACCCAAGGAGGCACCACCAATGCCTGAGAACGCTCGCGACGAGTGCTGCTGTCCGGAGTTCAACCCCGCGCCGTGGGACGAGCAGGAGGTCACCTGGGAGGCCCGCCTGTTCGTGAAGGACCGGGTGCGCTGCCTCTTCCACATACCGCTGAATTTCGCGGCCGTCATGACGCGCAACATGGCGAAGATCCAGGCGGCCGAGGCGCTCCCCGAAGACGACGTGCTGGTGCTTGCCGACGACAACTCGCTCTGGGGAGCCGACGTGTACCTCGGCGTGGGAAAGGACGTGCCCGACTCGGAGATGACGACGCTGTCCGGCACGTTCCTGACCAAGGTGTTCGAGGGGCCGTACGCGCAGATGCGCGCATGGATGCAGGAGATGACCGGCTACGTTACCTCGCGGGGCAAGGCGGCGAAGCGCGTGCTGTCGTACTACACCACCTGCCCGAAGTGCGCCAAGAAGTACGGGAAGAGCTATACTCGCGAAGGTTAGGAATACACCGAAGTGGAAGTTCGCAGAACTTCACCCGTGGGCGTGTGGTGAGCACCCAACACACTGCTGTGCACGCAGAGGCGTCGAACTTGTGCAATAGCTTCGGTGTATTCCTAACCTTCGCGAGTATACGTGGTGTTGCTGGCAGAGGTGTAGGTCGACCCCCCGAAGCGACGCCCCAGCGCCCGGGCCGGGGGACCGCGCCCAGCAGTGGTTGGGCAGCAGTTCACGGCGAGACCCGGCAGGAGGCACAGCCTTGATAAACGAGGACTGGTGGCAAACCACCTTCGGCGATCTGGACTACTGGCAATGGGAGGGCACCCCTTCCCCGAAGCGCACGTTGGCGGATGTCGGCTTCATCGAGCAGACACTGGCCCTGCCGGCGGGCGCGAGGCTGCTCGACATCGCTTGCGGCCTGGGACGCCATGCCCTTGAGTTCGGCCGGCGCGGCTACCAAGTGACGGCGTTCGATTGGTCGGCGCCGTTTCTCACGCAGGCGCAACAGCAGGCGACCGAGACGGGTGTCGAACTCACCTTCGTGCGAGGCGACATGCGTGCCATGGAGTTCCGCAGCGAGTTCGACGGAGCGTACCTGTGGGAGAACACCTTTGGCATGTTCAGCGACGCCGAGAACCTGGCCGTGCTCCGCGGAGTAGCTCGCGCCCTCAAACCCGCTGGCCGGTTCCTCGTCTCCAACAACGCCCCCCGTACCCTCGGTGCGCCCGGACGAACGTGGCGAGGGGATCCGGAGAAAGACGAGTGGGTCTCCCTACTCGAATACGAACCGTTCGACGTGCGCCAGCACCGCAACAGCCTGCTGATCACGCTCTGGAACACCCGCACCGGCGAGCGCAAACAACACCGGTGGTCCACCCGAGAGTACACCTTCCCGGAGATGACCCGAATGCTCAGCGAAGCCGGGCTGTGCTTCACCGAGGTCTACGGCGACGACGCCGACTGGAGCGACTTCCGAGGCGATGGCGACCCGTGGC
>PEVN01000047.1 GCA_002779825.1 Armatimonadetes bacterium CG06_land_8_20_14_3_00_66_21 | reverse complement strand
TGACCATCGAACACGATCACGCCGGCGCCGTCGGTGGCGAAGTAGACTGTGCCGACCTTGTCAAAGGCAATGTCGGTGACTCGGCTGTTGCCCAGGAGCTGCTCGAACCCTCGCTGCTCTTTGAGCGCGTTGTTCTCGCACACGAGAATGTGAACCGCGTTTTCGGACTCTCCCGCGATCCACAAAGCATTGCCCCAGGCACCCACGCGAATCCCAGACAAGTCCAACGTGGGCGCTTGGTCCAGCAAGCTCCTGATCGCGATGGAGTGCGGCCAGGGCGACTGCCGCCTCTGCACACTGGTGGGCAAGAGGTCGTCCGTAAGATGGACGATCGCATTGCGCTTGCCTTGCGAGGCCACTACCCACACGCCTCGACCGCTCGTTGCGGCGCATAACGCATGCGCCCAGATACCCGTCAGGTGGAAGACCTGTTGGCTTTCGTAGGGAGGGTCAGAATCGAAGACGCAGATCGCGGGCCATATCCAGTTTGGGATTACCCAGACCGCTTGGTTGGTATCTACGCAGCTCCCCTTCACTCCGTCTTGCGTGAAGTCGGAGTAGACTGGGGTCGTTATCGCGAGCTTCAGTGCTCGGGGGCGCACCTGCTCGACTGTGGCGCCGCGGGCCTTGAGTATGCCCTTGTCGGTACCGACCCACACAGCGTCCTTGGTGGACACCAGGGAGACCACGTCGTTAAATGCAACGCCGCCTTGAACCACAACGGCGCCTGCCTCCGCGCTCAGGTCGTGGATAGAGGTCTGACTGACACGAAGGCGCCAGAGGACGCATGCCGCAGACCGTTGTTGATCAGTGCTGGACCCGTCCACGGTTCGGCGACGAACAACGAATATGTGTCCGTCGCGTGTTTCAGCCATAGGGCCCGCAACGGGCAGGTGTGAAACCGTTTGCGGCCAACCCGACTCCATGTTCATCGTGGGATCCTCCAGAGCAAACGCGAGGTTCGCCAGGCAAGGGGACGATGCGAGTACGGTCAAGGTGACGACCGTGGCGAGCACCAATGGTCCACTACCTCGCCTCAAGCAGTCTCGTTCTCCACCCATGAGTATCGCCTCCTGCATATCGTCCTTGCTGATCGCTGAGGGCACCAAAGAAGGTTCGAGGGGCTTCGCCGAAGTGCCGACCATTCGACGAGAGTCTCGGTCCTGATGGTTGGCGAACTGAACCGTCTCTCATTGGGCAGGCTCACGGGAGGTAGTTCGTTCTGTACGGGGTGGGTTGCTGGCAGTCGAACTGGTTCCCGCCTTCGGCAACGCAGGTGAATCCACCCGTGAAGTCGGGTTCGCACCGAAAGTCGCCCCCTTGCTGCGGCTCGCACCTGAACTGTCCGGCGTTGCATCCGAAGTTCACCCCATCCTCAGCGCCTCGGCAGGTGAAGTCGTCCACTGAAGTACACGTGAACGGGTAGCTGCAGTGGAAGTTGTTGTCCGCGCCCACACCACCAACGCACAGGAAATCGCCGGGCCGGGAATCTCCAGTGGCTTGTCCACTGGGATCATACGCCCCGGTGCCCGGTTGGTTGCAGCGGTTGCCACCGCCCGCGCAAGTGAAGCCTCCCACCGGGTCGCAATCGAAATCGCTCGTCATGGAACTGCCGCCGCATATGAAGATGTGGTTGGCGGCACACTCGAAGTTGCCCTCACAGTCAAAGGCGCATGGACACTGGAAGTCGAACAATGTGCCCCCATTGCACTTGAACTTGTCAGTTGGGCAGAAGAACTCCCCGGTTCCAGTGTTGGGATCGCCACAGCCGAATATCGCCTCGCCCGGGCAGAGGAACACGCCCCCGGGTCTCGGGCATTGCACCAGAGTATCGGTGCATCGCTCGCTGAAGCGCACGGCGTCGTTGGTGCAGTCATAGGGGTTCGGCCCGCATGGCTGAGGCGCGAACTGCGCCTGGTTGGGACACAAGTACCCGCCTGTGCACGAAAACCCGCCGGGGCCGGTGCAGACAAAGTTCGGCGCCGTGCACTCGAACCGGAACGGGTTGCACTGGAAGTCCATGTCAGGGGGGCACGAGAACCCCTGGGGACACGCATAGGGATTGGGCGTCCCCGGCGCGCAAGTGAAATTCGGACCACCCATTGCCTGCGGGCAGTTGCACCCGTCCGCCGCAAACGCCATGGCGCCGATGCCGGCCTCGTGCAGCAGCTCCCCCGTTGCCCTCGCCAGAGAGCGACTCGCGGGGATGTCCTCAAGCCGTTGGACAACCTTCTCGACCACCGCGTCCAGGCCCATCACACCGAACAGCGAGAAGGCGGCGCCTTCGGCGGTCTTGCGGACGAAGGCCCGGCGGGACAGTTCGTCCTCCGGTCGGCTGCTCCCTCGATCCGTTCGTAGGTCGTCCGCTTCCTGCTCCCCAGTCTTGCCGTTCTCGACTTCGGCCATGTTTCCTCGCCTCCCTGCTCTGGGTGGTTACTCGCGGCCCCAGAACTTGTCGCGTTCCTGGAAGTCATCCTGGAAGGGGCTGGCACCGATGAGGACTGGCTTCTCCCCTCCCCGCTCGATGCTCAGAACGAGCTGCGGCTCTACGGACACGGCCGCGGGTTCCCCTCCGTCGATTCGCGCCAACACCTCGTCGGGAATGGGTTTCCCCAATTCCCCTTTCAGTTGCTGCACCACCGTGCGCCAACGGGACTCGTGGCGCGGGCTGTTCACGTACGGAATCAGGCCGGCAATGAGCCGCGAGTCCGAGAACAGCCGCAGAAACCCCGGCGTCCACAATCGAGCCAACCGCAGGAACTGCTCGTCAAACGCCCGATGAGTTGGCAACCGCAGCGCCCACAGAGCTCTCAGGCGACAGTCGTCCTCAGGGGGCACTTGGGGGCACATGACCTCCACCGGGCCCACCGAGCGCCAGAAGCCGTCGGCTACCGCTGCCAGGCCAGCCTCGATGGTTCCGAGGTCTACCGGTTCATCCGGCCCGATTGCCAGGACCTGCTGGCTCTCAAGCCTGGCGTCCACGTAGCACTCGAGACCTGTCTGCTGAGTCATCACGGCCGCCACCTGGTCGAGACGGTAGGAGCGGCCGCTCTCCAGCAGCACCCGTAGCGGCCCTTGTTGCGGGCTGTCTGACCGCCCTGTTGTCGCTTCAGCCTCCGACTGGCCAGCGCCAACCGGCCCGAGCTTGGGCCCAGTTCGAGGGGAGCACAGCCGGGGGATGGGGCTGGTCAGCACGCCATCGCAGATGTGCAGCAGCTCCTCCAGCGCTTCGGTCACGGTCTCGTCAGGCGGCCGCTGCTCTACAAGCCCATCGCGAAGTAGCGTCGAGAAGTTGCCGTCCCGGCCGCGCAGTTGTACTGCTACCTGCCAATGGCCGGTGAGGACCGCCTGGTCGAGCGCTGCCGTCGGCCATTCATCGCGCTGCCACTCGGGGATAGCCGCCGCCAGCGCACCTCTCTGCGGCGGTGACAGAGCCGCCAACGCAAGCTGCTGTCCTTCGCCGAGCAGCCGCCAGCGGTCGTCCGGCGTTAGCGCCGCCAACGTGCCGAGGGACCGTCGGGGGTACCGGAAGTCTCGCTCGAAATCGTCCCACTCCATGAACAGACGATCCCACAGGTCGCTGTATCCCCTGGGGCGCGGCACGAAAGCCACCCCGCGCTCGCCTTGCCAGGTCACCTTCGCCTGGATGACGCTGCCAATCCTCGCAAGGGCCACGCGGAGCATCTGCTCGCCCGGCTTGACTGTTGCTTGCCGGGTCTGCGGCGTATCTGCACTCAGCAGCGTCAACCCGGTCTGCTCGCTGACCTGCTTGATCGCGTCGCTGACGGGCACCCCTTCGCGTCCGACAGGTGCGGTCAGTGTCACCACTCCGCGCGGCGGCGTCCCGAGGACGGCCTGTGGGGATGCCGCCGCTGCCACGCACACGGCCAGTCCAGTCACCACGCCCGCGACCCGCGCGAGACCGCGACACCGGCCAGACCAGCGCCATGTGCAACCCTGCGATCTCTTTGCTGTTCGCGGCGTCATCTACTCCCTCACCATGCTCGGCCCAATCCATACGCTGACGTAGCGCTTGCGGTTGGTTGGGCGATCAAGGACGAGGCACAGGACTCATCTGCGTCGGTTCTTCGCCTTCCCGCTCATCAATGGCGTCCGGGGCGCGCTCGCGCGCCGCCGGTCTGCACCCCTGACGTTGTATGCGGCCGCTTTCCTCAAGGAGGAGGACCACCTCGGCGGCGACAGCCGCGATGTTCTTCCGCTCCTCGAGTTTGCCAACCACCGCGTCTGCGATTCGAGGAACCAGGGCGTGCCAGGGATTGCCTTCCACCATAGTACCCCTCTACGCAACGACGGACAACCGCCGGCCACCGGGCCGGACCGCGAAGCCCTCAGGGCTTGCTTGTGCTTATTCGCTTGGGTCTGGACCGCTTGGGGGCGGTCTTACGTGCCGGCCCCGGTGACGAAGACGTCCTCGCCTCGAGATTCTGCAGCACAGCCTCGGCGATCGCGTCGATCTTCTCGCGCTCCTCGATCTTGCGCACCACCGCTTCCGCTACGCGGTCGATCAGTTCCTGTACCGGGTCTTCTGCCACCGCGCTGGTCCTCCTGGTTGGCCATTCGCTCAACGGTTGACCACGTAGTTTGCACCTCGCGGGGTTTTTTTCAACTCTGTATGTCGCTTGGGTGGATACGAGTTCTTCGGTACAATGGGGCCCTGTTCGATACCGGCGGAACACGGCGTCCGCGAGTGCCTCCGGGCGAACGGGGGAGCCCAACTTCCGAACGAACGCTGGAACCGGTGTGTCTCCGTGAGCCAACACCCTCCGCCATGTCCGTTCAGAGACTGCCCTCACCGCACGGACACGCCCTGCGGATACCGCAACAAATGGGGCCTTGACGCAAAGGGCAGGCAGCGCTACTGATGCCGCCGGCGCAAGCGCAGTTTCAGCGAGAGCGCCAGTTCCCCGTTCTCCCGTCTGCGGACACCGCGGGAGACCGTCACCAAGGCATTTGAGCTGAAGAAGCAGGGCCTGTCGAACCGCAAGATCGCCGGCCGGTTGGGCATGCAGCCGCACACGGTTGGCCGGTGGCTGCGGCGCGGGCGATGCGGATCATCGCCCGGGAGAAGGGACTGACGCTGCCGGCAGTGAACTCTCCCGCTGCCAGCGCGCAGCCGTAGGCAGGCGACCTCAGAACGCCAGCAGGCATGGCGAAATCCCACACCTGCGCAGGTGTGGGATTTCGCGGGAGTCGCCCATGCGGCCTTGCCGTACTCCGCTTTCGGAAGTTAGGCGTCAGCCGGTCGTCCGCCCCCGGCGAGACGTAGAAGGACCGGCTGACGCCTAACTTCCGTCTTGTGGCGACGCGCCATTGGAGGAGCGGGAATCCCCGAAAGGATGGCACAGTAATGAACCCAGTGAAGGTTGGCGTAGTAGGTTGCGGAGTCATCGGCCCCGCGCACATGGCGGGGGCGGGTCAGTCCGAGTATGTGGAACTGGTTGCGGTAGCGGATCTGATCGAGGAGCGGCGGACGGCTGCCGCGGGGAAGTACGGCGTCGGCAAAGCCTACGCCAGCGGCGATGAGCTGATCGCCGACCCCGAGATCGAGGCCGTTGTGCTGGCGTTCCCGACGTGTACGCGCACCGAACTGGCTCTGCGCGCCCTGGCGAAGGGCAAGCACGTGCTGTTGGAGAAGCCCGTCGCCATGAACGTCGGCCAAGTGGAGGCAATGATCGCGGCGCGCGGCGACCGGGTGGTGGGGGTCTGCTCGCCCCGGTTCCGGTTCTACCAGAGCGCGCTGATCGCCACCGACTACGTCGCCAGCGGCGCGTTGGGCGAGCTGCGCGTCGTGCGGTGTCGGTCAATTGTCCCCTGCGGCGAGAAGCCCGAGACGCCCCGGCCGGACTGGCGGCTCACCAAAC
>PEVN01000075.1 GCA_002779825.1 Armatimonadetes bacterium CG06_land_8_20_14_3_00_66_21 | reverse complement strand
GCGTGAGCACGCCGGCAGTGAGTTTGACCTGTCAGCGGGTTGAGAAGAAACTGCTCCAGGACCGGCAACTGCGCCGCCGTGTTGCAGACCTGGATCACCAACTTGCGTCCAGCTTCGCGTAAAGTTAGAACAAAAGATGTGACCCCCAATCGGCCCGCAACGGCCCCGCCGCCCACGTCGGCTATTGCAGGTTCGGCGTGATCCCCGCCTCTCCACCGACAGGCGACTGCCGGCCCTGCAGTCGGTGAGCAATGCGCTGGCAGGCCTTCTGCTGCTCCGGGGTGAGCACCTGCGCAATCTCGCGCGCCTGGAGTTGACGCTGCTGGTCGAGTTGCGGCTGGATCTGCTGCCGCGCTGCCTGTAGTTGCTGCTGGTGTCGCCTTGCCCTCTGCTCCTACCGCGAATTCGGTACAATGCGGCGGGCAACGCGAAGACCGGGGGCGCGCGTTCCCGTAGTGCGAGGTGTTCCGCTGTGAAATCCTGTCCCCGCTGCCAAGAGACCTTGCGAAGCGAATCGATTGACGGCGTCGAGATAGATGAGTGCCCCCAGTGCGCAGGCCTCTGGTTCGACGAGAAGGAGCTGAACCAAGTCGCCCGGTCGCATCAGGGCGCGCTCGTTGAGCTGGACGACCAGTTTGTCCCGGAGAAGGGGCACCGGCGGAACGGCGCCGCCCGCGGAGGGCTGTGCCCCAACTGCGGCAGTGCACTGTTCCCTTTCGAGCTGAAGCACTCGAAGGGCATCCTGCTGGGCGGCTGCCGGACGTGCAAGGGCATCTGGGTCGACGACGGCGAACTCCGGGCGATCTGGCGACAGGTCGAGGAGCAACGCAAGCGCGACGATCAAGGGCCGGCAAAGAGACGCGGCGTCTTCGCGGCTGCCAGCTTCCTGACCAAGCTGAGCTGTCCCGTCTGCAACGAGACCAACCCCGCTTCGGCACTGGTCTGTTGGCGTTGCCAGGCAGTATTGCGGGGGCGCCAGGGCGCGATGCTCTGCCCACAATGCAGCGGCCGCTTGCTCACCCAGGACTGGGGAGAGCTGACGCTGGACCGGTGCCAGTCGTGCGGCGGGCTGTGGCTGACCGACCAGTCGTTGTCGAAGCTGATTGCGCAGGGCCCGCCGCCCGTCGAGCCGCCGTCATCGTGCTCAATCGAGTCGAGCCGCTTCGCGCTGTTGGAGACGCCAGGTGCCCCCGCACCCCTGCCGGCACCGCCCCCGCCACCCAACCAGAAGCTCTGCCCGGTCTGCCAGTGGCCGCTTTTCCCCTACGAGTACGCCTACTCGTCCGGCATCCAGTTGGACAGGTGTCGCTCGTGCGAAGGCGTCTGGGTCGATGGCGGCGAGCTGGAGGGCTTCGCGCGGTTTGTGGCTGAGAACGGGGCGTAGCCGGCGGCCGCTACTCGACGGTGAGTTGCACCCGGAGCGCTTCCCCGAAGGTCACGTCTGGTGCGGCGCGCATGACGAAGGTCAAGGACAGCGGGCCGGTCGGCTTGGCGACGATTGCTCCCTCCACCTTGCTTGTCCCCAGGAACGGCACGTCCTGCAGGATCGGCAGGAAGGCGGTTCCGGCAGCCAGCCCCACTTGACCGGCGCCGTTGGCCGCCAGCCACTTTGCTTCGCCCAGGTTGCCTACTGTGGCGCGGGCGACGATGGCTTGTTCGCGCTTCACGGCGACGGTGCCGCCGTCTGCCACCGCTTGCCATTCGCCTTTGGCGTTGCGGATCTCGAGACGGTCGAACTCGGCATCGAGATACTTGTGCGGATTCCTCCCTGGCTTGTAGGGCACGTTGCCGACGGCGGTGCGTGGCGCGGTTGCGGAGTCAAGCCCGCAGCCGTCGGTCCGCAGCCCCGGGTTCTTGCCCTGGTCGAGGAGTTGCCAGTAGCGCTCTTTGACTTGGTTGTAGACGCCGACGAGACCGCCGACGGTGGCGTCGCGGTCGATGGTGAGCCAGTTGTCCACTGGCTTGCGGTTGCGCGGGGTCGTGAACTTCTCCGCCCAGTCGTGAAGGGCGTGTGTGTTGGGTCGCCACGTGCCGTCGGGGTTGAGGATGCCGTAGTCGCTGTTTTCGCCGACGCGGTAGCCGCCCGGGTACCACCAGCAAACGGTGCCACTGGCGCCTGACTCGTACGCCATGCGGAGGAAGTCGTTGTAGAAGCCGCCGGTCCAATTCTCCAACTCCAAGTCCTGCTCCATCGCCTCGCGGTTCCAGGTTGAGCGGCCGAACTCCGCCCACATCACCGGCCGCCCGGGCGCCATGCAGCGGGCGTAGTCGGCAGTGAAGCGACCGGGCTTGACGCGCTCCCAGTCGCCGCTGCGACCGTAGCCTTCCGGCTCCATGATATCCACACTGCGGGCCAGCCCGCGGAAGTCGTAGCCGATCCACGCCGGTGAGATCGTCGGATCGCCGCCGATGGACATGCGGAAGCTGGTGAAGTGGTGCGGGTCAATGCTCTTCACCAGGCCGTTGGCCGTCGCGTGTGCCTTTGCCAGCAGGTCGTCCAGGAAGCGGCGGTAGGCGCACACCATCACGCGATGCGGACCTTCTTTCGAGCACTGCTCGTCGGACGGGCCGGTCACCTTGCCCTCGGTCCGGGGCACGGGCACGCCCCAGTCGGCTTCGGCGTTGGCGAGGCTGCCGTAGCGCTGGGTGATCCACTTCTCCCACGCGCCGTCCCAACGTTGGCGCATGTTGTGGTTGCCGAACGCCGGTTCCCACGCCAGGTCGTACGCGAAGACGGTGTCGTTCTCGGCCAGGCGATATGCCTCGATGAGCGCCTTCATCTCGTCCCATTGAAAGTCGAGCGGCGTGCCGGGACGCAGCGACAGGTTTACCATTAGCCCGTGTCGCCGGCAGCGCTCCAGAATGTCCAGCAGGTTGCGGCTCTGCAGCGACCGGTAATAGCAGAAGAGGCTGACCATGTTCAGCCCCATGGCCTTGACGTGCTTCAGGTCGCGTTCGGTGACGACCGGGTCGTAGGGTTGCTTGTCTACCCAGTACTCGAAGTACGGGCCGTCCTCGATGCCGATGCCGCTGGAGGGCATGTAGTTGACGCCGTGGGCGTACCACTTATTGCCGTGGAGGTAGAAGTCGCCGTCTTTGCTCGTCATGTAGTCCGGTTTGGGACTGGGCTCCCAGACGAGGAGTGAGTGGGTGAGGGCGTCGAGGCGTCTTCCCGACGAGTCCAAGAGGTCGCAGAGGACTTCGTAGGACTGGTGGGAGAAACGGCCGGGTTTCCACTGGCACTCGGCGCGTCCGTCCACGAGGGGGATGACCTGCTCGAACTGCTTGGCTCCGTCTGCGGTGACGGTCAGCCGCACGGAGCATTTCGGGACGGCGCCCTTGCCGAGGTTGATGGTCTGCGCGCCGAGGGTCACTGTCTCGCCCTGGAAGTAGGCGTAGTTCTCGGCGCCGCCCTCGAACAGGAAGAAGCCCTCATGCACGCGCTTGGCAAGGGCGGCGATCAGGTCGAGCACGCGCGGGTCACGGTAGGCCGCGTTGGGCAGGGCGAAGGACGCGACGGCCGACTTGGCGAAGCGCCCGACGCGGTTGACTACCAGGCACGCCGGGGTGCCGCAGACTTCGCCGTCCTTGTCGAATGCCTCCAGCAGCGGAATCCACCGCCGCTTGCGCTCCTTGTTGTAGCCCGTGCCTTGCGGGCGAGGTTGGGCCGACAGGAGCCCTTCGGGCACCGGCAGCTCGCCGGGCGGGAGCAGGCACTGCTTGTCGCTCACTCTCAGGCTGGCGGCGTTGGTCACCCGGTGGAACTTGTAGCCGGGCGTGAGCATCTCGACTGGCGTCAGCTCGATCTGCCCCGGGGTCACCAGCTTTCCGAACGGGTTCGGCGCGACGCCGACCTCGTCGATCCAGAACTCGTGCCGGCCGCCGGGCAGCGGCGTGTGCGTCTGGGCGAGGCCGACGGTGAGCTTGGCGGCGTTCTCGGGCCGGAAATGATCGTCCGGGCCGCCGCGACCTCTGCTGGGGTTGTCGTGCCAGTACCCGAACTCATACGGCGTCAGCGCGTAGCGCTGCCACTCGGTGGTGAGCGGAATGGTGGCGATCCACCGCGAGCCGTCCTTCTGCACCCACTCCAGGGCCAGGCGCGAGGTGTCCGGACCGCCTTTCGCCGCGAGACATGTCAGCTCGTCTTCCTGCGCAAGTGGCTGCCCGAGCGCCGGCCCGGAGAACGTGTTCCAGTTGCGGAAGTCGGGCACCACGCAGTGGAAGGCATGCCCCGTGCCCTCGGCGCCGGGCGCCGCAAACTCCCACGTCGCCTCTTCCCCCTTTGGCGCTCCCATGGTCCAGTCCTTCGGCGAACCCGTCTCGAAGTCGAACAGCGGCTGGCTCGGCTTCTGCGCGGCCAACGCTTCCCGAATCTCCTTCGCCCCCATCCACTTCCCGTCGATCTTCTTCACCGGTGTCTGCATTCCGGGCGCGTTCAAGGCGATCAGGTCGCCGCCCTGCGCGAGAAACCGGTCCAGCGCCGGCCCGCCGTCCGCCGGGTAGACCTGCGAGCTGGTGAGCACGAAGGTGTGGAAGTTGTCAACGCTCAGGATGAACGGGTTGCACACTTGCTCACTGTCGAGCGCAAGCACCTTCAGCTCCGCCTTCTCCAGGCGCGCAGCAACCCGGTCCGCCAAGTCCCGGTCGAAGCCTGGCAGCGCATCGACGAGCATCGCCACTGCGCCCTCGGCGGGAATCACGCCTTTGCTCTCCTCGCGCCACCGCTCGCCCGTCGCTTGCTGCTGAGAACGCTTCTCAGCGTCTTCCTTGGACAAGACCGCAATTGAGTCTGTCGTCATGATCGGCACAATCGCCTCCGTCCACACCTCGCCATACCACACGGCGAATGTCAGCAAGTCCGTCCCATTGCGCGGTGGCACCGGAAAGGTGAACGCTTGCGCGCCCTTGCCGGCGACTTTGACGACCTGCGACTCCAGAACATCAGGCCCGCGCCCTTTCATCTCGACGTGGAGCTGGACGTCGCCCAAGGCACGGGCCACGTCGTGGTTGACCGTGAACGCCACTTCGCCTCCTTCGACGACTTCGAAGGGCACGCCGGTGAGGGTGGTAGTGATCTTCGGATTGGGCGCCGTCGTCTCAGCGGACGCGACGCCGCTTGTGCAGAACGCGAGCGCAAGCGGCAGGAACCAGCGGCAGGGGTTCGGCAGCATCTTCGGCATGTGTTCTTCTCCTGGGCCCCGGAGGCGTCAACCAAGTTCCTCTTCTGCGCCTCATTCGCCTTCTTTCGCGCTGCGTCCAATCCCGGCACCGGCTCACCTCAGCACGGATCCAACCTCGTCGAGCGGAATGGCTTCCACCGACTCGTCCACCGGGTAGCGTTTGACACCGGGATACACCAAGTATGCACGCTCGAGCCCCAGGTCCTCCAGCGCAATGTGCAGTGACCGGGTCATTGTCGGGGCGTCATGGCACTTGAACTCGAAGCCGTAGCGGCGGCCGCCGCGGATGAGCAGGAGGTCGAGCTCAGCGCCGCGTTGGGTCGCCCAGAAGTGGCTCTGCTTCTCACCGTGTGCGAGGAGCGTCTGCTCCAAGGCGAAACCCTCCCACGAGGCCCCGTACTTGGGGTGTGAACGGATCTGGGCCGGCGTTTCGAGGTCGAGCAAGGCGTGGTGGAGACCCGAGTCGCGCACATACACCTTGGGCGACTTGCGTTGTCGCTTGGCGAGGTTCTCAAACCAGGGCGGCAGCACCCGAACCACATAGGCGCCCTGCAGAATATCGAGGTAGTGCTTTGCAGTCTTCTGGTCCACGCCCAGCGAACGCGCCAGCTCCGACAGGTTCAGGACCTGGCCGTGATAGTGGGCAACCATGGTCCAGAACCGGCGGAGCGCCTCGGCGGGTACCCGAATGCCGAACTGAGGGAGGTCTCTCTGCAGAAAGGTAGCAACGAAGGCTTCTCGTCACCGGAGGCTCGCCTCGTCGGAGGCGGCAAGGAAGGACCGTGGGAACCCCCCGCGCAGCCAGAGCTGGTCAAGTGCCTCCGTACCCACCTCCCCAAGCGCGAACCCACCCACCTGCACGAACAGGCACCGCCCGGCCAGTGACTCGGACACGCCTTTCGCCAAGCCGGGGGCCGCACTGCCCAGGAGCAGAAACGACGCGCGATTCGCGGGCCGGTCGACCAGTGGCCTCAGCACCCGATACAGCTCGGGCATCTGCTGGACTTCATCCACCACCACGAGGCCCTCAAGGGAACCAAGCGTCCGCTCCGCTGTCTGTAGCCCGGCGCGATCTGCACCGACCTCGAGGTCGAAGTAGTGCGTTTAGCTTCGCTCAGCCGCCAGCATCCGTGCGAGCGTGGTCTTGCCTGTCTGTCGGGCTCCGAGCACCACAACCACGGGTGCCTCGTTCAGGGCTCTGCGGATACTCTCGAGCAGAGCGGGGCGCGGGACGATCAGAGACGATTGTTGCATATTCGGAACTTACCTCCGAAAATGCGACAATGCAACGCCGCTGTTTGGCCGAGCCTCGCCCGAACCAATGTGCGACACCGAGAGGACCCCTTGCGGTGTGGGATCTTCGCAGGACAGCAGTATTCTGACGGTTAGTGATGCAGGAAGGCGGGACCCTCACCCCGACTGCCTCTCGGCCTGCGCCAGCGTCCGCGCGACGAGGGAACTGGTGCGGCCGAGTCGGGCGCCGGCCGCCGCCACGTTGCGCTGATCCTGAGACGGCTCGGCGAACAGGCAATCGGCGTGGCGCCCGCGAGGGGAGGCCAGATGGGACGAGCATACCCGGGCAAGCGCGCAGGGACAGCGGGTTGGGGCGACGAACAACAGCCGCGACCGCGGCCAGGCTGCGGGGTGGATCGTCCATGCGCGTCTGCGCGCCACGGCCCGCAGAGACGCTTCCCCGGGACGCCCGAACTTGTTCGGGGACTGAAGGCGCAGAGTACCCCAACGAGTTGGGGCGTCCTGAGTTCACCCACACTGGAGTCCTCCCCCAATGCAACTGCTCTTGCTCGCACTCAGCGCGACCCTCGTCGCCGCCGACCAGGGCGGCGTTCCCACTGCCTCTTCGTGGATCTGGTACCCCGAATCCCCCGCGACCGAAGGCGCGGGCCAGTGGCGCTCCCTGCGGCGTGTCGTCAACCTGGCCAACGCGCCCGAAGCCGCCACGCTTCGTGTGCGCTCGGACGATTCCCACCGGGTTCGGGTCAACGGCAAACCGGTGCCGGCGCCGCGGCCGAGCGGGATCGGTGGGGAGGTGCACGACCTGGCTGGCGTGCTCACCAAAGGGGAGAACGTACTTGCCTTCGAGGTGTTCAATTCGGGCGGTCCTGGCGGACTGATCGTGACCGGGACGATCCGCGAGGTGGGCGGCGTCGAGCAGCAGATTCACTCGGACGCGTCGTTCCGCGCGTCAAAGGAACCGGTCGAGGGTTGGGATCGGCCCGGCTTCGATGACACTGCGTGGCCGGCCGCCGTCATTGTCGGCAGCGCCTTTGCGGCGCCGTGGTACCGGCACCCGGCGTTCGACCTGGAGCCGTTTCTGGAGCCGGCCGACCGTGCGCGTTGGGCTGCGTGGCGCGACCCGTTGGTGGCGCTGCCCAAGGGACTGGTGCAGGAGCGCGCTGCCAGGGCTAGGTTCGAGTATGTGAACGGCTCGTGCGCACTTGTCCTGAATGGCAAGCCGCGGCCGCCGATGATCTACCGCGGCACGGTGGATCCGTTGTCGGCGCACGGGCGGCGGCAGCTCGGGCTGTTCCGCGATGCCGGCGTCCACGTCTACACGGCGTATCTGCCGCTGTCTGCTTGCTGGAACGCGCCGGAGTCCTTCAACTTCGACGTGCTGGACGACGTGGTCCGAGCCTACCTGTCGGCTGACCCGCAGGGGTACCTGTTCCTGATTCTGCGCCTGGTGCCACCGACTTGGTGGATGGACGCGCACGAGGCCGAACTGGTGCGATACGCGGCGGGGGACGACTTCAACACCTCCGACGAGAGCGGCCGCGTGCGGAGAGCCTCGTTCGCGTCGAAGCTCTGGCAGCGCGATGCCCTGCAGGTGTGGCGGGCTGCCATCGAGCACCTCGAGAAGCAGCCGTGGGGGAAGCGGGTCATCGGCTACCAACCCGGGTACGGCATCTACACCGAGTGGCATTACTTCGGGAGCTGGATGCAGCAGATGCCGGATACCGGCGCGGCGATGACAGCGCACTTCCGCGACTGGCTCCGGAAGCGCTACAGCAGCGTTGGCCAACTCCGCAAGGCGTGGGCAAACCCGGAAGTCACTTTCGAGACGGCGACCGTGCCGGGCGTCGAGCCGCGGCTTGCAGCCGGGCCGTTGGGCTTGCGCGACCCCGCTGACGGGCAATGGGTCATGGACTACTACCGCTGCCAGCAGGAGGTCACCGCTAACGACATCGAGCTGTTCTGCGCCGCGGCCAAGGCGCTTACGAAGGGCCGCGTGCTCTGCGGTGCCTTCTACGGCTACTTCAACGGGGTGCCGCCGCAGACCCAGGGCGGGCACTTGGAACTGGAGCGATTGCTGAAGTCGCCCAGCGTCGACTACTTCGCGGCGCCCTACGATTACAGCCATCGGCTCATGGGCGACGACGGGCGCGGGCGGGCGATTGTGGACGCCTTTCCGTTGGCCGGCAAGGTGCACATGGTGGAGGTGGACACGCGCACCCATCTCCATCCCGTCAACGAGTACGGGAAGCTGGCCACCACCGAGGAATCCGTGGCCGCCATCCGCCGGGAGGTCGCCACGGCGCTTGTCCACGGCAGCGCCCTGTGGTGGTGCGACTTCGGCGCGGACGGCTCGGGTGGGTGGTACGACGACCCCGCGCTCATCGGCGAGGTTGCCCGCCTGGTGAAGCTGGCCGAGAAGCGCCTGACCGCGCCGCGGAAGCGGGTAGCCGAGGTGGCGGTGATCTGCGACTTGCAGAGCTGCTACTCTCTGGGCGACGGCGAGGCTATGCGAACCCACTTGAGGCTGACGGACGAAGTCGGCACGCAGCTCTACCGGACCGGAACTCCGTTCGACACGCTGCTGCGATCGCAGCTCGGGCTGAGCGACCTCTCCCGGTATCGCCTGCTCGTGTTCCTCAACACGCTACGCGTCGACGAGCCAACGCGAAAGGTAGTGGTGAAGGCGACAAACGGCCGCTCCGTTCTGTGGCTCTGGGCGCCAGGCATCACCGATGGCAACGGCTTCGGTCCCGAGTTGGTCGAGAAGCTGACGGGCTTTCGCGTCGCGTTGCGTGACCGCGGCCTCCCTGCAGCCGTCGTCACCTGCACTGAGCGCAATCCGCTCACCGACCGGCTGCCGGTGACCCCGAGGTGGGAACTGGTCCCTGAGACGACGACTCCGATCGCAGCGGCCTTGCAGCGAGACAACTGGTACAACCCGCGCGACGCGAAGACCATGGCGGAAGCGTACACGCGGTTCGAGTGGACCGTCGCCGACGGGACCGTTCGGTGGGCGTTCGGTACCACCCACGGGTGGACTGACATCCACCTGAACGCCACCGTCGAGGAGTGCGACGGGATCAGCCTGACGGTCAGCGGTGAGGGAAGCGGCGAGGGGCTCGGGTTGCGCGTCGTCGTCAAAGGCGCCGACGGCGGCGAGTTCGTGGCGCCGTCTTTCGGCGTGGTCGGCGAGCCGCGGACACACCTGCTCCCGTTTACCGCCTTCGCCAAGGCCTCGTGGGATCGCAGCGACGCAACGAAGATCGCGTTCCCGCTCAAAGGCGCGAAGCTCGTCCTCGACGGGACAGGCGGGGGCCGGCTGGGCGCGCTGGTTGTCCGCGACCTGTCGGCCGTGCGCGGGAAGACCGTCAAGCAGGAGACGCGGGCCTACGGCGATCCGGCCCACCCGTGCCCGGCATTGGTCCTCGACGACCCGGAAGCCGCCCCGCTCGGTCACGACGAGAACACCGGCGCTGTGCTGCTGGCCTGCAAGGGAGAGCCTGGCCGCCGCCGGGTCTTCTCGACGGTTCCCTTCGTTCCCCACCAGCTTCTCGAGGCGCTGATGGACGACGCCGGTGTGTGCCGGTACGTCGATTCGCCTGACGTGATTGTCCGGGCTGACTCCGAGCTTGTGTCGCTGCACACAGCAGTTGGTGGCAAGTACGAGCTCCGGTTGCCGCACGCGGCCACAGTGCGCGACGCGTTGACGGGTGAACGCCTCGGGCGCGGCCCGAAGAGGGAGGTAACGCTGCCGCCGTCGTCGACGACGTTGCTGTCAGTAGGCCCGAGTGACTGACGCGCGGGGCGGGCGATTGCCCACTCGAAAAAGGAGGCGTGGTCGCGCGGGCCGTTCGCGGCGTCGGTGCGGGGTGAGGGGTCTGCCTGGAGGCGAAACTACAAACGACGGGGAGGTTAGCGGCCGGGCGGAGGGGCGATACTGCGAACCTCCGCGGCGTGCAGCATCACCGGGCCCAGCAATCCCGATTCTACCAGCGGCCCATCCTTTCCCCACAGCCGCCAGCTCGTGAAAGTGAAGCGGCCGGTCGGGCTCGGCTTGCCTTCGTTGAGCCAGTTCGGCCATCGCTTGAGAGTGCCGTTGGGGTTGCGGTCGCTGTCTTCGGGGAGTAGTTGCTCGTCGCCGAGCTGGCGGTTTACCCAGAGGTTGGTCACTCGGATGCGGAGCGTGTTGTCGCCCGGCTGAAGCGCGTCGGTCACGTCCACGCGGAAGGGCGCCTTCCAGAGCGTGCTCAAGTGCTTGTCGTTCAGCGTCACGTCGGCCAGAACGGCGACGGCGCCGAGGTCCAGGAACCAGCGGCGTTCCTTCACCAACAGGCGTGCCGGGAAGGTGAACACCTTCCAGTAGGTCGCAGTGCCGGAGAAGTGCTTCACGCCGGGGTCGGGGTGGTCGGACCAGGAGATCAGGTTGTCCAGTGCCACGTGCTCGGGCGCGCCCCAGTTCGGCGGAAAGCGCACGTCCCACGTGCCGGTGACTGAAATTGGTTGGGGTACGGCTGCCACGGTCAACTGGGTGCGCGCGCCGTTTGCGGTGGTGAGGGTGTAGGCGCCGGCCTGGCTGACAAGAGCGTCTGTGGTGCGATCCTCCCGTCTGGCAGGCCGGACGAGTCGGACGAGTCTGACCGCTCTGACTGAGCCACCGCCTCTCGGTCGCGGCATGGTCTGCATCAGCTCCGCGACTTCGCCTGCGTCCAGCGCGCGGTCGAACTGCTGAAACTCGCCGAGGGCGCCCTTGAAGGGCGCTACCCCGCGGCCATGTCGAACACCGACGCCGGGGTGGACGGCGAAGGTGCTCCGAAGACCTTTGTGCGCGAAGCGCCCGTTCAGGAAGAGGCTTGGCTGACCGTCGCAGTAGACCACGGCGACATGCGTCCAGTCGGTGAGCGGCACCGCGTGCACCAGCACGGGCGCGAAGTAGTCGGCGCCGTGCTCGAACACGCAGACGCCGTTGCGCCCGACCGACAGCCCGCAGCCAGCCTGATTCGGTTCGGGGTAGACCTCGTGTCCCGGCGGCGGGTAGAGGGCATCGTTGCGGCTGTCGCCGAGACCGACTACGCCGCTGTTCGTTTCGCGAGGGAGGAGGGTGTCGGCGGCGGGCTTTGCCCAGACGGCCATCGCGAAGGTGTTGGTGACACCGGCGTTGTTGTCGGCCGGTGGCTCCACTTCAGCTCGCCAGGCGGTGTCCAGCAGCGGTTCGCCCTCGCAGCCCACGGACGTGATCCGGTCGGGTTCCGCCGCTGCGCCTGCGCGGAAGACGACGAAGACCGAGCCGAAGGAGTCAAGCTGGAGCGGCACACGGGTGCAGCCGTCGGCTTCGTCGTAGACTGCCACGCCCTCCAGGCGCCCCGAATCCGGCCACCACAGCTCTGGGCGACGCCTCGTGACGCGGAAGGAGCAGAGGGCTTCCTCCGCGCTCGAGTTCTGATTGGCCACGAAGTACACGTCGGGGCCACCGAGGCGCCGGTGTATGTAGCGCAGGCTGCCTGGCTGCCGCTTTGGCTGATACGCGAAGTCCGGCGGCACACCCATTCCGGCCAGCAGTCGGCCGAGCGCGTCGAGGTCGGGGTACAGCTCCGACGCGGTGGCTGCCTGCTCGACATCCCCCCACGGCTCCATGCCGTGCCCGCCAAGTTCCATGGCGGTCGACCAGTCAGCAGGCGGCGCGGTGTTGGTGCGCCAGTCGTCCGGCACCGTTGGCGCGGCTTGCCACGAGTGGTCGGTGCAAACCTCCATGGCGGGACCCTCGGCGTAGCGGACCTTCAGCGCACCGATGAGGCCGGCCGGATTCGGCGTGTCGGTGCCATTGGTGGCGGCCACTGCGATCACGTTCTCGCCCGGCTTGAGCAGCGGTGCCGCGTTCATCACGTACGTCCGGTCCCACCGGTCACCGCTCCCGGCGCGGCGGCCATTGATCCAGCACTCGAACGAGTTGTCGGCGGTCATCGCCAGACGCGCGGACGCCAGGCGGCGCCCCGGCTCCACTGCAACGACGCACCGGAAGTAGCGCGTGCCCGGCTGCGCCGCTGCCGCCGGGTTGGCTTCCTTGAGCCAGAGCCACTTCGCCGGCCCCAGCCGCGGCGGGGCGTCCGCCGTCTCCCGTCGCGGAGCGAAGGCGCCTCCCCAGATCACCCGCCCTTTGCCGTAGGAACGCTGGAGTAGTGGACTTGGGGAGTGGTCGAGCGCTTGCGCCGCCTGAGGCACCTGCTCCGCCGCGTCCTTGCTCCCCCAAAGCTCGCCGACCAAGTCCTTCACTTCGCGGTCGCAGTTCGGGTAGTCGCTCAGGCTCGGCGACTTGACAGGCGGTGCACCGACAACCGTCGCCCCGGCGGCGACCAACTCCTTGATCCCCCGCAGGAGCCGCGGGGTCATGGTCTCCACTTGCGGGAGCGCCAGGAGGCGATAGCTCATGCCGTCCGGCAGTACAAGCCGGCCGTCCTTCACGGACATGCGCGTGAACACAACCTCGGCCGGGCAGACATCAAAGTTGTGCCCGGGGCGGTCCAGCGGCAGCCCCGACTTGCCGGCCAACAGTCGCTGCCCGTTGAGTGTCTGCGGCGAACCCTCCGGGGCCAGCAGGCACAAGTCGGCCACAAAGAGCCCCTGCTGCAAGAGGTACTGACAGCGCGCCAGGTACTCGTGCCAGGCGCCGGACTGCTCCCACCACGTTTGCGTCCGCTCGTAGTGCAGCCCCCACGGTCCCATGCTCATTCCCGGCGGGCGATCCAGCCAGGTGTAGCCGCCTGCATTCGCAGTTGGGCCGGCCCAGGGCTGCAACGCGTACCGATGGAACACGAACCGGTTGATGCCCTCGCAGAACGCCCAGTCGCCGAGGTCCTTCAGGTTGCCCGGGTGGCCCAGCCAGCGTTCGCCGTTGGACGCCGTGAACGCCTCGGCGCCAACGATCCGCTTGCCGTACACGTGCGCCGCCGAGGTCATCTCGGTGCAACTGAACGCAGCGCCGTACTTCCCCCACGACCAGAACTCACCCATCGGTTCGTCGGCCCGGCCGGCGTAGGCGAATTCGTCCACCGGGCACGTGTGGTACGCCTCGATGGTCAGTCGCAACCCCTGCTCATGCGCCAGGTCGCGGAAGTGGCCGGCGTAGCTATCCAGCAGCAGCTCGGAGATCGTCTGCCGCAGGTCCCACAGAAACCGCTCGGAGACTTCGACGTTTCCCACCACGCGGCCGGTCATCACCGGCAAGAAGGGCAGCAGGTCGTAGCCGCGGCGCTGCTTGAACTCCTCACGGAACCCCTGCGTCCAGTTCTGCACGCCCACTTCCCAACTGTCGATATGCGTGGCAACTAACGCCTTGTCCTGCCCGACCAGCGATTTCGAGTCGGCACAGAGCTTGCCCATCAGCCCGCGGAACTGCGCCTCAGCCCCCTGCTTGCTGAGCTTATCGCACTCCAACCCTTGCCCGGACGCCGGCGCTGGCTGGTTGCGCGCGCCCGTCGGCGTGTGGCCGAAGCGGAGGAGCGTCCACTTGCCCTCCGGGACGTCCCAGGCAAGCCGACCGTCGGCGCCTAAACGAGCCGTCAAGTCCAGGACGCGGCCTCGCGGGACCGTCCGGTCGGACTCGACCACCGGCCACTCGGCCGTCGCTGCAAGCGGCTGGTCCAGCGCGCCGAACACCGCCTTCGCGCCGGCGCCGACAATGCGGGCGGGGTCGGCCGGCGCCGGAACGGCCAGCGTGGCGATGTCGCGATAGAAGTCAGCCACTGCGCTCGGCTGTGGCAGCGCGATCTCGACGTGCTTCGGCCCCTCGACCTGCGTCTCGGTCCAGACGACCCGCTGCATCGCCAAGTCCGGCGTAATCCACGGCCCGCCGCTGCCGCACCAGCCGGCGTCGTTGTTCATGTTCACTTCCAGCCCCAGCCGGTGCGCTTCGGACACAACGCGCCGGAACAACTCCCGCCACTTCTCGCCCGCGAACGGCACCGGCCCCACCGGCGCGCCCTGATCCACTTCCATGATGAGCACCCCGCCGATGCCGACCCGCTTCATCGCCTCCAGGTCCGCGGTGATGCCCTCGCGCGTTATGTTGCTGTTCAGCCAGAACCAGTAGACCCACGGCTTGGCGGAGTCGGGTGGGTGGGTGAATGCGCGCGCCAAGTCTGTGGTCTCGGCGGCGGCCGCAAACGGGAGCAGGATCAAGGGAAGCAGTAACAGGGCGAGGGCCCGGCTGCGTGATTGTGCCATGGGTATGAACTCCTTCGCGAAGAGGGCAGCCGGACCCGTTACGTCGCCGCCCTCACCGTGTACTCATCCAGCAACCGGCGGTAAACGCGGTACTGCTCCAGCGTCACATGCGGCGGGGTTTGGTGGTCGACGCTGGGGAGGAAGCCGCCGGTGCGCATCAGCGGGAGCAGCCGCTCGAACTCCTGGCGCAACGCCTCTTCGCCCTTGTCCATCACCATCTTGTTGAAGTGACCGATGAGGCAGAAGTCGGGGAACTGCCGGCGCAGTTTCATGCCGTCGACGCCGGCCTGCCGTTCGAGGGGCAGCACACCCCTGACGCCCTCGCGCTGGAGCCACGGGACCATTGCCGTCACGTCGCCGTCGGTGTCGACAATGGGGAGGACGTTGCGCTCGCACAGGCGGGGGAGGAGCTGCCGGTAGTAGGGTGCGACGTATTCGTCGAAGTGCCGTTCGGACAGCATTGGGCCGTGGTTGTAGGACATGTCTTCGGCGAGGGTCGCGAAGGTCGGCACACACGCCCGCTCGACTTGAGTGAGGATACGCAGGTTGAAGTCGGTGAGGTCCTGGTTGATCCGGTGGATCAGCTCGGGCTGGTCGTAGAAAGCCAGGCTGACCTTGTTGAAGCCCATCAGCGTGCGCGGGAACCAGAAATACCCCTCGAGCGTGATCCACACCACGGCCTCGCCGCGCGCCTGCCGGCCGGCCCACGGGCGCATCGACTCGATTGCTTCGGTGTGGTCGGGGAAGAGGTTGGGACGCACGCGGAGGTAGTCCTCCATAGTGGAGACGACGCCCTCGACATGGTGCTGGACCGCCGCGATGGTCGGGTCGGTCGTCGAGAACCAGAACTGCTGATACGGGTCGAGACCGAAGTACTCGGAGATGTCGAACACGCTCTCCAGTTCGTGCGGCAACCCTTGCTGCTTCCAGTTGGCAATGGTCCGGTCCCACCACATGGCCCATTCCCAGCGCGGCAGGCGATCGACCGGCTGGGAGTTCATGAGGGCGCGGAAGCGTCCAACGTGGGTCATGGGGTTCTCCGTTGCAGCCGCTGAACGCAGCCTCGTCGTTTCGCATTCACGCAGGCGGTCGCCGTTGCGGGGGACAAGTATAGCCCACCGGACAGTTGGGGTACAGCTCTCCCCGCGCTGCTCCCCGGTCGTCGCATCCCGCCGGACCACCGGGAAGTTCGCGACATTAGTGGGGATGAAGTGAGTACTCGACTCGCACTGTTTTCGGATAGCGGGCATAATGACGGTCCGCCTGAACGCGGTGCCACAATCGCTGTCTTCGTAGGGAGTTGGTGCATGAACTGGTTTCTGTCGTTCGTTCTCATCCCCCTCAGCCAGTCTTCCTGCGGCGCTGCCGCAACGGACGGACCCCGGCCCATGTACGCCGAAGGTCCCCTTGAGTACACCGTCCTGCAAGGCGAGGAAGTCTACCTGTCGCTGAACGTTGTCGCCTGGGGACCAGGCTGGCGGTGGTTTGGGTTTGGCGGTGCCGCCACCACGGACGCTGGCGGCGCGCGCGTCTTCCTGCAGACGACTGCCGTCGGCGGCACCGACAAGCAGCTCTCTCTGCGCCACGAAACAAAGCAGAACGCTGGCGGCAACGTCGTGCTGCGCTACGAGTTCCAGGCGCCGCAGGGGGCGCAGTTGACGCAGGTGTGCGCGACGCTTGCGCCCGCGGCGGCGCTCTTTGCCTCGGGCAAGTGCGTGGCGAAGCTGACCGGCGGCGACGAGAAGGAAGTCAAGCTGCCCTTCGGGCGCGGGATCATCGGCGACTCGGTGGAGGCGCTGGTGCTCACCGACAAGGCGGGGAACGAAGTAACGTTGGCGCTTCGACCCGCGCGGCCGGTCAGCATGGACGGCGATGGTCGGCTGCAGCTCGTGGGCGACACGCTGACGGCGGGAGAGATGCGGAGGACGGAGATCGACCTGTCGATCACGGGCGGGCTGAAGTTCTATGCCAACGACGCCGAAACCGTCCAGCGAGACGACACCGCCAACTGGTTCCCCTATCCCGTCGGCCCGGCGGGCGTCCCCGTTGACCTGAGCTTCCTGAACAAGGACGCGGAGGGCAACTACGTCCCCGCTGGCGCCCACGGGTTTGTCACAGTGAAAGGCGACGACTTCGCCTTTGGGGATGGAGCGCCGGCGAAGTTCTGGGGGGTGAACCTGACCGCAGGGGCTGTGCTCACTTCCGGGGAGCGCGCCGCGCAACTGGCGGAGCGGGTGGCGCGAATGGGGTGCAACATAGTGCGGTTCCACCACTTGGACAGTTGGGCGAACCCGATCATCGACTACGACCACCCCGATGGCACCACCCAACACCTGAAGCCTGAGTCGATGCGGCTGCTGGACAAGACCGTGTTCGAGCTGAAGAAGCGCGGCGTCTACGTGGTGCTCGACCCGTGGGTGCAGCGCTGTTTCAAAGAAGCGGACGGCGTCGCTGATTACGGCGCGTTGGGGCAGCGCGGCAACTTCAACCTGCATCCCTACATCTACTTCGATGCCAGGATGCAGGAGTTGATTCAGCAGCAGTGGGAGCAGGTCTGGACGCACGTCAACGAGTTCACGGGTGTCGCCTACAAAGACGAGCCGGCGTGCGCGCTGACGGAGTGCATCAACGAAGGCTTGCTCATCGGCCTCGACGGCGTGAACGCGGGGTTCTACCGCGATGAAGTGCTGAAGCTGTACGCCGATTGGGCAAAGGCGAACAACGGCGTGCCTCCTGAGCAGGCAACGATCTTCACGCAGAACTACGGCGACAACAACCTGCGCTTCTTCTCCTACCTGCACCAGCGGTTCTACCAGCAGTCGCGCGACTTCTTCCGGAAGACCGGCGTTCGCATTCCGCTGAACGCCACCAACTGGGCCCACTTCACCTGGGTGATGGCGGCGCAGACCGGGCTGGACTTCATGGACTCCCACCACTACTACGGCGGCGACCGAATCGGCCCCGGCTCCGGCATGGGCGGATTGTGGCTGAACCACCCACCCAACCTGCCCGACACGCCTTTCGGCAAGATCGCGGGGTTTGCCGTGCCGGGCAAGCCGTTGGCTGCCAGCGAGTGCGGCAACAACCCGCCCAAGACCTACCGTGCCGCCTACCAGCTCGGACTCGCCGCCATCGCCGCCTTCCAGGGCTGGGAGGCGTTCACCGGCTACGCCTACAGCCAGAGCGGCAGACCCGGCGACAGGTTGAGCGCCTTCGAGTGGGAGACCGATCCGGCCAGCGTCGCTAGCGTGGCTGCCGGCGCGTTGATCTTCCGGCGCGGCGATGTCAGCCGGGCAAAGCAGACGGTCGCCTTCGACCTGCCCGAGCAGGAGATCCTGACGCTCCGTTGGGAGAACGGCGGCGAGAGGCAGTACTGGAACACCGCCGGGTTCAATTGCGCCCTGGAGGAGCACCGGTTGGTCGTTTGCCCGCCCGGTTTCTCAGCCGAGTCGCTGAAGCCCGTTGGCACGCTCAACGTCGAAGACTCCTTTGCCTACCAGCACCCCGGCGCTGAGCTTCGGAGCGACACCGGCGAGCTGTGGCGCAACTGGCAGCTCGGCGTGGGCACGCTGGACACCCCGCGCACCCAGGCAGCCTATGGCAAACTCGGCGAGTCCGGAAAGGCCTGGCAGACGAAAGACTGCAGCTTCGACGTGAAGACGCCCTTCGCCGTGACCACTCTCAGCAGCCTGACCGGTGATCCCCTCGCGCGCTCGGGCAAGCTCCTCCTCACCGCCGTCGCCCGCGCCGAGAACACCGGCGCCGCGCTCAACTTGGCCCGCACCAAGCTCGTCCGCCAGGGCGCCGGTCCGGTCCTTGCCGAGCCGGTGGTGGGCGCGATCCGCCTGAAGACCTCGCAGAAGAGCCTGACGCTGTACCCAATCAAGGTGGACGGGACGCGGGCGGAGGGCGTTGAGCTTCCGGTCTCGAACGGCGTGGCGACGATTGAGTTGAAGGACGCCTACCAGACGATCTTCTACGAGATCGAAGCGGCTGGCCCGTGACGCGGGCGTTCCGGGCGAGGTACCATATTCACGAACCTGGCTCTGCACTTGTCTCCAGTAGACGCTGTCTGTAGGATCGTGCGTCATGGAGGACTAGCCGAAGACGCTGCTGGATTTCGAGGCGCGGTTCTCGACGGACGCCGCTTGTCGTGAGT
>PEVN01000147.1 GCA_002779825.1 Armatimonadetes bacterium CG06_land_8_20_14_3_00_66_21 | reverse complement strand
AACGGGTGATGGCGGCGGATGATACAGAGGAGTATGGGTTGGAGCCGTATTGGGTGGTGAAGTGAGGGGGCGGACCATGCGCCCGACGGTCACGCCGAGACGGCGGCTTGGCGTGACACAGACGGCACGTCTGCCGGATGAACGAGGGTGATCTCCGGGAAGCGGCTGAAGTCGTTGGGGTTGAGCGTCAGCAGGTGCGTCACTCCATGAGCAAGCATCACCGCCACCAAGCGCGTGTCATGCACCTGCTTGCCCGACACTTCGCGTGCGGCGACCAGTCGTCGCCACTCCTCGAAGACCGCCGGTGTGTCGGCCAACAGCGGGAAGAAGCGGAGAACCGATTCCACGTCCTGCTCGGCTCTTCCCGGAGCCATGCCCAAGCCGTTGGCGCCGGCCGGGCGTGTGGCGACAGCCCAGAACTCCAATGAGGTTCTGCGGCGTCACGAAGACCCTCTCGCCGTCTGCCCGGAGAGCCCGCACGGCCGCAACCGCGAGGGCGTGGTCTGGCGATGCCTCATGGACCCAGCGCAGGACCACGTTCGTGTCCGCGAGGCAGTCTATCACAGCCCTCGGTCTTCGTACATGTTCTCGCGACGGAGTGCTTCGAGCGGAATCGGCGGCGCCTGGATGTCCTCATGGCCAACGACCCACTCGAGGAAGGCTTGATCCCACTCCTCGACTGAAGCCGTTTCGTGGAAGGCACGCCGGCCCGCAGAGCCCAGTTCCTGCCGCCGCCCGTCTGAAGCGAAGTGCTTGCCGACGAGCTGCGCCACGTATTCCGGCAGTTGCTGCTTCCGTTCCGTCGCTTCATGCGCGACCCTCAACGCCAGGTCGGGCGGCAGATCGATGGTGATTGTCGACATCGGGCTCGCTCCTTCCTCAACAGCGCATTGTACCAACGTTGGCTGGCCCTGCCGTGGGGCGAAGCTCCACGGGGCGACTGTAGCAGTGCGGAATCCCGGCGAGCAATGGCGGCATTGTGGGTGGTGAAGCAGCAAGCCTACCCCGGGGTCGGCAACTGCGGCGTCTGGTCCCATTGGTACGTGTGGACCTCGTACGGCACGAACCGGTCGGTGAGCGCTCCCGCTCTGACGGCGACTTGGCGGCTCTCGAAGGGGAGCGCCAACGATGGCGCCGAGAAACCGGTGACCGCCATCGTCGGCTGCTTGCGCGGCAGCGGCTCCGCCCGGACTGGAAAGCGCCCCAAGCCTCGGCTGGAAGGCTGGGCTATGCGCCATCAGGTTCGGAGGTGACAGTGACGGGCGGCAGCCGATCCCTGTACCGTCGCCCCTCATTCTGCTCCCAGCGGGCGCGCGCCTCCTTCTCGGCAGCGTTCTCGGCCCATTGCCAGCGCTCCTCCGGGTGCGTCAAGGTGCCACTCAGGCGGATGACCGCGTAGTAGTGTCTGGCGGCCGCGTCCATTCGTCCTCGTGCTGCCAGCAGGTCTGCGATTCGCATGTGAGCGGTAACCTCTTCGGGCGGACGCAGACCGCCGAGCTCCAGGGCGCGGCGCGCGTCAGCCAGCGCGGCGCTGGAGTCGCTGCGGAAATCCTGGGAGCGCCACAGAAACGCCGGACCAAACTGCGGGGCCAGTTGCGCAACTCGCTGAGCGACCTCGGAAAACGGCCACGCTGTGGGATCGTCGGGGAACTCGTTGAGCAGCGCCCGGAGCCGCGGCCGTTGGTACAGCCGAGCGGCAAACGCGAACGGATCGAGCGCGATGGCGAGCCGTTCGTTCTCCTCCGCTGCCTGACGGAGGAACATCTCCGCGCGGAACTGGTCGCCCAGCTCGTGCCACACTCTCGCCGTCTCGAAGTACACATAGGAGCGTGGACCTGGCGTTCCGCCGAGGCGATCCAGCAGGTCCCGCGCCTCTTCCAGCCGCCCAAGCCGTCGGAGGCATGCCGCTCGATGTGCCTGCGCTCTCGGCCGTTCGGGGTCCGAGCTCGGCACTCGGTCGCACACAGCCATGGCTTTGCGCCAGTTGCCTTCTCGAAGGGCCTGGCGAATCTCCGATCCCAGATGGTCGAACGGCGTGACGGGCCAGTTGGCAAAGGGGTTGCCGTCCGGGTGCGTGTTCCAGTAGTAACCCGCCCGTCGGACATCCCGCCAGACCACGGGGAATCCCTGCAGGTACCGGGTCCACGCCGCGCCCAAGTCCCGCAGACTTCGGTGGTAGACTTCCTCGAAGCGCGCTTCTTGGGACAGGCTCAGGAAGCGCGCCAGCCCATACTCGCGAAGCAGGAATCGACTGAACGACCCCGCCACGGGGTATGCCAGATGAGTCCGAGACTCGCTCCTCCAGAAGGAGTGTGAGTCACCCAGGGCGCCCGGCTCAGGCAGACGCCCCGCTCGCAGGAGGGCAGCTAGGTCGCGGTCTCGGACGGACTGGCGGCCCGCCAGCGCTTCTGCCACCCCCTCCACAACCAACGGCGCATAGCGCGCCGGGGGGCGCCCGAGCAGCAAGTGGACCAGCTCGTGACGCAGGTTCGGGACTTGGCCATACTGCGCCACAACATGAACCGCCCCCGGCCCGTATACCGGATGGCAGTTGCGCCACCCGGTGAGGAATGCCATCGACTCGACATCGTTGTAGACGTAGGACTCAATGCGCCTATCAGGCGGCCGACGGCCCAGTCGCCCGCAAAGCCAGCGCAGCGCCCATTCGTGCTCCTCGGCGAGATTGGGGCTGGTGGAACCGCGGGCAGGGAAGCCGTAGATAACGAAATGCTCAGTGCGTAGCGGCTTGGGGAACCTGGTCTTGATCGCTCCCTGGGGGATGACGAGCCCTGCGGGTCGAGCGAACCCGATGCCGAGGACGACCAGCGCGCCCGTCAGGGCGAGCTGCTCTCTGAACAGGAAACCGGCAGCAGCGCCTCGGGAGCCTGCCAGCCATTCTGCGCCCAATGCCAGCAGGCGGCCCGCCGCCAGCACGAGAAGCCGACTGGCCAGGAAGCAAGTGGACACCGCCGGCATCTCCCCTCGCCACCACAGGTCGTGGAACGAAGGGCTGCCGACGACAGGGCTGTACGAGAAGGACAGAACGCCTGATTGGGTCAGACGGTAGAGGACATGCTCTGGGACGAACATCCAGACGGGATGCGTGAAAATGATCAGGAGGGGGTGCAGGCGCGCGGCTCGAAGCAGCACGGCGGCGCCTGCCGCGTAGGCCACCGTGGGAACCAGGATGAGGGGAGCGTATGGCCACAGCGGCTTCGCCCCGCCGGCGACGCACGACCACAGGTAGCCGCCCGGAAGAGACAGCCCATGCGGCACGACCTGCCCCCGAAAACCCGACCACTGGCGCAGTGCCGCGCCGACAACGGCGGCTGCAAGCAGTACGACGCAGACTCCCAGCCCGTAGACCAACAGCGCATACCACTCGCGCAGTGACGCGCCGGCCCCCTCAGCGTCCCCCTCGCCGCGACGTGCCAGTTCCGCACGTACAGCAGCCATGGGGCCGACCACTATGCAGACCATTGCACTCGCGGCTGTCACCAGTGGGATGACGCCCGCGTTGCCCGCAGTGCACTCTCGCCACCCGAGAGCGGCGCCGACCACTCCGCAGGCGAAGCCGCCATACAAAGGGAACAGCCTTTCGAGGACGCGCCCCAAGGCCGTGAGCGGTTTGCCGCCTGGTCTGCGTTCCGAGGTCCGGCGTTCCGCGCTGATCGAGTCCGGGTGAGCTTCCATGGCTTCTCCGCCGTCCAAGACGCTTCCGACGCCTGCATTGTGCCGGGAACATGGTCCGAAGGCTCAGTCGGCCTGGTTCACCACAATCTCCGCTCCCACGCTCTGCAGCAGCTCGACGAAGTTGGGGAACGTTACCGCAGCCGCCTCCGCCGTGTCCACTGTCGTCGTGCCCTCCGCCGCGAGCCCAGCTACGGCCAGCGCCATGACCACGCGGTGATCGTGGTGTCCGTGGACCGCCCGGCCCTTCAACGGCCGCCCGCGGATGACCAAGCCGTCGGGCAACTCCTCAACGTCGCCGCCGAGCTTGGTCAGCTCCTCCCGCATGACGCGGAGGCGGTCGGTCTCTTTGAGGCGGGCTTGGGCGACGTTCACCAGCCGCGTCTCGCCCTCCGCGAAGCAGGCGGTGACGGCAAGCGCGGGCAGCGCGTCGGGCGTCGCGTTCAGGTCGAGTTCCGCGCCGCGCAACTCGCCGCCGCGGAGGCGAACGCCGTCGGGCAGTTGCTCTGTCTCGGCGCCCATGGCGGCGAGCATCTCGACGACGGCTTTGTCGCCCTGGGTGTCGCCCATGTCCAGACCCAACAGCGTCAGCTCCGACCCCGTGACGGCGGCCGCGCAGAGGAAGAAGGTGGCGGACGAGAAGTCGGCCGGGATGCGCTTGGTGAAGGCGCGGTAGCGCTGTCCGCCCGGAATCCGGAACTGAGCGGTCGCCTCGCGGCTGACCTCGAGCCCTTGGTCAGCCAGCCAGCCTAAGGTCATCTCAATGTAAGGCACCTCGACCGGGTTGTCCACCCGCAGCACCGTCTCGCCGCGCGCCCGGCCGGACGCGACTGCCAACGGGCAGTTCAGCAGCAGGCTGGACACGTACTGGGAGGTCTTGCTGCCGTCCAGCCCGACCTCGCCGCCGCGCATGGGTCCGCGGACCACCAGCGGCGCGCACCCGTTGTCGAGCTTGGACTTGGCCTGACAACCCAACTGGCGCAGGGCGTCGAGCAGCGGCTCGGCGGGGCGGCTCTGGATCTGGCGATCACCGGTGAACACGGTCCAGCCGTCCACCAGCCCCGCCGTCCCCATGGTCAGGTAGAGCGTCGTGCCGGAGTTGCCTACGTCCACCATCTCGTCAGGCACCGTGGGTCTGCCGCCCACGCCGGTGACGGTCCAGGCGTCGCCGCCTGTGCCGATGTCGGCGCCGAACGCTCGGCAGGCTGCGACGCACGCGCTGGTGTCGTCCGAATCCAACGGCGCCAGGATCCGCGACGTGCCCTCGGCCAGCGAACCGACCAGCAGCGCGCGGATCGTGTGGGACTTGGATCCCGGGATTGCTACCGAGCCGGAGAGGGAGGAGGGATGTACGTGGAGTTCCATGGGGGGCATTCTACTGGCGGAGTCCGGGGGAGTCAAGAAACGCGGCTAGCTCGGGGCAGGTCTCCGACCGCCCCGAAACACCCGACCGCAGGTCTCAAAGGGCAGCGAATCCATGGGGGAGACCTGTCGGTCAACGGCCCGGCGGGGTCAGGAGACCCTCGCCGAACACGGACCCGAGAGGCACCCCAGACTCTCGCCGAACACAGCACGCACAGGGCGTTACGCCAAGCACAGAAGGACCGGGGGTGAGGGCGACGAACCTGGAACCGACTGGCGCGGAGGCGGCCACGCCGTCCGCGCCGGCGACTGCCATGGCTGACACGCTCCTGCGCAACTACCTCGACGACCTCCTCACCCGCTACCACTACCTCGACTTCCGCGGCATCCGGCAGGAAGAGCGAATCGTGGAACTGGAGCTGGACGACGTGTTCGTGCCGCTCAAGCTGGTGTCGCTGGGCAGACGGGACGTGAAGGATCTGCCCCCCGATCTGGCGGAGGCGCTGGAGCTGCTGCCGGAGCTGGAGCAGGGCGACGGCGTACCGTCTCCCGAAGAGTTGGCACGTCTGCTGAGAGAGCGGCGGGCGGCGGGTGGGCGCCGGGCGCGTCGCGGTCCACACGACCAGACCGAGGACGCACCCGGCCGGTCCGAAAACAACGCGGCAGCGCGCCTGCACCGCTGGTTGGAGCGAGAGCGGGCCCTCGGGCGGCGCGGCGAGCCGGCGCCGATCGAGCAGGTCCTCGGCAGCCACCGGCAGCTCGTGCTCTTGGGCGACTCGGGGAGCGGGAAGACCACTCTGGTCAAGTGGTTGGCGCGGACCTGCGCGCTCGGTAAGAAGGCGGTCGCTGAGCGGCTGGGACTGGACGAGTCGCTGACGCCGAT
>PEVN01000310.1 GCA_002779825.1 Armatimonadetes bacterium CG06_land_8_20_14_3_00_66_21 | reverse complement strand
GCCCAAGTCCCCCAAGGCCAATGCGGCGACTCCCCGGGGGATCGGGTTCGATGGCGGCTCCCCCGATCTGGCCACTGTCTCTATCAGCAGAGGAATCGCTGCGGGATCCTGCAGTCCCCGGAACGGAGCGTGAGCCTCGTACAGCCCGGTAAGAGGGTTCACAGATGAGAACCACCGCGGGATCGCCGCCTCGAACTGCTTCCACTGGGCCGCCTGGGTGAGGCGGCCTATCAGCGACTCAGCGATGCCCCAGACGGTCCAGTCACCTGCTCTCGCGGCAGCCCCGGCCTTCTCTCGCAGGAACTCCACAGCCTGTTCACCCCGATCCAGTATGCCCTGTCGAGCCTCCAAATACGACTGGCCTTGCTCTTGAAGCGCTCGCTCGAAGAGAGCCGCGAGCTGCTCCTGGGCGCAAGTCCCCGTGCGGCTGGCAACCAGAGTGATGCCCAGAACCAAGGTCGCTGCTATCCGGTCGGACGAGCATGGCATTCGACTTCCCCTGCCTTTCGTGGGTGCTACCACCAATTGCCCTCGGGCATGCCCCGCTGCACGTTGGTGCCGCAGTGGACCTCTCCGCCAGCTACGTGATCCCAGTCCCAGTCGTCGATGAACTGGACACGTTCCTGCGCAATGCCGCCATTGGTGAGCGCGCTCACCGCGGCCGCCTTGAAGAGGTCGCCGTCAGTATCATCTCGCGGTCCATACGGTTCAGGGAGAAGCAGCTTGCCGTTGATTGCCTGGAGGTTCACCGCGTGCGGGATGTATGCGGTGGCCTTGTCTTGCTCGCCGACCAGCATCTTCGTGAAGAGCACGGGCAACCTGATCGGCGGTGACCCCTCCGGCAAGCCAAGCGCCTCTTCCAGAGTGGTGCGGATCCCGTTCAGTTGAGTCTGGCACTCGCTGTTCCAGTTCATAAGCTGGGTGTCCATCAGGATCTCGCGGACGCAGCGGAATGAAGGCGCCTCGCTGCCGCCGTTCCCGTGGACCTTGCGCGGAAAGTCGAACCTGGTGTGCTCAACAATCACGTATCGAGACGTCGAGTCAGGCGGGCCTTCCCACCAATTCCATTCCCCGTCAATGGTAAGCGTATGCGAGCTGTTGGCCGTGATCCGTAGACCAAACTGGTTCATCAGGAAAGAGCCTGTGCCCTCGACGATGCGCACGTATCGTCCCACCAACTCGTCGGGCTGCCAGTCCTTGGTGGTGTCGGTGAGCGTGAACGGGCCTCCGCCCGTCGCGACCCCGACCTGCTCCTCGCCTTGGCTGAAGAAGGTGCGGTACGCGTCCCTATTCACCAGTTGGTATTGCGAGGTCGCATCCGGGACTGTCTCCCATTCGCGAGTGACGGTGAGAGTGTCAGAGGTGTTGCTGTCGATCTGCCGCACCTGCCCGGCACCAGTGCCTCCGGGAGGTCGTCACTGTTGGGTTGGGGGTTCGTGTGGCGTATGCCGTCGGGGCCGGAAGTGATCACGTCGGTCATCGGATCGCAGGCATCGTCACTTGCTGGGGCGCCGCCACCTTCTACAGACTTCCTACTGGATCTGCGACATCATCGGGCCTGCACGATCGTCGGCCAAGCGTCTTCCAGCAGCATCCGATTGAGCCGCAATTGAGCCTCCGGGTCAGGCTGCTTCGGCGGCCACTTCTCGAGCAGCTCCTTCGTGGCCCCGCGCAACTTGACGTTCGCGAAGCGTTCTTTGTCGTAGAGACAGGGACCCCAGAGGTGGTGGTTCAGGTTGGCGACCAGGGCCTCCAGCACGTCTTGGGGCGGTGCTCCTTTGCCATCGTAGTCGTGCAGCCACTCCAGGATGTTGATACCGACGCCATATCGCAGGTGGCGGGACAGGGGCTCTTGCTCGTCTTTCAGTCTCAAAGCCAAGGCGGTGGGGTCTTTCACGTCGTTGAGCTTCAACAGGTAAGGCGATTTGAGAAAGGGCAGGAAGGCGCGCATCGCGCGCATCTCATGGCGAAGATATCCATGAATCTCCTGTGGTCCTCTCTTTCCCAGCCAGTAGTCGAAGCGGAGCGCTCTGAACTTCTCGTTGGGCGCCACAGTGTTCGGCCACTGGATGACGAGCCAGTACGGGGGGTCTTGAGGATAGCACGCTTCGATGGCTTTGCACAGTTGTTCGTAGTGAGGGATGGCCTCTTCATAGCGGCGCTGATCTTCCAGGATCTTGCCGGCGTAAGCGTGGGCATAGCAGTCCCCAGGAAAGGCCTTGAGAAGCTGCTCGATAGCTTGGAGGGCGCGCCGGGGATCCCCAGGCAAGAGTTGCTCAACAGTCGCCCACCGCAGAACTGCAAACCGCATTCGCAGTAACTCATCGTCGCCGCTTTGCTTCGGGCGGCACACCACACGGATCTCCTTCAGGTCGCCGCACAAGTTCACGTCGGGAAGGTCGTTGCGCAGGAGCCAGCTCCGGTCAAACCCTCCGCCGACGATGTAGTAGCCCGGTGACCAGCGACCAGCTCTCGGGGTCACCTCAACCACGCAGTACACCCACAGAGGGTAATGGATGATCCTGACTTCCTTGGCCAGCAGTATGTCCTCTGGGTTCATGAACTTGTTGTCGAGCATAACTGAGACGCGATAGGCAGACAGAATCCGGTGCCAGTCGAACCTCTCGTCGCCTGGCTGCAGCCGAGCATCCAGGAAGAAGCGGATGGGCGTGGGGTCATCCTGGAACAGCAACGCAGTTCCTTCCCAGTCTTGGATAACCCGGCCTGGCGTGGCGGTCATGGTGATGACCTGCCGTTCCTGCTCAGGGGCCCCAAATAGCGGGAAGCTCGCCACTATCACGAAGGCTATCCAGGCAACGAAGGAAACGAGATTCGTGCAGATGTGTCCTTTGCGCATGGTGCGTACCTCCTCAGTCGTGTCTGAGCTGCAGACGCAACTGATCAAGGTCTACCGCATCGAAGGTGTTCGGAACCGGCAATGGGGCATTGGAGATCATGTTGGTAACCCCTGCATGGGCATTGTTGAGGTTGGCGAAGACCTGCCATACGTCCGGGGTCGCTGGGTTCCCATCGTGGTCGATCGGACCATCGAAGTACTCGGCTTGCACCTCGGCACCGGCAGGGGCAGGATTAGGCGTGATCCAGAGGCTGCCGCCGAAGTTGAAGAGCTGGCCCCAACCGCTGAACCAGTGGTTCACGTGGCAAGCGTGCGAGCCTTCATGCCCCATAGACTCTTGGACGAAGTGGGTCCAGTCGGGGCTTCCCACGAAGTATTGCACTCGGTCCGCAGGGTTGAGCCAGTCGCGGCCCTGCTGCCAACCACCGTGGAGCTCCAGATTCACCTCCACCGTGCTGTGCTCGTTCGGCGACTGATTGAAGCCGAACGGATTTGCCGCCTCCGCCGCGATCTCAATCCAGTCGTCCGAACCCGCAGGAGGAACACTGTCAATCCGCCCGTTGCCGCCCCGAAGAATGCAGTTCACGTGGGGTTCGCCGTACCCAGGGGGTATTCGAAGCTGATCGTCGCTCGCGGCCTGCGGCGTCGTGTTGCACACCCCGTCGGGCCCTGAGCGAATGCAATCGTTCTGGGCATCGAACTCGTCATCGTTGGCGGCTGGGAGGCCCCCACTGTTGTGGACAAGCGCGTTTGCATTGTTCAACCGCGGATCGAGCTTCTGATTGTTCGCGCCTGCGTCGATGTGGCCCCGGACGAAATCGTTCCCGTGGGGTCGAGCTTGGAGATTCAGGTCCGCTCCCTCTTGAATGGTCCCGCGAAAGAAGTCGTTGCCTTGGCACTGCGTCTGGAACCCGTCATCCGCACCGTTGACGGGATTGCGCGGGCTAAGCGTGCCATCTGCATTGAGAGTATCTTGAGGGGAGACTCCGGCGTCAATCCCGTTCCCGTTGGGATCGAGGACCACGTTCGCCAACTCGTCGCCCTGGGCGGAGGCAACGGTGTCGGGGTCCAGCGGATCACCGGCGTCGCCTGCGATGGTGCCGCGAACCCGGTCATCCCCCTGAGGCGCGTAGCCTGGCACGACTGTATTCAGCCTCCCATCGTCCCCCTCGGTGACCGTGTGAGTAGCAGGATCGAGCCTGTCGTGAGCACGGTCAAATGGAGGATCAATGATGCCATTCTGGCCGCCCGTGACCACAACGGAATTGGGCAAGCCCTGAAAGCGGAGGATGATCGGATCCGCTTCCACATCGTCGGGAATTCTCTCGGTCTGGCGAATGCCGTCGTCACCTGTCGTGAGCTCTCCGAGATATGCATAGCCCAGATTGCCTTGGGCCTGTCCGGCCACGATCCGCACGGCGCGCTGTGGAGCTGCGCCTGGGATGCCGTCACGGTTGACGTTCACTATGCGAGAGGGTTCAGCGTATTCGTTCCCTGCCAGCCGCCAAACAGCCACGTTGTGCACAGACCAGTCCGTCATCTGGCCGATGGCCATGTTGTGGTTGACTACAACTGGAACGCCATTGGGATCGTTGACCGTCCCGGCATAGACCTGGCCCCTGACGAACAAGTCTTTGACGTGCGGGTTCAAGGCCCGTACTTCACGGGAAGCAGCGTTGTCGTCCGCGTGGACCTGATTCTGGTCGTTCACATTGCCGAGTTGTCGGGTTTCAAACCCTCGATACTCCTCGAAGGCGGTGAAACCGTCGCCACGCCTGCCGTTCGCCGGATTGAGGGTGGGGCCAGGTTGCGCCCCTGGGGTCGCCGGCGTGAAGTCGCCTTCGTACTCGCCATCGTTCTGGCCAGCGCCTCGCGTAGTCGGGTTCCTGGGGTCAAAGACCACGTTGCCGCCCTGGCCCAGCCGGTGGGCTTGCTCAAAGCTGTCGGGCAGAGCATCCCGGTCGGTGTCAAGAGGAATGCGCTTCTCCCCCGAGGTCAGGGTTGTTCCGTCTCGTCTGATCTGGGCTGTGAAGCGGCATCGCCCGGCGAAGTCAGTGCAATAAAGAGGGAACGTGACGCCCGGCCCACCAGCGACGTTGAGCTCCCATGTCCTGCTGTTGCCGATGTTGCTAAACGAGAAGTCGTCTTCAGTTCCGTGCCACCGGTTCATGCACACGCCTGGCCAGGCGCTCGCGTCCTCCAGTTCAGCACGGACCTGGGAAGCAACCACGTCAGAGAGAGGCGCAACAATGAGCCTCACTTCCTGGGGCGTGACATTGTCATTCGTGGCCCCAATGGTCAGCTCCTGCGAGCCGTCCAGGCGGCGGCCGGGCCGATAGCCAGGCAGATCATCGACCAGCGCCCCATCCCGGTCGGCATCGAGCAGTAACTCGACCACGGTATACTTCGACTTGTCTTCACAGGTCGCGTCCTGCGGCGGCGGGTCTGTCCGATACCGGTAACTCAGCTTCAACTCGGCATCCTTCACCGCAGCCGACCGCTGGAAGCCCTCGACATAGAAGCGAACCGGCTGGGGCAGGGCGGTGAACTCGGCCACCGTCCAGTTGCGCTGTCGAGTAGCCCCGTCCAGCACCACCGCCTGCTTCGTTGCCGACTCCCACACCTTGAGCCGAGTGTCATCGGCGTTCTGACCGCCCGCACCGGCGGAGATCTCCAACCGGACCTGCCCGGTGGTCAAGCCCGCCAGGTTCAGCGCCAGCGTCAGTTCCTGGAGGTCGTCTTCCCCGATGACTGCGTTTTGCTCGCGGTCGGCATCGTAGTTGTGGTTCGGGGGATTGCCAAAGTCGTCGTTGTCGTTGTTCAGACAGATGACCCCGCCCTTGGCTTCTTCGTCGGCGTCCAGCACGTTCGTGACGTCGAGGTCTACCTGAACCACCGTGAACCTCGCCCGATCCTCATACTCCACCAGCACCGGTTGCCCCTGCTGATCCCGCTGTCCTTCATCCACCTTGCCTACCAGCCGCAGGGTGACGTCTCCGGCGGCGGCACTGACGGCGATGCCCTCGACGTACACGTCGATGTCCTGCCCGCCGAAGTTGAAAGCGCGCTCCCAGTAGAGCGTGTTGCCTTGACCGTCCTGCACTTCCTGCAACACGCACTCC